>DAISKH010000093.1:0-11772 GCA_036821105.1 Limnohabitans sp.
TTAGGGCAGTGAGTTAAAAGTCGAACAAAACATGGTCGCCATGTCACACTTGGGAGGACCCCCATGGGGCCCAGACCCGAAAAAACTTATTCGCTGGTGAAAATCGCGCCCAATCTCTCCATGCGCTCAAGCGCCATGCCACAACCGCGCACAACGCAAGTCAAAGGATCCTCGGCCACGAGAACGGGAAGTCCCGTCTCCTCGGCCAACAAGCGGTCCAAATCTCTCAAAAGCGCTCCACCACCGGTGAGCATCAAGCCGCGCTCAGCAATATCGGCCCCAAGCTCTGGGGGCGTTTGCTCCAATGCATTCTTGACGGCTGACACAATGTTGTTCAAGGGGTCGGTTAAGGCCTCTAAAATTTCGTTGGAAGAGATGGTGAAAGAGCGGGGCACACCCTCAGAAAGATTCCTACCCTTAACTTCCATCTCTTTGACCTCTGAGCCTGGGAAGGCAGAGCCAATGCTCTTTTTGATCATCTCGGCCGTGGGGTCACCAATCAACATGCCGTAGTTTCGGCGAATGTAGTTGATGATGGCCTCGTCAAATTTGTCGCCTCCCACGCGCACACTGCCCTTGTAGACCATACCGCCCAAGGAGATGACACCGACCTCGGTGGTGCCGCCACCAATGTCTACCACCATGGAGCCGCTCGCATCCGAGACCGGCAAACCCGCGCCAATGGCAGCGGCCATGGGCTCCTCGATCAGGTAAACCTCTGAGGCACCTGCACCCAGGGCCGACTCACGAATGGCACGGCGCTCGACTTGGGTGGAGCCACAGGGCACACAAATGATGATTCGAGGGCTGGGTTTGAGCATGGAGCGGGGGTGCACCATCTTGATGAACTGCTTGAGCATTTGCTCGGTCACCGTGAAGTCAGCAATCACGCCGTCCTTCATGGGTCGAATGGCCTCAATGTTGCCGGGCACTTTTCCCAGCATCGCCTTGGCTTCGCGGCCTACGGCTTGTATGGTTTTTTTACCCTGTGGCCCACCCTCGTGGCGGATCGACACCACCGAGGGCTCATCCAATAAAATACCCTTATCCCTGACCCAAATCAACGTGTTGGCTGTCCCTAGGTCAATGGCCAAATCGGTTGAAAAATACCGACGAAATGATCCAAACATGAAAATTCCTCTAATGCACACCGCCCTTGCTCAGAAAAAGCCTCCAGCAAGATGGCCGTGCTTTGATGCGCTGCGATTAAAACATCTTGAAACCCAAGGGGCGTCAAGCTCTTGAAAAGCCAAAAAAACTTCTTTTTTGTACTGAATTGGGGGCTCCCAAAACTTCTCAAGCATTGGGGCGTGATAATACACGAACGACAGAGTCCCGCGCTCAGTCGCGTGCTTTAAATTTTCAACTTTTACGGTTTTTGACCATGTCCCTGACCCTGCAAGAAATCTCTCGAATCGGCGAACTCGCTAAGCTACAAATGAACGCAAACGAGCAGCAAAGCATGCTCACGCAACTGAATTCATTTTTTGACTTGGTCGAGCAAATCAAATCTGTCGATACCCAAGGCGTGGTCCCACTCTCTCACCCTTATGCCACGGTGGCAGACGTGGCGCTTAGACTTCGCCCTGATGTGGTGAGTGAGAAAAATCAACGCGAAGCCAACCAGCAAAGCGCCCCCGAAGTTCAAAAGGGCCTCTTTTTGGTCCCCAAAGTGATCGAGTCCTGACATGAACGCCATTCACGATTTAAGCCTAAAAGCGCTTTGCAACGCCCTCCAAACCCAACAATTGAGCGCACGCGAAGTTGCCCTTCATTACCTTGACCGGGCTCGCCAACACACCTCAAGCCAAGCCCACTTGGCCAGCGGGATGGCCACAACCGACTTGAACAAGGCCGACCAGGGGTCTTGTGGGGCGTTTTTGAGCCTGAACGAAGCCCACACCCTGGCCCAAGCCGATCTGAGTGACCAGCGCCTCCAAACCGGTCAGGCGCGGGCCTTGGAGGGCGTCCCCATTGCCCACAAAGATATCTTTGTCACCCAAGACTTTCCCACCACGGCGGGTTCTAAGATTTTGGCCGGATATCGCTCTCCCTTTGACGCAACGGTTGTGCGCCGCTTAAGTGATGCTGGGATGGTGAGCCTGGGTAAGCTCAATTGCGACGAATTTGCCATGGGTTCAGCCAATGAAAACTCCGCTTACGGTGTGGTTCATAACCCCTGGGACATGACCCGTATCGCGGGTGGGTCCTCAGGCGGTAGCGCTGCAGCGGTGGCGATGGGGCTCACGCCTGCGGCCACGGGCACCGACACGGGAGGCTCCATTCGCCAGCCCGCGTCTTTTTGTGGAATCACGGGCATCAAACCCACCTACGGCCGGGCCTCACGCTACGGCATGATTGCCTATGCCTCAAGCCTGGACCAAGCCGGCCCAATGGCACGCACTGCCGAGGACTGCGCCACCTTATTGAGCGCCATGTGTGGCCCCGATATCGAGCGAGACTCCACCTCACTAGACCTCCCCAGTGAGGACTTCAGCGCACACCTCAACAACGACCTTCAAGGCCTGCGAATTGGTGTGCCCAAAGAGTTTTTTGCCAAAGGTTTGAGTGACGATGTGCGCCAAGCCACTCAAAGCGCGCTAGACGCGCTGGTTCGTTTGGGCTGCCAATTGGTGGACATTGAACTGCCCAAGACCGAGTTATCGATCCCGGTTTATTACATCTTGGCCCCTGCAGAGGCCTCCAGTAACTTGTCTCGCTTTGATGGGGTGAAGTTTGGATACCGTACCAAAGACTACAAAGACCTCGATGAGATGTACCAAAAGACCCGCTCAGAGGGGTTTGGCCCTGAGGTACAGCGCCGCATCATGGTGGGCGCCTATGTGCTCTCTCACGGCTACTACGATGCCTACTACGTGCAAGCGCAAAAAATTCGCCGCATGATCTCCGATGACTTCCAGCGTGCCTTCTCCCACTGCGATGTGATTGCAGGCCCAGTGGCCCCAACCGTGGCTTGGAAGTTGGGCGAAAAATCAAACGACCCCTTGTCCAACTATTTGGCCGACATCTTCACCTTGCCTGCTTCCTTAGCGGGCTTACCCGGCATGAGTGTGCCGTGTGGCTTTGGAGAGGGCCAGATGCCGGTGGGTCTACAGCTCATTGGCAACTATTTGAAAGAGTCACAACTCTTGAACGTGGCTCACCGCTACCAAGGTGTGAGCGATTGGCATTTGCAACGACCCGGGAGTCCCGCATGAGTTCGGCTAACACAAACGCCTCGCCATTGATCGAGGGCTTTGAGGTGGTGATTGGTTTTGAGACGCACACTCAACTCACCACTCAAAGCAAAATTTTCTCCCGCGCCTCCACCGCCTTTGGTGCTGAGGCCAACACCCAGGCCTGCGCAGTGGATTTGGCACTCCCAGGCACGCTGCCCGTGATGAACAAAACCGCTGTCGAGCGGGCCATTGAGTTCGGACTGGCCGTGGGGGGGGAGATTTCTGAACGAAGTATTTTTGCCCGTAAAAATTACTTTTATCCCGACTTGCCCAAAGGCTATCAAATCAGCCAGTTTGAAATTCCCGTGGTGGTTGGGGGTGAGGTGAGTTTTTTCTTGGGTGATACACAAAAAACGGTTCGACTGGTGCGCGCGCACTTAGAAGAGGATGCCGGCAAATCGTTGCACGAAGACTTTGTCAACCAGTCTGGCATTGACTTGAACCGCGCAGGCACGCCTTTGTTGGAAATCGTGACCGAGCCCGACATGCGCTCCAGTGCTGAGGCGGTGGCCTATGCCAAAGAATTGCACAAAATTGTGACCTGGATCGGTATTTGCGACGGCAACATGCAAGAGGGCAGTTTTCGCTGCGACGCCAACGTGTCGGTACGCCGTCCAGGGGAGGCCTTGGGTACGCGGCGAGAGATCAAAAACTTGAACAGCTTTAAGTTCATGCAACAAGCCATTGACTATGAGGTGAGGTGGCAAATTGAGCAAATCTTGGATGGTCACAAAATCATCCAAGCGACCGTCCTCTTTAACCCCGAGACGGGTGAGACCCGCTCGATGAGGACCAAAGAAGATGCGGCAGAGTACCGCTACTTTCCAGACCCCGATCTGCCCCCCTTGGAGGTGAGCCGTGCCTGGGTGCAGGAGGTAAAGTCACGCATGGGCGAGCTTCCCAGGGACAAGGCCGCACGTTTTGTGTCCACTTTGGGTTTGCCTCAATACGATGCAAGCGCCCTCACTCAAAACCAAGCGATGGCCAACTATTTTGAGCAAGCAGTCTCCTTGGGAGCCCAAGCCAAATTGGTGAGCAACTGGATGATGGGAGAGCTCAGCAGGAGACTCAACGCGGCACACTTGGACTTTGATTCCTGCCCTTTGTCTGCGCCCACCTTGGCCGCACTCATTGTGAGGATCATGGACTCCACCTTATCGAACCATTCCGCCAAAACTCTTTTGGAGACTTTATGGGATGACGAGGCTAGTCAGGGTCTTGAGGCCTCGGCCGCTCAAACTCAGGTCGACAAGGTCATTGAGCGCTTGGGGCTCAAGCAAATGAATGACACCTCAGCGCTAGAGGGCATTATTGAGCAAGTGATTGCAGCCAACCCTGACAACGTTGCCCAAATCAAGGCCGGCAAAGACAAGGCCTTCAATGCCTTGGTTGGCCAAGTGATGAAGGCCAGTAAAGGCAAGGCCAACCCCAAAGATGTGAACGATTTGCTTCAAGCCAAGTTGGCCACTCTTTGATAGAGAGCTCCAAGCTATGTTCTGAGTTCTGGGTTTGAGGCTAAAGGCCTCAAGCCCAGCCCTCAAACACCATAGCGATCTCTATACGCCTGCACGCTTTGGAGCTGCTCCTGGGTCTCAGCGCTATTGCTTTGCTCGAGGTAGGCCACTAAATCATCCAGTGTCGCCACAGCGCAGACTTTGAGGCCCAAGGTCTGCCTTGCATACTGCACCGCACTGTAGGGCACATCTCGGGTGACGCCTTCCACCACCTCGGTGGCTTTTTCTTGTCGATCCAGCGCTATCACCACGGCTTGTGCAATAGCTCCGTGGGACTCAATGATTTCGATAGACTGTCTCACAGCGGTCCCTGCACTCATCACATCGTCCACAATCAAGACACGGCCCTTTAATGGCGCCCCCACGGTAGTGCCACCCTCGCCGTGGTCTTTGAGCTCCTTGCGGTTATACGCAAAGGGCACATTCTTGCCGTGACGCGCAAGTTCCATGGCCAAGGTTGCTCCCAGAGGAATGCCTTTGTAAGCAGGGCCAAATATCATGTCAAATTCAATACCGCTTTTGAGCAAAGCGTGCGCATAAAAACTGGCGAGTTGCGACAACTTTTGCCCATCATCGAACAAACCTGCATTGAAAAAATAGGGCGTCAATCGGCCAGCTTTTGTCACAAATTCACCAAACTTCAACACCCCCGACTCGAGTGCAAAGGCCACAAAAGACTGGGCCGAGGTGTCGTGATCTTGGGTAGAAGTATTCATAAAAACCGTCCGTATTAAAAGCATTACACCCCAGACCCCCAAGTCTTTCGCTGAGCGTTTCGGGGCCGAGGTCGATTGTTGATTTTATCTCCCAAGCCATTGAAGTGATTGGGCGTGAAGAGTCATCAAAATCAGAGCGTGGGAGGTTTGCCGATCATTTCTGCAACTGATCACATCATTCTTCCCCCTTTTTTCATTCTTCCGTCTCTCAGCATCCAATCACCCCTAAAATCATTTCTGTCGGGGGCAAGCTTGAGGAGTCAGGGCCGTTTTGGGCTTTTTTAAACTGCTTTGATCGGTTTGGATATCCTTTGGTCCACTTTTAGCTGAGATTACCCTTTGAACGTCAGCTCAAAAGATTGATCTCGCTAAACTTGCTTAACTCGCTTTAAACGACTTTCATTTTGTTGCTCTTACTTTATTTACCCACAAAACCCTATGCGCATCATCACAGCGAACCTCAACGGTATTCGATCAGCACACACCAAAGGTTTTTTTGATTGGCTCCAGACCCAAGATATCCAGGCTTTGGGGGTTCAAGAGCTTAAAGCGCAAAGCAGCGACTTGCGAGATGAAATGAAAGACGTCTCTAACAAGCAAGGCAAGACGCTTGAAGGACACTTTCACCACGCCGAAAAGAAAGGCTATTCAGGAGTTGGCTTATACACGCTAGCCAAACCCACCGAGACGATTGTGGGCCTGGGTAACGCCGCTTTTGATGCTGAGGGGAGATGGATTGAAAAGCGTTTTGACAAAAAAGACTCCCGGGTGAGTTTGATCAGCGCCTACTTCCCCAGTGGTTCAAGTGGCGAGGATCGTCAGGCAGCGAAATATGAATTTTTAGATGTGGTCTATCCCCACTTGTTGGCGCTATCCAAAGAGCGTGAATTTATCTTGATGGGGGACTTGAATATTGCCCACCACCCCATCGATCTTAAAAACTGGAAAGGCAATCTTAAAAACTCTGGCTTTTTGCCGGAGGAGCGAGCCTGGCTCACACAACTGATTGAGACCACGGGCTTGGTCGATGTTTACCGCCACCTCTACCCCGAACAAGGTGAGGAAGCGTACACATGGTGGAGTCAGCGGGGACAAGCCTATGCCAAGAACGTGGGGTGGCGCATTGATTACCAACTGGCCACACCAGGCTTGGCGAAAACTGCTCAACAGGCTTTTGTCTTTAAAGACCAACGATTCTCTGACCATGCCCCCTTGGTCGTGGACTATGACTTCACGCTGTAGCGTTTTGCTTTTGTCTAATCGTGTATGCCCACCCTTTCTTTGCCCACCCTTTTTCACACAACCGTTACCTTTTCTTTTAGATACCTTACACCCATCACCCTCCCAACTGCTGTCCCCTGTTGAAATATGCTGAACTATGCTGAACTACGAAACTATCCCCGTCACTGCATTTGAACAAAATTGCTCTTTAATTTGGTGCACCCAAACGCTAGAAGCCGCCTTGATCGACCCTGGTGGAGACTTGGATGCGTTGCTCTCTCGGGTGAAGGCGCATGGGCTCCAACTCACCCAAATTTGGGTCACCCACGCCCACATCGACCACGCAGGCGCAGTGGCCCTCTTGGCCGAAAAGCTCAATTTACCAATCACCGGCCCGCATCCTGGGGACCAGTTCTGGATCGATTTGCTCGAAACTCAAGGGGCACGGTACGGCTTTGAGGGTGCACGCCCCTTTGTGCCCACGCGTTGGCTCAATGATGGGGACCACGTGAGCTTAGGGGGTCATCAATTGCTGGTGCGGCATTGTCCAGGACACACCCCTGGGCATGTGATTTTTTACTCCGAAAGCCTCAATCGCGCCTTTGTCGGCGATGTCCTCTTTGCGGGCAGCATCGGGAGAACAGACTTCCCAAGAGGAGATCACGACACCCTCATTCGCAGCATCACCGAGCGGCTTTGGCCCTTAGGGGATGACACGATTTTTATTCCAGGTCATGGACCTGAGAGCAGTTTTGGTCGGGAGCGTCAAACCAACCCCTATGTGGGCGGGACTTGAGAGACCCCTTTCAATGGGGACTCTTCAAGGCTTGGCACTGGGACGCTGGGGCTCATCGAGGTGATAGGTTTGAACGCGCTCGAGATGCTGGGCATGCTCAAATAGTGGCATTACTTGGGGTAAATGGCGTTCAATTTCTCGTAAGCGGTTCTCATGACTGGGGTGGGTGCTGAGCCACTGGGCAACTTCACGGGAGTTGGTTTGTGCCATTTTTCTCCAAAGAGTCAAGCCTGCACGCGGATCAAAACCCGCTCGTGCAGCCAGATCCAAGCCCACCAAGTCCGCTTCAGTCTCTTCCTCACGACTGAATTTCAAGGTCCACAAATTGGCGCCTTCCATGGCCAAACGATCCGTCAGTCTGGGGTCTACACCCAAAACCCCAGAGGCCACTACCCCAACACCGCGACTCACCCCTTGCGCGGCCAGGCCCTTGGCCATGCGTTGGCGAGAATGCTCGCGAAGCGCGTGCGCCATCTCGTGACCCAACACCACCGCCAATTCGTCTGGGCTGAGTCCCAGGGTTTGCAAGAGACCCGTGTAAACAACCACCTTACCCCCTGGCATACAAAACGCATTGATTTGAGGCTCGCTCACCAAGTTGACCTCCCAACGCCAAGCTGCAGCCGAGGCGTTCCAATGCGCTGTCTCTTTGATGAGCCGCTGGGTCAAGCGCCTGAGTGTCAAGACGCGTTCATCTAGGGACGAAACCAATGCTCCTCGCATTTGCGCGCTGAGGGTAATTTGTGCATAGTCCCGTTGGGCTTCTGACTCCAATTGTTCCTCAGGCACCAAACGCATGGCCAGCGCCACCCAAGCAGGAATTGGAGCCAGTACGATACCGGTACTGCTAGGGCTAGATTGAGCGAAAAGTGTCCCCGTCAAACCCATTGAAAGGACCATGCACACCGACAAAAGCCGTAGCACACCCCATAACAATCCGAAATGACATTGATAAGCCTTTTTGAGCCAATGCTCTAACGGGCAGGAAACCAAACGCCAAGCAAGAGGCACGCAGGCCATCGCAATTCTTAAGCTGACTTCAAAAAAAGGGGGGCGAATCATCATGCGCTTAGAGATGCAGTTGAAAGAACACTGAGTGGATGGGTCTTAAAGGAGGGTTTCAATGAACATTATTTTTAGAGGCATCATGCCTTGGGTAGCAAATTGCTTGCCTTGCTTGCCTTGCTTGCCTTGCTTACCTTGCTTACCTTGCTTACCTTTCTTACCTTTCTTATCTTGCTTTCCTTACTTACTATCCTTACTTTACTTACTTTAATATCCTTGAATCTTATATGACCCATCTTGGGGCTAGACACCCCATTTTTCAACCCAATACTTTAAACACCGTGATCCCCTTTTGAGCCGTACTTCTATCCTTGGTCAAGGTGAAAGGGCAATAGTGAGCGACAATTCGGCACGAAGCCCTCACGTTGGAACTTTGCCCTTGTGTAGTAGCTGCTAATTTTTATGAACACCAAACCCCAGCATCAAGACCCAATCGCTCCAAGCACCTCTTGGCGCGCGAGCTTGGCTTGGTATGCCAGTGCCACCAGTCTTCGAATGCTTTGTCTGGGCTTTGCGGCAGGAGTCCCTTTGCTGTTGGTGCTGGGGACCTTTAGTTTTCGTTTGCGAGAGGCTGGAGTTGAGTTAAGCACCATTGGGTTCTTGAGTTGGGTGAGCCTGGCGTATGCCTTCAAATGGGTTTGGGCACCTATTGTGGACCACCAGCGAATCTTCATCTTGAGTGCTCGACTAGGGAGAAGGCGCGCATGGCTCTTGCTCGCTCAATGTGCCTTGATCGCGGGACTCCTCTTCATGGCCAACACCTCCGCACAGACCGATTTGAATGCATTGGTCATGGGCGCCGTGTTTGTCGCCTTGGCCTCGGCCACCCAAGATATTGCTCTTGACGCCTACCGCATTGAGTCCGCCGCACTCGAGCATCAAGCCGCGTTGGCGGCGATGTATCAAACTGGTTACCGGTTGGGGATGATCTGGTCTGGGGCCGGCGCCTTGTGGATTGCAGCCAGAGCCCAAAGCCTCGTGCCCAACCTCTCCTCACTCAGCCCTCAGGGGGTGAGTCAAATCGCTTGGCAAAGCGCTTACACCGTCATGGCTTTGTCCATCTTGGTGGGGTTGGTCGCAGGACTATGCTCACCAGAACAACCCTCGCCCCAGACTTCAGCCCAAAAAAACCTCAAAGCCTGGGTTCAAAACGTGATGTGGGCTCCGTTTCAAGAGTTTTTCAGCCGCTTTACCCTCAGAGAGGCCCTCACGCTCTTAGCCCTGATTGGCATTTACCGCATCAGCGATTTGGTGATGGGAGTAATGGCGAACCCGTTTTATGTCGACATGGGCTTCACCAAGGATGAGATTGCCTGGGTTTCCAAAGTTTTTGGTGTTTTGATGACCCTGTGTGGTGCTTTTTTGGGCGGGGCTTTGAGCCAACGCTTTGGCGTGATTCGGGTATTGATGTGGGGTGCAATGCTGAGTTGTGGCTCCAATTTGCTCTTTGCCTGGCTTTGTGGGCAAGGCCATCACTTGGGCGCGTTGATTGGCGTGATCAGTGCGGACAATTTATCGGGTGGAATTGCGCAAGCCGCCTTTGTCGCCTTTCTCTCAGGACTCACGCGTGTCCAGTTCTCCGCTTCGCAATACGCCATGCTCAGCGCCACGGTCTTTTTGCTCCCTCAAAGCTTGGCTGGTTTTTCCGGTGTGGCGGTTGAGCATGTGGGATATTTTTGGTTTTTCATCGGCACCGCTCTCTTGGGGCTCCCCGTATTGATCCTGATCAAACAAGTTCAAAACTTAAAACTTGTGCTCTCACCAAACCAGACTCCGTCACCGTAATTTAAGCGCAAAATAGTGCCCTCTTGCGTAAAGGCGTGTGAGACTCACTCCTCTTCGCTTTTACTCAATTGCGGCCCTTTAAAGCAAAGTCAGCGTAAGGAATTTGTCTGGGACAGACTATTTGCTTTGCCATGAAGACAAACAGCATGGGCGGCACAAACTTGGGGCGAAGCTCAACCTCACTCATGGGACTCAGGTGGATGACAACCTGGTCCAGGGGTTTGCCTTTTTACCTATCTTTACATCAAGTTCAACTTAACTCCACTTAGTGCGGGCATCCTATGGCCATGGAACACATACTACTCATTGAAGACGACCAACGCTTGGCTCAAATGGTTTGCGACTACTTGCAACAATTTGGCTTTATTCTCACCCATGCAATGAATGGCCAATTGGGTCTTCAAAAACTTCAAGATCCACAACCCGCACATTTGGTGATTCTGGACTTGATGCTTCCCGACATTGATGGACTCGAGGTGTGTCGCTCCATTCGGGCGCTCCCCAATGCATGCTCCAAAGTACCCGTGCTGATGCTCACGGCCAAGGGGGATCCGATGGACCGAGTGGTGGGCCTAGAGTTGGGGGCGGACGATTATTTGTCCAAGCCTTTTGAGCCCCGAGAGCTGCTCGCTAGAGTGCGAGCACTTTTTAGGCGACAAACTTTGCAAAATGACAACTCCCAAACCACTTCCGTACAACCCATCCTTCGCTTTGGGCGCTTAGAGCTCGATCGTGATGCGCGAACAGTGAGTGTGGCGGGTAATCCGTGTGACCTGACCTCATACCAGTTTGATCTTTTGATGGTGCTTGCAGAGCGTGCGGGCCGAGTTCTCACGCGTGACCAAATCATGGAGGCGGTTCGCGGACGTGAGCTCGAAGCCTTTGACCGCAGCATTGATGTGCACATGGGTCGTATTCGTGCCGCTATCGAAGACGACTTGAAGTCGCCCAAGCGAATATTGACCGTGCGTGGGGTAGGATACGTTTTTGCCAAACAGCAAGATTGAGCTTGTAGCCCTCGAATGGTTCATGGGTTTTGGGCACAGACAGCACATTCGCAAGGCATAGAGTCTGAATAGCCAGAATAAACCAAAAAACCTAAAGCAACTGAAGCACTTGAAGTATTTCAAGTACCTGTTGGAGTCATTGGACCCCCACCTCTAAGCCCAGGGTCCAGCACTTATCGATCAACCCTTGTGAGATCATGATACTGCTTCGTATTTTTTTTAAACGCCTTTATATCCGCATCTGGGCAGCCGTGGTCTTGGCCATTGTGGTGCTCAGCTTGTTGTCCGCTTGGGTCATGCGCGTGACACGAGAGCCACCTTTGCGAGAGGTGGTGATTCGGTCACAAGATGGCGTGATCTTGGGACAAGGACAGGTTCGCTTGAGCAACGGAGAGTTGGCCCCTGGCACTGGTGCGAACACCTCCAAAG
>DAISKH010000094.1:0-11620 GCA_036821105.1 Limnohabitans sp.
GATTGAACGCGCCGAGGCCATTCCCCAATTGGAAGAAATCTTAAAAGCCAGCGATGGCATCATGGTCGCCCGAGGCGATTTGGCCGTTGAGGTGGGCAATGCAGCCGTGCCTGCACTTCAAAAACACATGATTCGGCGTGCCATGGCACACGACAAACTCGTCATCACAGCCACCCAAATGATGGAGAGCATGATCACTTTACCCGTGCCCACGCGGGCTGAGGTGAGCGATGTGGCCAATGCGGTTTTGGATGGCACCGACGCGGTGATGTTGAGCGCAGAGACCGCCGCTGGCAAATACCCCTTGGAGACGGTTCAAGAGATGGCTCAAATTTGTTTGGCCGCCGAGTCCGCTGAGCAAATTGAACTGGACAATGACTTCAGCGGTAAAACCTTTGACCGCATCGACCAAACCATCGCCATGGGCGCACTCTTTACCGCGCATCACTTAGGCGCCAAGGCCTTGGTGGCCTTGACCGATTCTGGCTCCACCGCTTTGTGGATGAGTCGCCACCGAATCCACATCCCCATCTACGCGCTCACGAGCAAACTGAGCACGCAACGCAAAATGGCACTCTACCGCAACGTCACCCCCTTGCTCATGGACACCAGCACGGATCGGGACACCGCTTTAAAGCAAGCCGAAGGGCATTTATTGGGCAAAGGTATCGTGCAAGCGGGCGATGTTTACGCCATCACTTGTGGTGAACCCATGGGCTCTCCGGGTGGCACGAATATGCTCAAAATCACCACTGTCCAATAGGCAGATAATAGGCAGAAGTGCGACCTATTCAGGTTTAAAATCGATCACTTTCAATTTTTTATTCATCAAAATCAGGATCCAATATGGCACTCGTCTCCATGCGTGAACTCCTTGACCATGCCGCAGAAAATGGCTATGGGCTACCCGCTTTCAATGTCAACAATCTCGAACAAGTGCAAGCCATCATGGAAGCGGCCCAAGAGACTGGCTCACCCGTGATCATGCAAGCAAGTGCAGGTGCGCGCAAATACGCGGGCGAGACTTTCTTGAAATACTTGATCCAAGCGGCCATTGAGACTTATCCCCACATCCCCGTCGTCATGCACCAAGACCACGGTCAAAGCCCATTGGTGTGCCAAGGCGCGATTGACTTGGGCTTTTCCTCCGTCATGATGGACGGCAGTTTGATGGAAGACGGTAAAACCGTGGCCAGTTATGACTACAACGTCGACGTCACCACCAAAGTGGTCGCCATGGCCCATAAGAAGGGCATCACCGTAGAGGGTGAGTTGGGTTGTTTAGGCTCTTTGGAGACCATGCAAGGTGACCAAGAAGATGGCCACGGCTCACAAGATGTGCTCACCCGTGAGCAACTCTTGACCGATCCTGAGCAGGCCGCAGATTTTGTCAAGCGCACGCAACTCGATGCGTTGGCCATTGCCATTGGTACTAGCCACGGTGCCTACAAATTCTCTCGCATGCCCACCGGTGACATTTTGGCGATTGAGCGCATCAAGCAAATCCATCAACGCATCCCCAATACCCATTTGGTCATGCACGGCAGCTCCAGCGTCCCACAAGACTTGCTGAGTAAAATTCGCGAATTCGGTGGCGACATGAAAGAGACCTATGGCGTACCGGTTTCAGAAATTCAAGAAGCCATCAAACACGGTGTCAGAAAGATCAACATCGACACTGATATTCGTTTGGCCATGACAGCGGCCATACGTGAATTCATGGCTCAAAACCCCAGTAAATTTGACCCCAGAGAGTACTTGAAGCCTGCCAAGTTGGCCGCCAAAAAAATCTGTATTGAACGCTATCAACAATTTGGTTGCGAAGGACAAGGCCAAAAGATCAAGGGTGAGTCGCTCCTCTTTGTCGCAGCCAAATACAGTAGTGGCCATCTTTCACAAGTGGTTGCCTAAGGCTTTTGGGGTTCGCCTGGGCTCGCGCAAAGCTAGCCCCAGGCTAGAACCATAGCCTCTTTCCCCAGGGCTCAGAGAGGCCTGGGTGTTTGAGGTTCCTCACTTTGGAGTTTTGGTTCAGCAATCTTGGGGCTCAACCCAACACTTTATTCATCCCTCTACCCCATAGACTTTGCCCCAAGCTCACCCCATGAATACAGCAATTCACACCAGCGCACTCACGTCTTTGCCCTTACTCTCGCGGGGCAAAGTACGGGACAACTATGCTGTGGGGGAGCAACACCTGTTGATGATTGCCAGTGACCGCATCAGCGCATTTGACGTGGTCATGAATGAGCCCATTCCTGGCAAAGGCGCCTTGCTCACGCAAATGGCCTTGTTTTGGTTTGACAAGCTCTCCGGCATTTGTGCAAACCATCTCACCCATCGAGATCCCGAATCGGTGGTGAGCCCCTCAGAGGTGGAACAAGTGAGGGGGCGCTCCATGTTGGTCCAACGCTTACGGCCCTTGCCCATCGAGGCGGTGGTTCGAGGGTATATGGCGGGTAGCGCTTGGGCTGAATACCAAAACAACCAGACCGTTTGCTCTGAGTCCTTGCCCCCGGGGTTACTGAATGCATGCGAGCTCCCCTCCCCCCTCTTTACACCGGCAACCAAGGCCGCCATGGGTGAACACGACGAGAACATCTCCTATGCCCAGATGAGCTCTCTGATCGGTGCTGAACTGGCGCAGCAAGTTCGCGAGACAAGCCTGGCTTTATACAAGGAGGCTAGACGCATTGCTCTTAAGAGCGGCATCATCATTGCAGATACCAAGTTTGAATTTGGCTTGAATGACCATGGCGAATTGGTTTTGATGGACGAAGTCTTGACCCCTGACTCGTCTCGGTACTGGCCGCTTGAGACGTACCGTGTTGGAGAGAACCCACCGAGTTTTGATAAACAGTATTTGCGCGACTGGCTTGAGCAGTACCGAACACCTGAGGGGCTCGCCTGGAGTAAAACCGCGCCAGCGCCCCGCTTGCCCCAGCAAGTGATTGAACAAACTGCGTTGAAGTATGAAGAGGTCTGGACAAGGCTCAGCCAAATCTAGCCAAACCTAACCAATGCTAGACTAACTTAACCTAGCGTCACTTAAACTTAATTCACCAGACCTGAGTCAGACCATAGTCGGCGCATTAAGCCTTCCACCTCCCCCCGGCTTAATTCAACGCGCTACTCAAGCGTCTTCTGTACTTGGAGATCAACTCCAATCGGGGATCTTCATTCAAATTCACCTGCGTTGTCAATGCAATACCGCCCGCACTGGTATCACTTTTGGCTTGCGCATCCTTGGCGGGAGGAGGGGTCATGAGCTCCAATATTGCAACATACAACTTTCTGGCAATTTCCTCCCCCCAAGTCTTGTCGCGCATGATGATCTCTAAGAGCTCATCCATCGCTTGGACCATCTCGCCACCGGCCACCAACGAGCGGGCGCGAGCAAGCCTCACCTCAAAGTCACGCTTATTGTTTTGCAAATGCGACTCAAACTGTGCCTCGCTCCACTGTCCCATGGGGTCATCTTGAACGAACTTTAAACACGCAAGCCAATGGCTCAAGGCATCAAAGCGCAATTGCTTTGGAATTTGCGCCAACGCTGGGGCCAAAGCCACCTGCGCACCCTCCAAGTCACCCTCCACGATGAGCAACTTGACGTACTCAAAACGGGCATCATCATTGGCTGGGTTGATGGCCAAGGCCTCTTGAAGCTTGGCGATGGCCGCCTGAGCATCGCCCTCTTGCAACAGGGCTTGCGCTTCTTGTGCTTCCTCTAGTGCTGTCAACTCCTCAATGGAGGGGAGATGCTTGTCCAAAAACGCTTTGATCTGCCCAAGAGGCAAAGCCCCCATGAAGCCATCAACCGGACGACCTTGCTTGAGCAAGATGCACGTAGGAATACTTTTAATACCAAAGGCTTGGGCGATTTGCTGCTCATCATCTGAATTGATTTTGACCAACTTAAAGCGCCCCTGGTAATCCTCCTCCAACTGCTCAAGCAATGGACCAATGACCTTACATGGCCCGCACCAAGGCGCCCAAAAGTCAACCAATACAGGAGTTTCAATGGAGGCTTGCATCACCTCCAACTCAAAATTTTCCACACTAACTTCTATCATTGACTCACGCTCCTGATCAAACCATTAAAATCAATCCATTCGCACACTCATGCCAAAAGGCAACACCCCATGACCAAAGCGCTCATTGGTGTCGTAATGGGCTCCCAATCGGATTGGGACACCATGCAACACGCCACCCGGATTCTCCAAGAGTTTGACATCCCTTTTCAAGCCCAGGTGGTATCGGCTCACCGCATGCCAGACGATTTGTTTGCCTATGCACACGGTGCGCAAGCGGCGGGTTTACACGCCATTATCGCGGGTGCGGGCGGGGCGGCCCACTTGCCAGGCATGCTGGCCAGCAAAACCACCATTCCCGTCTTGGGTGTACCCGTGGCCACACAACATTTACATGGCGTTGATTCCCTGCACAGCATTGTTCAGATGCCCAAAGGTATCCCCGTGGCCACTTTTGCCATCGGCAACAGTGGGGCAGCCAATGCGGCCCTTTTTGCAGTGTCCATGCTAGCACTGCATGATCCCATTTTGCAAGACAAACTCCACGCCTTCCGTGAGGCACAGACTTTGGCCGCCCGCCAAAGTGTACTCACTCCGACACCCCCGAACGTCTGAACGTCTGAACGCCTAAACACCTGAACCCCTCTATTCATCCACTCCTGAGGCCTCACCTCCAACCCACCATGTTTGACCCAAAACCCGACAGCCCTGTCTCCAGCGGACTCTCTTATGTGGCCCCTGGAGCGTGCATAGGGGTGTTGGGGGGCGGTCAGTTGGGCCGCATGTTGGTTCAAGCCGCCCAGTCCATGGGCTATAAAACGGCCGTGCTCGATCCCGATCCCCATTGCCCGGCCAGTCCAATGGCGGATCATTTTTTATGCTCGGGCTACGCCCAAGACGAGGGTCTACAGGCGTTGGGTGGGCTCGTCTCCCGGGTGACCACTGAGTTTGAGAACGTCCCGGCCCAGGCCCTTGAACACTTGGCCACACGAGTGGGGGTGAGTCCAAGCGGCGCTTGCGTGCGAGTCGCCCAAGACCGAGTGCTGGAGAAAAACACCATCAAGCGTTGTGGCTTACCTGTCGCACCCTTTCATGTCATTGAGTCCTCAAAAGACCTGACTTCAGTCCCCCATGATCTCTTTCCGGGGATACTGAAAACCGCTCGTTTAGGCTACGATGGCAAAGGCCAGGTGGTGGTGAATTCAGCAATGGATTTGCAAGCCGCCTACGCCCAATTACAACAAGGCCAACGCGATCAGGCCTTGACCTGCGTGCTTGAGAAAAAACTCCCACTCTGGGCCGAATGTTCGGTGATTTTGGCCCGCGAACCCAACGGTCAATGTGTGCACTTGCCCATTCAAATCAACCAACACCACCATGGCATTTTGTTCTCCACCACGGTGTTTCCAGGATGGGTAAGCCCTCAACTTGAAGAGCAACTTCAAACCGCGGCACAAACTCTTGCTCAATCGATTGATTATGTAGGGGTACTTTGTGTTGAATTCTTCATTTTGCTCTCGCCCCCCAACGCAAACACGCCCACTCCCCAAAGCTCAACACTGAATTGGGTCATCAATGAGATCGCTCCCAGACCACACAACAGCGGTCATCACAGTCTTAACTCTTGTTCGATGTCCCAGTTTGAGATGCAATTGAGAGTTCTGGTGGGCCTACCTTTGAACTCCATTCGACAACACAGCCCTTGTGTCATGCTCAACTTGCTTGGGGACTTGTGGCTTGACCCCTCGCCCATTCGTGAACACCAAAGCACAGATCCGGTAGAGCCCGACTGGTCCCGGGTGCTGGCTCTCAAAGGAACCCATCTTCACCTCTACGGTAAAGAAAAAGCCCGCCGTGCGCGCAAAATGGGACACTTGAACATCACGGGTAGCACCCCCGAAGAGGTCGAGAGTACCGTGGCGCAATGCCTTTCCTTACTAGGACTCGGTGCCATGGGTTTAGGTGTTGCCAGCGCGTTGCACGGGTCTGTATTAACCCCTCATCGTGAGACACAGGGGAACCCATGAACACACCTCCCCCTAGCACCGAGGAGGTGAATGAAGCAGCAAAAGCCTTGCATGACGGGGAGTTGGTGGCCTTTGCCACCGAAACCGTGTATGGCTTGGGGGCCGATGCAGACAACGACGCTGCCGTCCAGAAGATTTTCAAGCTCAAAGGACGGCCCAACAATCACCCCTTGATCGTTCACATTGCTCATTGGGCGAGTGTGGAGCACTACGCGCACAACATCCCCGACTTTGCCAAAACTTTGATGAAAACATTTTGGCCTGGCGCACTCACCCTGATCCTTCATAAGCGGCCTGGCGTGGCCATGAGCGCAACCGCAAATGCTGAGAGTATTGGACTGCGTTGGCCCTCCCACCCGCTCGCCATTGCACTCTTGAGACAAGCCCATATGTTGGGCGTTCATGGCGTGGCCGCACCCAGTGCCAATCGCTTTGGTCGGGTGAGTCCCACAAGAGCACACCATGTGAGAGATGAGTTTGGTCCAGACTTGAGAGTGCTGGGATCGAGCGAATGCGACATCGGCATCGAGTCAACCATCATTGACTGCACCCGAGGACAGCCGATTTTGTTGCGCCCGGGCTTGATTGACCAAACTGCGCTCGAAGAGGCGCTCAACATGCCGATCATCCTTCAAAGCGAGTTGGTGAGTGTGGACAAAGCAACAAGGGGGGAGTCTCATGAAGATGCCTCCTCCTTGGGCGCGCTCAAAAAGACCGCTCCCAAAGCGTCTGGAACATTGGCCTCACATTACGCACCAAGAGCTCGAGTGAGGCTGATGACAGCAAGCCAAATTTTGACGGAACTGGGGAGCCGAGGTGTGCACCCGATTTCCGTGCCAACTCAAAGCCCTCTCAGTAGTCCGACAAGCCCCAAGACCGCTCTCTGGGTTCGAGACCGTGAGCTACAAGCCCACTCACGATCAAGCGACATAGTCATCCAAACCATGCCCAACAACCCCAAAGAGAGTGCTCACGCTCTATTTGCAACCTTGAGAGACTTTGATGCTTTGGGGGTGAATGAAATTTGGATCGAAACACCTCCTAAAGGGTCCTCTTGGGCGGGGGTTTACGACCGATTAAGCCGTGCTAGCCACACAGACACAAAATAATGACACACACCCGTTAAACTATCGGGTTACAACGGAGTTCAACGATGAAGATCAACTTACTCACCACGGCCAAGCGCCTGGGCCAACTGTTGGCCTATTTGGGCCTGTGCGCTTTGATCGCATCGTGTGGCGCGAGCACCAAAATTGACGAGTTCTTCCCGTCTCGCATTGTCTCTGTCGGAGATTTTTTCAGCTACCAAGGCACCTCTGCCAACGCTTACGCTGATCAGCTGACGGTGAACGATGGCACCATTACCAATTGGATTCAACAAATGGCGTTGGATTACAACATTACCTTTGATCCCTCGGCCACAGGTTTTGCGACTCCCAATGCCACCGTGGCGGACTTACCCGCTCAGCTCAAAAATTTCAAACCCCAAACGGGCGACATGCTCGTGATCAGTGCGGGTATGAACGATTTAATCAACCACACTGTGTCGGTTTTAAACGGCAAAGAAACACCCGCAACGGCTCTGACCACCATCACCGCTCTGGGCACGAGTTATCAACAATTTGCTCGCGCTCAATTGGCCAATTTCTCCCACATCTTGCTACTCAATGCCTATGATTTGAAAGGCAGTCCGTTTGCTCAAATCAATACACCTACGTTTGCCAAAGCCTACCCCAATTACGTGGGTGGCTTGCCCCAGTTCATCCAAGACCTGACACGCGCTTACAACACGGCCATCATCAGCAACGCAGGGATGTATGTCTCTGGCCAAGGAGTTCGACTATTTGATGTGGAGGTTCTCTATCTAAGCGCTGACTTGCAAGGCTACGGTATCACCACCACAGGCCTCACCACCGCAGCTTGCCCGGGCTTGACAGCGGGCATCAACTGCAATGCCACCACGGCAGACCCCAATTACAACACTTACCTTTATGCCGACAACATCCATGTCACCCCCGTTGCTCAACGCTTGGTGGGCAACCTCTCGTACACATTTTTAAGAAGTCCCAAGGGTTGGTAGTGACGCCCTAGTTCCAATCTAAGGTCTCCTGAGAGGCCACTCAATACCTTCAACCAAGGTGTTCGGACCTCCCCGATTTTGGACCTCTTGCGTTCTTCAACGCTTGGCTGTCCACTCAATCCAAGCATCGATCAAAGACCTGGCTTTCGCCGCATTGGGATGATTGATCAAAACGACCACGCTATAAGGGTGGTGGTTTTTACCCTGAACATAACCAGCCACGGCAAGCACTCCGTTCAAGCTGCCCGTCTTTAAATGGGCCACCCCAGAGGCTCGACTTTTTTTCAAAGTTCCATCGACCCCAGCGATCGGTAAGGAAGCGATCAATTCCGCGCTGTAGGGTGAGTCCCAAGCGTATTGCAAGAGTTCTGTAAAAGCCCGAGCACTCATGCGGTCATCTCGGCTCAATCCCGAGCCCTCTTTGGTCTTGGGCTCTGAGGCAGTGAATCTGTCCTTCCACCATTGGTGCACGATTTGTGCAGACGCCTCATCCGAGCCTTTTTGCTGTGCATAGGCACTCAGAGTCAAATAAATTTGATGCGCCATCACATTGTTACTGAATTTGTTCATGTCCCGGATCACTTCTGCCAAGGCAGGCGAGTCCTGGCTGAACAAGGGCAACAAGCCCTTGGGCACTGAGCCGAGCTTGAATTCGCCCGTGATCTCTCCTCCAAGATCACGCCATAGGCCAGCCAACGCCCGAGTCGTGAATTCCTGTGGGTTCGGGGGCGCAAGGGGCCAAACTTGTTGCCCACATGCTTTGGGGTAAGACCCTGCGAGGCGAAATTCCTGAGGACGGGAAAAGTCCGCCATCAACTGAGCACGGTAGTCTGTACAGGGGCCAGGCGACAAGGGCACGGTGACCGGATAGCGTAAACCTAGCAACGGGGGCTGTACTCTCACATGCGCCAAAGGCAACACAACATCGGGCGTCAAGGTCAAGAGGATTGCATTGAAATTCAACAGCATCGCATCGGCGCCTACGTTGTAGGGCTTGAAGGGTTCGCCATCAAAAGCACCAGGGTCTTTGGGCGGCGTCTCAAACAGTGACTTATCAACCACCCAATCGCCCTCAATGCGTTGAACACCCATGGATTTAAGGGATTGGAGTAATTTTGTGGCCGCCTCTAAATTGAATTTTGGATCACCCGAGCCCCGCACGTATACGCTGCCTTGCAAGACCCCCCCTTGAATGGGACCCGTCACGTAAAGCGGTGTTTGCCACAAATAGGCTGGGCCCAACAAGTCCAGTGCCGCTTGCGTGGTCAAAAGCTTGATCAAGGAGGCCGGAGTTCGCTCTTCTTGAGCACGAAAGTGCAGGGGCTCAAAACCAGTCTGCATATCTCTCACGACCACACTCAGGCTCTGCGGCGGTAACTCCAACGTCTGCATCAATTGTTTAATCGTGGCGGGTAAGTCGCTATCGACCTCGCCACCCAAGGCCAGGGGGGGTTGAGAGCTTGATCCTTGGGTTCTTGGCCCAGAGTTTGGAGTGCCAGCACACACAACGCCCATGCCCAACCCCATCAGACAAAAGATCGTGCGCCGCCAACGCCCCGAGCCATCGGTTTGCCAAAGCTTTTTCATATCTTTAAAAATCGGCTTGAAGCTCCAATGTCCAAGAGCGAGGTTTTTCATTCGTGACCTGTCTTTAAAAGGTGCCTGCTTGAATTACGCTGGGTGCGAGAGTGCAGACTGTACCTCGCTCCTCATGGCTTGACAATGTGCCCCTTCACGCATCAGCAGATAACGTCTTGACACCAGGACGCCTGGACAGCCTTGCAAGGTTTAACGCCTCAGCCAAGCTTTGCTCAATTCGGAGATAATTCCCTGATGAACTTCTTGGCCCTAGACACCAGCACCGAGCACCCAAGCATTGCCTTGGCCAAAGGCGATGAAACATGGGTGGGCCAATTTCCTGATAACTCCAAAACATCGGCCACCATTGTCTCCTTGTGCTTGGAAGGGCTAGAAACTCTCTCATTGTCCTTTGCGGACCTTCACGCCATTGTGTACAGCAAAGGACCTGGCGCTTTCACAGGACTTAGAACCGCGGTCTCCATCGCTCAAGGTTTTTCCCTCGCATGGTCGATCCCCACATGGGGGTTCAGCACGTTGATAACGCTTGCGCAAAATGCGCGTTCGATGGGCCACACCCAACAGCGCGTCATTTGCGCTTTAGATGCTCGCATGCAACAAGTTTATTGGAGCGCGTACCGCTGGGACGCAGATCGCTGGAGTTGTCTCAAATCCCCCAGCATCGAGTCAGAATTGGCCGCCCTATGGCCAACGCCTTGGGAGGACAGTAGCACCCAAGAACCCACCTTGGTTGTCGGTAACGCCACGGCCGTGAAAGAGCAGCAAGACCTGGGGCATCTCTTACCTCACTCACCCCTCACTTGGTGCGTGTGTGAGCCTTCAGCGTTGGCGCTGATCACTCTTGCAAAGCAGCACGGCTCCCTTGCTGCCCCGGATGATCATTTGGCCCAACTCGATCCCATACATTTGGGACTGGCCACGCCGTGGTATTTGAGAGACCAAGTCGCCCAAACGACCGAACAAAGGGCATTGGCGCGACAGGCAAGCCTACCGCTGACACCAGCTCCCACAGTGCCAAACGTTGGCGTGACCCCATCCACCTGAAGCCCGACTGCTGATGTCCGAGCCATCCATCAAAACCCCACTTCAATTGAGTCGCCTGCCTTTGCACGACCACGAGTCTTGGAACACCCAGGGGGCGACAGCAGCCTTGGGCTCGAACGCCCAAGCCCACTTGATGGTCCCCCAAGGCCTGTGCATCAAACCCTTACTCGAGTCAGAGCTCGATACGTTACTGGACATCGAACAAACCACTTACTCCAACCCCTGGACACGGGGAAACTTTGCTGATGCACTCAAACACGGCAATTGGTGCGACTTACTCTGGCAAGATCGCCGCTTACTAGGATATTTTGTAGCCATGAAAGGCCATCAAGAGGTGCATTTGCTCAACCTGACTGTGCACAAAGATTGCCGTGCTCAGGGTTTAGGTTTACTGCTTTTGAACGTTCTTTTGAATAAGTCTTTGGCAGAAAAAGCACAATGGATTTGGCTTGAAGTGAGGGTGAGCAATGTTCGCGCCATTGCGGTCTATGAGCGTTTTGGCTTCAGGACGGTGGGGGAGAGAAAAAATTATTACCCCCTGACGCCAGGTGTTCGTGAGAACGCTATGATCATGAGCATGAGACTATGAGACCATGACATTAAGCCTAGACGATCGACAGCACGACATTTTGCAAGAGATGGGGATCGTGCTGTTTGAGAGAAAAAGAAGCGCACCACCCTCGCGAGTGTCAATCTCAAGGGCGAGCCCTGACGCACGCGGCCTTCTAGCCAACGCCCAAACCCAGTCCTCGAGTTCTCCGTCCCTGCAGAAGCGAGACTTCCACCCAAACCCTGTCAATCCAAATAGCAATCCAAATAGCAATCTAAATGACAATCTAAAT
>DAISKH010000095.1:0-11602 GCA_036821105.1 Limnohabitans sp.
CGAGAGATCGGCCCCAGATTGGGAGGGCAACCAAGACAAAAGTCTCCGGTTGGTGGCCACCAAAAAGCCAAGACTGAACTTTAATTCAAGACTCAAGTCAACTTCTAGCCACCCCAAAACGTTCTCTTGGGTATCGAGTTGCGATTTAACCAAAGCACTCAAGCTCGGTGGCATGGGAACAAGGCTAGACATGTGTTTTGAGTAAAAGGCAAGAACAATGACAAATGAAAAAGAATCTGAAGGGGCCCCGAACTTAAGGGGGTGCTGCTTGGGTCGGCCACTGAGCACTGAGAGTTCTTCGCTAGCCTCGAAAGCTTATAACGCTTCCCACCCCTCTTGGGTTGACCCTGCTCTGATTGTAGCCCCCAACCCAACATGACCCTTGGGCCAGATCCACACTCTTTTAGCGACCCCAACAGAAGAAAATCGATCAAAAAAAGTGATAATCAATGACCTCGCTTCGCGTTCACCCCAGTCACCCCTCAATAGCTATTGATCCACCCCAAGGCAAGAGAGTCACTCCAAGATTTGCAAAGCATGGCTAGGCCTTTGGCCAAGCTCACTCCTCATTAGCCCATCAACTCTAGAACTGCACCATGTCACATCCAGACATTCAAATCCTCAAAATGCGCTATTTGAGTGGCCCCAATATTTGGACCTACCGCTCTGTGATTGAAGCTTGGGTGGATTTAGGTGAATTGGAACAATTCCCCTCCAATTTAATCCCCGGGTTTTATGAACGCCTCACCGAATGGTTGCCCGGTCTGGTCGAGCACCGCTGCGGCATTGGTGAGAGAGGTGGCTTTTTGATGCGTCTAAAGGACGGCACTTGGGCTGGGCACATCATGGAGCACGTAGCCCTAGAGCTGCAGACCTTGGCGGGGCTTGAGACTGGCTTTGGTAAAGCCCGCGAGACCAGCACCTCCGGTATCTATAAGGTGGTGATCCGTGCCGCTCAAGAGGAGGTGGGTCGCCAAAGTTTGTTGATGGCCAAGGACTTGGTCATGGCCGCCATCAATGACCTGCCCTTTGACATGGCCTCCAATGTCAAGCAAATGAAACGTTTGGTGGACAAACTCTGTCTGGGGCCCAGTACCAACTGTATCGTCGAGGCGGCAGTGGCGCGGCGTATCCCCAGTATTCGGCTCACCGAAGGTAATTTGGTCCAATTGGGTTATGGCAAGAAGCAGCGTCGGATTTGGACAGCCGAGTCCGACCACACCAGTGCCATTGCAGAGAACATCTCCAGCGACAAAGATCTCACCAAACAGCTGCTTCAAAATTGCGGCATCCCAGTCCCCGAAGGCTCCTTGGTCAATAGCCCCGAAGAAGCTTGGAGCGTGGCCCAAGAGATCGGACTGCCCGTGGTGATCAAACCCACCGACAACAACAACGGTATCGGGGTGTCGCTGGGTCTCAAAACTGAAGAGGGCGTGAAAGCGGCGTATCACATTGCGGATGCTGCGGGCTCTGAGGTCCTCGTTGAACGCTACATTTTGGGAGACGAGCACCGTTTGCTGGTGGTGGGGAACCACTTGGTGGCGGCCACAAAGGGCGAAACGGTGTCGGTGATTGGTGATGGCGTGCACACGGTCTCTGAGCTCATTGAGCTCCAAATCAACTCCGACCCCAGACGCGGACGAGAGGACCATTTCCCCATGGACATCATTCGACTCCATGAAAACCCCCAAGATTTATTACAAATTGAGAGTCAAGGCGTAAAGCCCGATACGGTGATTGAGGCCAAGCGAGAAATCATCGTCAAGCGAGATGGGAACTTGAACAACGATGTGACCGATCTCGTTCACCCTGAGGTAGCAGCAGCGGTGTGTCTCGCTGCCAGGGTGGTGGGTTTGGATATCGCTGGCATTGATCTCGTCGCCCAAGACATCTCTCGCCCTTTGAGCGAGCAAGGAGCGGCCATCGTTGAGGTGAATGCGGGCCCAGGCCTTTTGATGCACTTAAAGCCCCTGACGGGTAAACCCAGACCTGTGGGACAAGCCATCATCGACCATTTGTTTCATAAAAAAGAAAATGGTCGAATCCCAATCGTGGGCGTTTTGGGCTCAACCCAGACGACACTCCTCTCTCATTTGATCACGTGGCTTGTGCACCTCTCAGGCCTTCGCGTGGGTCTGGCATGTGAGGAAGGTCTTTTCATGGACCAACGCAAAGTTCAGTCTCAAGACGCTAGGGAGTACTCCATTGGCGAGAGACTCCTCATTAACCGCACACTGGAGGCGGCAGTTTTCCAGACCTCCCCTTGGCATATCTTGCAAGACGGATTACCGTATGACCGCTGTTTGGTGGGCGTGGTCACGGATATGAACCGAGAGGCTTGGGATTTGGACGAGCACGACATCCACGATGAGGAAAAGTTTAAAAACGTCTGCCGCACTCAAATTGATTTGGTCTTGAGTGAGGGCGTGAGTGTACTCAATGCCGAGGATGAGAAAGTACTTGAATTGGCCAAGTACAGCGATGGGGAGGTAATCCTTTACTCCACCGACTCAAGCATTGAGGCTATCCAACAAAACCGTGCCCAAGGTCGGCGCAGTGTCTATTTCAGAGACGGCCATGTTGTGCTCGCCCGGGGAGATCAAGAAACACTCCTCTTTCACCTTGAGTTTCCGCCGATTGCCGTCAGAATTCAACAAGATGGATTTCAGTT
The DNA here is from genome assembly GCA_036821105.1 of Limnohabitans sp. GTDB lineage: Bacteria > Pseudomonadota > Gammaproteobacteria > Burkholderiales > Burkholderiaceae_C > Limnohabitans. The sequence continues at coordinate 2,672 of DAISKH010000095.1, forward strand.
GCAGACCATCTTGGCAGGGGTTGCGTGCGCGTGGGCACTTGATATCGCGCCTTTACTCATTCGAGCAGGTTTAAAAAATTTCGGCCAAACCACCAATGCCGTGCCCCAAGAAGTTAGGACTCGTTCATGAACGTCTCTCGTATCCGCGCCCTCAGAGGGCCCAATTTATGGACTCGCCACACCGCCATTGAAGCGCTGGTCAGGTGTGAGGGTGATCAAAACGACTTGAGCGCATTGCCTCAATTTGAGCAACGCTTGAGAAATTTATTTCCCGGTATGGGCAACCTAAGGCCCAATCAGCGCGGTGCCAAAATGAGTTTGGCCAATGCACTTGAGATTGCCACCTTGCACTTGCAGACCCAAGCCGGCTGCCCTGTCACCTTCAGTCGCACCACCCACACCTCGGAGGATGGTCTCTACCAAGTCGTGGTGGAGTACACCGAAGAAGAGGTAGGCATCTTGGCGCTTGAGTTGGCGCAGTCTTTGTGCCTATCGGCCTTGAATGACACGGGCTTTGAATTAGAAGAGGCTTTAAAGCGACTTCGAGAACTCGATGAGGACATTCGTTTAGGCCCATCAACAGGCTCCATCGTCAACGCCGCCTTGGCCAGAGGCATTCCTTACAAGCGTTTGACCCAGGGCAGTTTGGTTCAATTTGGTTGGGGCTCCAAACAGCGTCGCATCCAAGCCGCTGAGATCGATGCCACCAGTGCCATTGCTGAGTCGATTGCACAAGACAAGGAGCTCACCAAAAAACTATTGTTCGCGGCAGGTGTTCCTGTGCCTCATGGCCGCCCGGTGACGGACGCAGCCGATGCCTGGGCCGCTGCGCAAGAGATTGGCGTTCCTGTGGTCGTCAAGCCCCGAGACGGCAACCAAGGCAAGGGGGTCTCGGTGAACATTCACACCAAAGAAGAGGTGATGCAGGCCTATGAAAACGCGAGAAGCTTTCGCGAGGAGATATTGGTTGAACGATTCTTACCCGGCAACGACTATCGTCTCTTGGTGATTGGAGACCGGCTGGTCGCGGCCGCCAGGCGCGAGCCCCCCTTTGTCACTGGGGACGGTGTGCACAGTGTCAAAGAGCTCGTGGATATCGTGAACGCTGACCCCAGGCGTGGAGACGGACACGCCACGTCCCTTACAAAAATTCGCTTCGATGAAGTGGCCTTGATGCGCCTCCAAGAGCAAGGCTACGAGTCCGACAGTGTGCCCGACAAAGGGGTACGGGTCATTTTAAGAAACAACGCCAACCTCTCAACGGGGGGCAGTGCCACCGATGTGACCGATGACGTTCACCCCGAGGTTGCTGCACGTGCCGTAGCGGCGGCCCAAATGGTGGGACTCGATGTGTGCGGTGTGGACGTCGTGTGCGAGACTGTTCTAAGGCCCTTAGAAGAGCAACAAGGCGGTGTGGTGGAGGTCAATGCGGCTCCTGGGCTCAGAATGCACCTGAACCCATCCTTTGGCAAGGGCCGAGATGTGGGTGAGGCCATCATCTCCCAAGTGTTCCCCAAAGGCGATGATGGCCGAATCCCAGTGATAGCAGTCACTGGCACCAACGGCAAAACCACGACGGTTCGCTTGATCAGTCATTTGCTCAGAATGAGTGGACTCAGAATAGGCATGACCAACACGGATGGTGTCTATGTGAACGGGCGTCAAATCGATTCAGGCGACTGCTCTGGCCCGAGAAGCGCTCGCAACGTCCTCATGCACCCCGACGTCGATGCAGCGGTGTTTGAGACGGCCCGGGGCGGCATGCTCAGGGAGGGCTTGGCCTTTGATCGTTGCCAAGTCGCCGTGGTCACCAACATTGGCATGGGAGACCATTTGGGGCTCAATTACATCACCACGGTTGAAGATTTGGCGGTCTTGAAACGGGTGGTAGTGCAAAACGTTGCACAAACGGGTATGGCCGTATTGAACGCGTCTGACCCCATGGTCGCCGCCATGGCAGCCAATTGCCCGGGTCAGGTGACGTTTTTTGCGCTCGACCCGCATCACCCTGTGATTGCCACCCACCGAGCCCAAGGCAAGCGGGTGGTCTTTGTCGAGGACGATCAAATTGTCGCCATGCAAGGCACCATGCAAGTCCGAATCCCCATGGTCGATATTCCCTTGACGCGCAGTGGGGCCATTAACTTTCAAATTGAAAACGCCATGGCCTCCATCGCCGCAGCGTGGGCTGCAGGCTTGTCTTGGGAGATGATTTGTAAGGGCTTGGCAACATTTGTAAGCGATGCGCAGGCGGTGCCAGGACGCTTTAACGTGTTTGACTATAAAGGTGCCACGGTGATCGCAGACTATGGGCACAACCCCGACGCCATCAAAGCATTGGTGCAAGCGGTCACGAATTTACCGGCCAAAAAACGCAGCGTCGTCATCTCCGGCGCCGGGGACCGCAGAGACGAGGACATTCGAGAGCAAACCCGCATCATTGGAGATGTGTTTGACGAAGTGGTCCTCTACCAAGATGCCTGCCAGCGCGGGCGCGTCGACGGTGAGGTGTTGGCGCTTTTGCGAGAAGGCCTAAAGGGCGCTAAAAAGACCGACAAAATTCACGAAATTTATGGTGAATTTTTGGCCATTGATTTGGCCCTCAATACGTTGACATCAGGGGATTTGTGCTTGATCTTGATTGATCAAGTCGAAGAGGCACTGGCCCATATCATGGCAAGAGTCAACGCCTCCAGTAAGCCTTGAGCTCAAATGGGTGACTCTTGCTCAAGAGTTGGCGTTTTGGCAAACTTGCTTTTTAAGGGCGGCCAAATAGGTGTTGGGGCGGATGGGAAACTCCTTGGTTTTCCACTCCTGCTCGTCTGTGGTGTAGACCTCTCGGCCTTTACCGAGAGGTTTCTCAAACATGGACACCGATAACTTCACAAAGGTATCGTTCACACAGTAGAGTCGCCAGCGCGTCATCTCGGACTGGTAGGTGTCTCCATTGACCGTCTTTGATGCTTTACTCAAATCCGAGAGCGTCCAGACATAACGCGAAACGTGCACAGCCTTCACCGCTTGTTTGTCCCACAAGTGGGTGACGTCCTCATCTTTATCCAACTCAGCCCACTCGGCCCGGGCGTTGACGAGGGTCAAGCCCAGCACCAAAGCACACCCAAGCATGGTCCAAATCTTAGGGGCGCGACGAGCGTCACCAGCGTCACCAGCGTGACTAGCGTCACCAACGCCAACAGCGGCGAGGACGGGTGCAGTCTGATTTTGATCAAAAGCAACATTCAAGGTCAACATGGTTGAGCACTATTTTAGAGGTGTAGAAAAATCCGCTGTGTCTCCAAGTCCCCAGTGTCTCATGAGACTGCGCACTGGCTTGGTCCTTACTGGTGAGAGATCGACTTGTCGGCCGATTTCTTGAGCCTTCATGCTCAAGATGCATAAGCCCTAGGGTTAGAATTTAGTTATACACGAACCTTGTCCCCGGACTTGGCATTGGCCAAACTTTGACCCCCTTCCCGATTGATCCTCGTCTCTAACAATCTCAATCGACCTTAATCGACCTTAATCGACATTAATCGACCTCAATCGACACCTAGGTAGCTCTAGGGACCTCTAAGAACCCACACCACGCTTAACATGAACGACATCTACACCCAACTCCAAACGCTAGGCATCGAACTCCCTCCCGTGGCCACACCTGCTGCAGCCTACGTCCCCTTTGTGGTTCGGGGAGGGTGGATTTACCTCAGTGGTCATATTGCCAAAAAAGATGGCCTCGTCTGGAGTGGTCAACTCGGACTGAACATGACCACCCCCGAAGGCTACGAGGCCGCCAAACGAGTGGCCATTGATTTACTGGGCACCTTGCACGCTGCGTGTCTATCCGTGGGCAAGGACTTGAACCATGTCGAGCAAATTGTGAAAGTGATGAGCTTGGTCAACAGCACGGCTCAGTACACCGAACAACACTTGGTGACCAATGGTTGCAGTGAGCTCATTGGGGCCGTTTTTGGCGGCAAGGGCCAGCACGCGCGCTCGGCCTTTGGTGTGGCCCAATTGCCCTTGGGGGCGTGTGTGGAGATCGAACTCGTGGCGACTTTGTCCAGTTAAGCCACCAAGCTCAATACGCCTGGGCTGTCATTGAAGTGACGCTGGGCGGGATGTGCTTGATGATCTCAAAGTGATCAGCCCCAAAAGAAGCTCTGCCCTTAGGGCGCTTAACCCAAGATGAGCGCCCTCTCACTCAACATCAAGCCACCTTTAGCGCTATTCGACCCGCCGCACCTCGTTGGGCTTGAAGCCAAATTCAGTGGCCCGGCCTTTCTTAGCGCGTTGGCTCCTGACATTATTGAGCACTCGAATCTCCAGCATCTCTTCGCGGGGCTTGCCGCCTCTACCGACTCCGCGCACGAGAACACTTTTGTTGTAGGCCGCAGCGCCTGCCAACTCATCTTTAGGCTCGAGGTCGATCAAGACCAATCCTCGTCCGCCTTTCTCCATCACCTTGAGTTGCGAGAGCTCAAAGCTCAAAACTCGACCATTTTGAGTCACACAGGCGACCGATTTGGCCGGTGCCAGTCCCTCAGCCATGGGGGGCAAACTCACCAAAGAGGGCTTGAGCAAACGCTCCCCCGCATTAATACTCAAGAACGACTTGCCGCTTCGGTTTCTGGAGATCATGGACTCAAAATTGGCAATGAGACCATAGCCCCCGGAGTTACTGAGCAAGTAACACGATCCGGCTTGGCCCACGATGTAGTGGACCAATTGGGTTCCACTCTCGAGCTCAACCATGGTGGTGATGGGTTGACCATCTCCCCGTGCGCCGGGTAAGCCTGACACAGGGACGGCATAGACCCGCCCGTTGGAGCCAAATCCGAGGAGCGTATCGACCGTTCTGCATTCAAAGGTGTCATACAAAGAGTCCCCAGCCTTGAAGGCAAAGCCACTGGGATCGTGGCCGTGTCCTGAACGAGATCTCACCCACCCTTTGTCCGAGATCACCACAGTCACAGGCTCATCAATGATTTTGACCTCAACGCTTGAGCGCTTGTCGGCCAAAATCAAGGTCCGACGATCATCGCCAAAGAGCTTGGCATCGGCCTCGATTTCTTTGACCATCAAACGGCGTTGGGCGGCGGGGCTGCTTAAAATTTCCTCAAGCTTCTCTCGCTCCTCGCGAAGCGTTTTAAGCTCTTGCTCGATCTTGATGGCCTCTAGCCTTGCGAGTTGGCGAAGCCGGATGTCCAAAATATCATCAGCTTGGCGCTCGCTCAATTTAAAGCGCGCGATCAAGGCCTCTTTAGGCTCATCGCTTTGACGAATGATGGCAATCACTTCATCGATATTGAGGAGCACGAGTTGGCGCCCCTCCAAGATGTGAATACGGTCAAGGACCTTATCGAGTCGGTACTGGGAGCGACGCTGAACGGTGGTTTGGCGAAAGCTGATCCACTCCTCAAACATGGTGCGAATCGATTTCTGCACCGGTCGTCCATCAATGCCGATGGAGGTGAGGTTAATGGAGGAAGAAGTCTCTAGGCTCGTGTGTGAGAGTAGCACTTGAATCAACTCTTGCTGCTCCACAGTGCGTGTTTTAGGCTCGAACACCAAACGCACAGGGGCATCTTTGGAGGACTCGTCGCGAACCAAATCCAACACGCTCAACACGGTTGCTTTTAGAATATTTTGCTCGCTTGAGAGTGCCTTCTTGCCCGCTTTGACTTTGGGGTTCGTGAGCTCCTCAATTTCTTCTAGTACCCGTTGGCTACTCACCCCGGGCGGGAGGGTATTGACCACCAATTGCCACTGCCCACGGGCCAACTCTTCAATGGACCAACGGGCGCGAACCTTCAAGGAGCCTCGACCGGTGCGGTAAGCATCGGCAATCTCTTGTGGGCTACTGATGATGTGGCCCCCCCCCGGATAGTCGGGTCCGGGGAGCAAGGTGAGCAACTCAGTGTCTGGGAGTTTCGGGTTTTTGATGAGTGCAATGCACGTCTGGGCTACCTCGCGCAAATTGTGCGAAGGAATCTCCGTGGCCAAACCCACAGCAATGCCACTTGCACCATTGAGAAGCGCAAAGGGCAAACGCGCTGGGAGTTGCTTGGGCTCCAGGGTTGAGCCGTCGTAGTTGGGCTGAAAGTCCACTGTCCCTTCGTCGAGTTCATCCAACAATAAACTTGTGATTCTGGATAAGCGCGCTTCGGTGTAGCGCATGGCAGCAGCACCATCGCCATCGCGTGAGCCAAAATTGCCTTGGCCATCAATCAAAGGGTAGCGCTGTGAGAAGTCCTGTGCCATTCTCACCAAGGCGTCATACGCTGCTTGGTCTCCATGAGGGTGAAAACGACCCAACACGTCCCCCACCACACGGGCACTCTTCACAGGACGCGCTCCGACGGCGCCATTGGCCCCACCAAACCCAAGACCCATTCGGGACATGGCATACAAAATTCGCCGCTGAACGGGCTTTTGGCCATCGCAAATATCGGGCAAAGCACGACCCTTGACCACCGACAATGCGTACTCCAAATACGCCATGCGGGCATAGGCTCCTAGCCCCAAGTCCTCATCTTTGGAGGGTAAGGGCAAAGCTTCGATGATGTCGTCACTCATTAAATATCCACCTCAATCGCGTCCCCATGCAACTCCATGAGCTCGCGCCTGGCCTGCGCTTCACCTTTGCCCATGAGTTGAGACATTAAAAACTGTGTTGCCAAAAAATCCAAATTGCCCAGTTGCACCTGCAAAAGGCGGCGCGTATCCGGGTTCAAGGTGGTCTCCCACAATTGCTCCGCGTTCATCTCACCTAGGCCCTTGAAGCGACTCACGGACCAAGCACCCTCTTTGACGCCGTCTTTTCTGAGCTTATCCAACACCGTGGTGAGCTCGCTCTCGTCCAAGGTATAAATCTTGGTGGCGGGCTTCTTACCCCGGGCCGGCGCATCCACTCGAAAGAGGGGGGGACGAGCAATGTAGACATGCCCAGCCTCGATGAGTTTGGGGAAATGCCTAAAAAAGAGGGTCAATAAAAGCACTTGGATGTGTGAGCCGTCCACATCAGCATCACTCAAAATACAAACCTTGCCGTAGCGAAGACCACTCAAATCCGGGGTGTCATTGGGCCCATGCGGATCTACACCAATGGCCACCGCAATGTCATGAATTTCATTGTTGGCAAATAGGCGATCGCGCTCGACCTCCCAGGTGTTGAGCACCTTGCCACGCAAGGGCAAGATGGCCTGGCTTTCTTTCTCGACCCATTTTGGCGGACCCGCCCGCAGAGTCACCCTCGACCAAGAAGACCTCATTGTGAGCCAAATCTTTGCTCTCGCAATCGGTGAGTTTGCCCGGAAGAACGGCAACACCTGAGCCTTTTCGTTTTTCGACTTTTTGCCCAGCACGCTGTCTTGATTGGGCGGCCTTGATGGCCAAATCGGCCAATTTTTTTCCGTACTCAACGTGTTCATTGAGCCACAACTCCAGAGTGGGCCTCACAAAGGAGGAGACCAAGCGAACAGCATCTCGGGAATTCAGTCGCTCCTTGATCTGGCCTTGAAACTGGGGGTCAAGCACCTTGGCGCTGAGCACATAGTTGGCGCGCGCAAACACATCTTCTGGCAATAACTTTACCCCCTTGGGGAGGAGGGCGTGCAGGTCAATGAAATTTTTCACCGCTTGAAATAAACCCTCTCTGAGCCCACTCTCATGGGTTCCCCCAGCGCTTGTGGGGATGAGGTTCACGTAACTCTCCCTGACGGCTTGGCCATCCTCCGTAAAAGCCACACACCACGTGGCCCCCTCGCCTTCAGCAAAACTTTCATGCGCGCTATCAGCAAAGCCCTCCCCTTCAAAGAGGGGAATGACGGGGTCCGTCACCAGCGTTTGCATCAAATAGTCCCGTAAACCCGCTTTATAAAGCCAGGTTTGCTCCTCTTTGGTCTTTTCATGGACCAAGGTGACACTGACACCTGGCATCAACACCGCCTTGGAGCGCAGCAAGTGGGTCAAATCTTGCAAAGGCAAGTGAGCACTCTCAAAGTATTTGGCATCAGGCCACACCCGCACCAAGGTGCCCGACTTCGGATCGTCTTTGGTGGCCACTTTGAGCTTCAAGGGGGTGACCACCTCACCGGCTTGAAACACCAAGTGGGCCACTTTGCCCTCTCGGTGCGAGGTGACCTCCATGCGAGAGGACAAAGCGTTGGTGACGCTCACACCCACACCGTGAAGGCCACCGGAGAAACTGTAGGCGCCACCCGAGCCTTTGTCGAATTTACCGCCTGCATGTAAACGGGTAAAAACCAACTCAATGACAGGGGCACCCTCATCGGGATGAATCCCAAAAGGAATACCTCGCCCGTCATCTTGAACGCTCACGGAGGAGTCGGCATGAAGAGTGACTTTGATTTTTTTTCCATGCCCGGCCAGCGCCTCATCGGCCGAGTTGTCCAGCACCTCTTGAATGATGTGCAAGGGGTTGTCCGTTCGGGTGTACATCCCGGGGCGTTGTTTAACGGGCTCCAGTCCTTTGAGAACACGGATGGAACTTTCTGAATATTCTGGGTTTTGCTTGGTTGCCATGCGCTCGATTGTAGACAAGAATTAAGAAGGTCTGTATGAATTCACAGTCCAAGAGGAAAACCAATTATTCTAAGACTTGCGAAATTGCCCAGATTTAATACCGCATTTTGTTCATGCTACGCCATAATAGGATGATGATTGACAAGTTAAAAATCTCTTTTTTTTGCTTCTTTGGCGTGATTGAATGACCACTCCTCACTCCGCACCTCCCTCCCCCGAAGTCTTGGCCCGTCATGCTCAACTCGCCCCCAGTGCATGGGTTGAACGTTTTAGCCACTTGCTCGCGCCAGGCGCCCGAGTGCTTGATGTGGCGTGTGGCTCGGGGCGACACATGAGGTGGCTCAAAGAGCGGGGGGGCAACCCCTTGGGAGTGTACAAGGACCCTGA
>DAISKH010000096.1:0-9564 GCA_036821105.1 Limnohabitans sp.
CTTAAACACAATTCGCTCAGTTAACCCTCAACCAAGCCCCAAGATATCCCTCGCATTGACATGACCACACCCGTTCTCAAAATCGACCAGTTGTGCAAACGCTTTGGGGGTATTGTGGTCGCCGATGCCATTGACCTTGAAATTCATGCAGGGGAAATACTCGGACTCATTGGTCCTAATGGAGCGGGCAAGTCCACGCTCTTTAACCTGATCTCGGGTGTCTACCCCACAGACTCCGGCGAGGTCAGTTTGATGGGGGAGAGCTTGAGTGGCCTATCGATTGAGAGCCGTGCTCAGCGCGGAATCAGTCGCACTTGGCAACATATGCGGCTTTTCCCCTCCTTGAGCGTATTGGAGAATTTGGTCGTTGCCAGTCGATTTTATGAAGCAGAGAGTTTGGTCTCCCTGTTTTTTAACTCCTCCAAAGTCAAGGTGAGGCAAGAAGAGAAAATTGAGCGTGCTCTCAAAATTCTTGAAAGAATGAAACTTGGCCACTTGAGTGGCTCAGCCATTGGAGACTTGACATTTGGACAACAAAAACTCATGGGTCTTGCAAGAGCATTGATGAACGAAGGTCAATTGTTACTGCTTGACGAACCGATGGCGGGTGTGGAGGGGCAGTCTTACGACATGATGAAGGAGTTGGTTCGACAAGAGGCCATGATGGGGCGTGCCATTTGTGTGGTCGAGCACAATATCTCGTTCGTCAACGATTTGTGCAGTTCAGCAGTTTTTATGTTTGCTGGGAAAATTCTCGAACGCGGTCGTGTTCAGGATTTGCTGGCGAGTAAAACTCTGGAGGCACTTTACTTTGGTTCGTCAACTGACGTTGAGTTATTACCTAAGGAAGTTCTCTTATGACGCTCAGTATTGATCACTTGAGTGCGTCTTACGGTAATTTACAAGTGTTGCATGACATTCACTTGAGCATTGAAAGCGGCGAGCGAGTGGGTATTTTTGGCCACAATGGTGCGGGCAAAACATCGTTGCTCAAATGCTGTGTTGGAGAACTCAAGCCATCATCGGGGAGTGTGCACTGGATGGGAGAGCCAGTGAACGCCTCCAAGGTCGAGCTGAACGTGAGGCGTGGTATTGGTTTTGTACCCCAAGGACACAATGTGTTCAAAGACCTGAGTGTTAAACAAAACTTAAGCATTGCTGCACTCATGCATCAAGTTTCCGATTTTGATGAAGTTTTTAAATTATTTCCAATCTTAAAAGAGCGTCAAGACCAGCGTGCCCACTCCCTCAGTGGAGGTCAGCAACAGATGCTCGCTTTGGGAATGTCTCTGATGGGGCGGCCTAAGATTCTTCTCTTGGATGAGCCCACCACAGGGCTGGCACCCGTGATAGTCAAGGACATGCTCAGTGCGATCCATCAAAGCAGTTTAGCCCATGGCATGAGTGTCATGATTGTTGAGCAAAACGTGCAAGCCACACTGGCACATGTAGACCGAGCCATTGTCATGAAGCAAGGCCGTGTAATTTTTAATGACCATGCCCAGCAACTTCGTGAGCAACAAAGCTTATGGCATTTGTTCTAGCTGGCAATGCCTCACGTTCTCAAATTTTCAAAGCCTAGCCCCTAGAGCTTAAGGTAGCAAAGAAGCTCAATTACTCTGGTTTGACACCTGAGCGCTTGATGATCTCTCCCCATTTGCGATGCTCTAATTTGACAAAACCCTCGAATTCTTTGGGTCCCATGTACATGCTGTCATTTCCAATGGCCTCTAGAGCAAGCTTAAACTTTGGGTTGTTGACCACAGTTTTAATGTTCTCACTTAAAAAGTTCACGCTCTCAGCGTTCAATCCCACAGGACTCAAGATACCGTACCACAAGACCATGTCGTAATTGGGTACTCCCGTTTTATTCAACGGCATAACTCCTGGCAACATGCTTGAGGTGTTAGAGCCTGAGAGTCCGAGTGCAATTACTTTTCCTTGTTTGGCCAACGCTGCGTGGGTAGTGATGTTGTCAATCATGAAATCAATTCTCCCGCTGATCAAGTCAGTGATCGCAGGAGTGCTCCCCTTATAGGGTACATGCGTGAAACTGGTGTCCGTTAAAGATTCAAGAAGTATCACAGCCAAGTGACTTGAGCTTCCAGTACCTGATGAGCCGTAGGTGAGCTGGGTGGGTTTTGATTTTGCCAAGGCAATGAAATCGGCGACCGTTTTCACAGGCAAAGTCGGACTGACCACCAAAACGTTGGGAAATGAGGCGATACCAGCGATAGGGGTGAAATCTGTCAGAGGGTTGTACTTCAGTTTTGAGTACAAATAGGGGTTAAAGGCAAGGGTTCCCGTCGTGGCAAAAAAGAGTGTGTAGCCATCAGCTGGTGAATCGACCACTGCTTGAGCGCCAATGGAGCCCCCACCACCGGCCTTGTTATCGACCACGATGGTTTGTTTGATTTGAGTACTCAAGGCATTGCTTAAAAGTCTTGCCGTTGCATCGGTGCCCGCTCCTGGTGGGAAAGGCACAATCAATTTGATCGGATGATCAGGATACTCAGCCTTTGCTTGAGGGCTCAGAATGAGCATTGAGACGAGCAGGAGTGTTGGGACGGTCAGATGGGCAAGAAATTTTTGAGTCATCATGGGCTTGAATGGTTGAAGATGTTGAAGCGCGAAGACATTGAGGGGCTAAAAAAATTATTCACTCAATTACATGAACACATAAACTCAAGGGCGAACAATTTTGTTTCTGAGAATACCAATTTTTTCCACCTCGAGCTCGACCACATCATTGGGCTTTAGGAATCGATTCAACTCCAAGCCACAACCCGTTGGAACGGTGCCAGAAGCAATGACCTCACCGGGGTGCAGTGTTTCAGATACGGAGACAAAGGCTAAAATTTTTGCAAATGAATGGTGCATGTCTTTGGAGTTACCACCCCCCCAACGTTCGCCGTTTATTTTGACTTGCATCTCAAGGTTTTGAGGGTCGCCAATCTCATCGGTGGTCACGATCCAAGGACCCAGTACATTGCCGGTGTCAAAATCTTTGCCCTTCATGGGACCCATGCCCAAGGGCCGCTCATCCATTTGTGTGTCTCTTGCGGAAAAGTCATTGAAGATGGTGAAGCCAAAAATATGAGACATGGCTTGAGATTCATCAATGTTTTTGCCTGGTTTGCCAATCACGCAAGCGAGTTCCAACTCGAAGTCCATCATTTCGGAATAGGGTGGCCAATGCACATCGCATTCATGCCCAACTACGCTAAAGCGGTTACCCTTGTACCACGTGGGACGCTGGTACCATAATGGTGAAACGGGCATAGGTGGTTTTTTGGTGAGCAGTTCCCAGGTTTTCATGGCATTGAGTAGATGCTGCTCAAAGACGAGACAGTCTCGTATTTGCTCGGGTCTAGGCAAGGGTGAGAGGAGTTGGAGGCCCTTCAGAGAGATCACAGCCTGAGGGTTCCAGCGAGACACCAAGTCTTGTGCCACTGCCATCCCTACAGGGCCCGACTGAATCAACTCCAGCATACTCGAGAGGGCTGGATGGCGTTTCCCGTGGACAAGTTCATAGGCCAGCGAAAAATCAAGTACCGTTTGATCTTTGACTGATACTGCACCGATGGCAGCATGTCCCTCAGGGTGCACAAAGGTGGCAAGTTTCATGTTTTACTCTTCAAAAATAGCAACCGCGCGCGTCCAACCGGCCGAGCCACCTTTGACTTTCACAGGAAAGCACGATATCGTGAAACCAAAGGGTGGAAGTACCTCCAAATTATGTAGCTTCTCAATATGGCAGTAGCCAATATCTCGGCTCGATTTGTGACCCTCCCAAATAACGGCAACATCTTTGACCTCGGCATATTTTTTGGACATGTGCTTAAAGTGAGCGTCCCAAGACCAACAATCAGTCCCTGTGAGTCGTATGCCCCTTGAGGTGAGGTACATCGTGGCTTCACGGCCCATACCGCAACCAGCTTCTACATAATCTGGGTCTCCAAAGCGTTTACCGGCTGAGGTGTTAACCATTACGATGTCGTAGGGCTTGAGAACGTGGCCAATGCGTTTGAGCTCATCCTCCACGTCTTGAGCGCTCACCACATATCCGTCGGGAAAGTGACGAAAATCTAGTTTCACACCTGAGCCGTAAAACCAATCCAGTGGAATTTCATCAATGGTGGCTGCTGGCCGGCCCTTGTCCATGGTGGAGGCAAAGTGCCAAGGAGCGTCCACATGGGTACCGTTGTGGGTGTTGAGTTTTAAAAATTCAATGGCGTAACCCTCACCATCCAAGAGCTCCTCAGGCTTTAAGTCCTGATAACGCGCAGCAACCAAAGGCGCGGTCGACTTGTGATCCCGATACTCGATACTCGGCTCCAAGCCAGGGGGGTCAGATTTGACGGCGTTTTCAATGGGGACAGATAGGTCAATGAATTTTCTGGTCATGGTGGAGCGAGTGAAAAAATGAGGTTTATAAATAGAAATAAGAAACGCGATAATCTTGAATGATGAGGTGGATCATGATTGTTTTAGTCGACCAATCCCAGTTCTGTGGCTTTGATTTGGAGAGCGAGATACTTGGAGTAAGCCCTGCATTGTGAAAAAGCGCCTCCTGTGAACCATAAACCCTTTTGAGCGGTCTTACACCACATATTTTTCAATTCCTGTTTCTCGGTGTCAAACCCCCAAACTTCCCCCACTTCTTTTGAAACCTCCTGGCCAAACCAAGTGGGTAGCATTTCGGACTGAGTTTTGTAACCGGTGGCCAAGACAATGGCATCAAACGCCAGTTCACGCCCATCCCTCATCCTCAAACCCTTCTGGGTATAAGTCTCCAAGTCTGAGTTTTGGAGGATTTTGATCTCACCCTTGGCTATTAAATCGGAGCAACCCACATTGAAGTAGTAGCCCCCACCGCGGGTTCGAAACAAAAAGGGCCATCCTGTACCGTCAATACCGTCATTGAGTTTGAATCCTACTTTGGAAAGTGCCTCCAAAATCGGACGGTCATGAATTTTGGCTTGATCGGTCAACCGTTTGTGAGTGGCCAGCATCAGTTTCATCGACATGGACGTGTTGATCAGGTCACGGTCCTCTAGCGAGGGGCCGTCTCCCAAATATAAGCCATCGTAGAGTTGTGCGCTTGGCTCGACATTGACCACCAGGGTCGAGCTTCTTTGGAGCATGCTCACCATAGCACCATGGCTGTGGAGGTCTTGTGCGATGTCATGTGCACTCGTTCCTGTGCCCATGATCAAAACAGGTCGACCCCGCCATATTGAGCCATCACCGAATTTACTGGAATGAATCACTGGCCCCTGGTAATGCTCCAAACTAGGAATGTGGGGTAGGTTGGGGGTTCCACTGACGCTGGTGGCCATGATGATGTGTTTGGGGCGTATTTCACGTTTTTGCTCGCCTTTGATGGTCAAGGTCGCCTTCCAGCTCTGAAGGTCAGTGTCGTAATGTGCCGCTTCAAAGGCTGTTTCAGTCCAAAAAGCGATATCCATGCAATCCACATACATCTCTAACCAATTGGCAATCCGATCCTTTGGCAGATAAGGCTGCCAGGTGGAAGGGTAGTTCATGTAGGGCAGATGGTTGCTATGGACTTGGTTGTGTAGCATCAAGCCGTGGTATCTCAAACGCCAATTGTCTCCAATGCGTTTCTCCTTGTCCACGACCAACGCGTCGACGCCAAGCGCTCCGAGCCTTGCCGCAACGGACAAACCTGCATGACCACCTCCTACGATCAAGACGGTCGGTTCGCGGTCCTCAAAACGGTGAGCTTGAGTTCTTTTGTCGAGCCAGTTAGGACCATGAAAATCTCGATTAAAAACGGGATCTGCTCTGAGTGCCTTGATGGTACTTTCTTCATGCCCATCGATACTCTCTAAGGTGGTATGAAATGTCCAGGCCTTTTTAGGATCAATCCCATCCTCTGGATACTTTAATCTCACCAAGGCAGCGCCATGGCCAATGCGGGTTTCAAAACACAATATGGCCTCAATGACACGCTCGCCTGCACGCTCTATGACTCTAGGGGCTTGACGGTGTGTATCAATTTGGAAGTCATGGGCCCCCATTTCTTTGACCTTAGAGGACAGGTTTTTCGCAATTTCCTGTCTTCCACTTGTGGTGCAGATACGCCAAGTCAACGCAACCACATCTCGCCAATGAGAGTCCTCTTCAAACAAGTCTAGCCAAGGCTCAGTTAAAGGGTGCTGACAAGCCTCATTGAGTCGTTTGAGCCAGTCCTGGACTATTGCTTGGATATCAAAATTTAGAGATGATTCTTTCAAGTGCTTCCTATCGTCTAGCTCGGTGCAATGCTGAATTTATTTGATGAATAGTATGGTGCTATCCTTATTTTAAAGTTCTAAGAAAATGGCTCAGTGGGGATAAAACTGGATTGACTTTTGAGAGGGAAAATGCATGATATCAATAGTCAACACTTCACCAGCTGTTGACCTTTGCAAGCTTGCTGAATATGTTCAGACTCATCCAATTACCGTGAATTTAATAAAGGCCTTATGAGAATCTACCACCAAAGTTTGACTGTTTTGGAGGAATTACCTGACTATTCAAAAAGGATGACCGATCATATTAAGAAATTGGTAAGGTCAGATACCGAGGTGGTACTTCACGGCATGGCGCCCGGGAGCTACGACGCCAACTATCCAGGGGGTGATATTCGTCACCGCGCATTGTTCAATTTGCACTCAGTACAGTGGCTCGCACATGCTTTAAACGCTGAAGAATCCGGGTTCGATGCATTTGCGCTGTGCACCATGCCCGATCCATTGCTCACTGAAATTCGGTCTATTTTGGATATTCCGGTTGTGGGCAGTGGTGAGAGTTGCTTTAAATTGGCCGGAAGTTACGGTCAAAAATTCGGCATGCTGCTCTTCATCGATTTGATGGCTGAGCGCTATCGACAACAAATTGATTCCATGGGTCTGAGTGCTTTTTCAGTGGGTGTGCAACCCGTGGGGTTTGGTTTTGCCGATGTTCTGAATGGTTTTGGCAACCCTGGGCCGCTCATTGATCAATTCAAAGTTGCCGCGAGAAAGATGATTTCCATGGGTGCAGATGTCATTATTTTGGGAGAGATTCCCTTGAGTTTGATATTGGCAAGCGAGGGGATCAGTCGAATTGATGATACTCCGATCATGGACTCTTTAGCGGTGACGTTGAAGACGACAGAGATGGTGGTTGATCTTAAAAAAATGACAGGCTTGAGTCCGTGTCGCCGTGGGTGGTCTCAAGCCCAGCCCGCCAGAAAGCGGGTCAAGGACTTGTTGGAGTTTTACGGTATGAGTCATTTTTTGCATCCTCACTGACTCTTATAGGGAAAAACCAGTCGAGGATTTGCCTTGTTGGCTGGATCAATTACTTTTTATCACTCGATTGAAATGTTGTTTATGAAAATTCTAAAAAAGTGTCTATGCCTTGCTTGGCTCTTGGTAGCCCCATGGGTCTTGGGACAAACATGGCCGAGCAAACCACTGCGTATGATCGTGCCCTATACAAGCGGGGGTGGCACAGACTCGGTCGCTAGAAGCTTGGCCCAACAGCTCTCCAAGACTTGGGGGGTGCCAGTCGTTGTTGAGAATCACCCTGGCGCAGCAACGATCATTGGCGCTGATTTGGTTGCGAAGGCACAGTCTGATGGATACACATTGCTATTTTCAGATACAGCCACTTTTGTGATCAATCAACATTTGTATTCCAAAATGCCTTATCGACCCTTGATTGATTTGGCACCCATTGCAGAGGTGGTGCAATTGGCACCTGTATTGGCGATCAGCAATTCGGTGCCAGCCAATAATATCAAAGAGTTCATTGCATACGCCCGAGCCAATCCTGGTAAGCTGAGTTATGCCTCCTTTGGTAGTGGCTCTTATCCCCACGTGATTTCAGAACAATTCAAAAGAATGGCCAATATCGACATTCTTCACATTCCTTATAAAGGCTCCGCTGCAGCTGTCACCGATATGATGGGCGGGCAGTTGTCCATGCTCATGGTCACCTTGAGTGTGTTTGAACAATTAGAGAAAGCTGGGAAACTCAAAATACTGGCCACTGCAACAGAGAAAAGGTTATCTTTGCGTCCTGATCTACCTACGATTGCTGAGGCTGGGGTCCCTGGTTACTCGGCCAATGTTTGGTTTGGATTGGCAACAACGGCAGGAACGCCTGAAGTGATACTTGACAAAGTTCACAGCGACACGGTGAAAGTCCTCAGCGACCCAAGTTTTGTGGAAAAAGCAATCAAGTCACAGTCTCTTGAGCCCATCATTACCACTAGAGCAGAATTTGCCAACTTTTTGAAAAACGAAGAAATCAGGTGGGGGCAACTTGTTCGTGAATCAGGGGCAAAGATAGAATAAGTTGGATGACTTCATTGAATTAATACTTGGATTTAAAAGAGGTGACATCTTCAATCGTTGCTGATCACTAAGCGCTTTGTTTTTGAACCCAAGTCATTGTCTTTAAAGCATTGCTTCTTGCCATGGAGAGCCAAACATAAGTGAGTACGATCAGCGCATTCACGAGTAAGGCTCGCTGAGGACCTATTAATGAGCCAGTGAAATTCAAGAGAAAACCACTCAAATACACCAAGCTCCACACCAAAGAAAACATAGCCATGACCCTACCCCGGTAATGGTCCTCGACGTGAGTTTGCAAGGCGACTTGACAGCTGGTTAAAAAATTGGCTTGACCCAGTCCTACCAAGATCAATAAGACGAAGCTAACCCAAAACCATTGACTCAAGGCAACCCCAATCAATGCAAAGCAGTAAGCGCTTAAAGCGTAAACCATCAGGTTTCTGGGGGTTACTCGGGACTGAAACCAAGGATATGAAAACAAACCGCACAAAGCGCCAATACCAACGCCAGAGGCAAGTAAGCCTAGTCCCATGGCGTCTGCTTTGAGAACGACTTTGGCCAAAACGGGCAAGATATGGATGTAGCCCATGGCCAGAGTCGCGTTCAAGAGTGCAGCAATAATGACTTTTGAGAAAACCTCGTGGCCCTGTATATGCTGGAAGCTCTCAATAATGTTCCTCACCAAACTTCCGCTTGGTTGAGTATTCACTGTTTTAGCTTTGACCCAAAAGAGCACGGTGATCATTGTGCTCAATCCCAAGGCGGAGAATAAAAACACCGCGGGTGCACCAATAGCCGCAATGATGAAGCCTGCAATCGAAGGGGCCACTATTCGAGAGGTACCGAACGCCATAGAAACAAGAGGTATCCCTGAGGCCAATTGTTCTTTGGGTAAAAGTCTTGGAAAGAAAGATACTCGACTCGGCTCATCGATTCCATTGACCAAACCAAACACGAATGAAGCACAAGCCAAGTGCCAAAATTCAAGGAGTCCAAACCAAGTGGTGAAGCCAACGCTCACCACACTAATGACAGAGAGAGATTGAGCGAGTTGAATGAGTCTTCTGGGATCAAACCGATCGGCAAGCGCACCGCCTAAAAGTGTGATGGAGAACTGAGGCAAAAAAGCAAACAATTGGATCAAGGAGAGATCTGATTGTGAGCCCGTGAGATCAAAAGCTAACCAACCCAGGCTAAATTGGTACATGTG
>DAISKH010000096.1:9574-11394 GCA_036821105.1 Limnohabitans sp.
GTACATGTGTTGACCCAGCACTTGGTTAATCAAACCCGTCCAAAAAAGCCTGAAATTACGAACTTTTAGTGCGCTGAGCGTATGACTTTGAAGGAAAGGCATGAGTTTTGAATAGATCTTCGCGTGACGAGAGATGAGGATTATTAAGCGACCAAAATTTACTGATAACGAGTAAGCATCTTGGGTCAATAGAAAACTTAAAGTTCCCAAGGAAAAAATCACTGTCCTGTCCAGTATAGTTGAACCCTACAACCTAAAGAAATTCTGACCAACTTGTGCAACTTTCCGAATCTTTCCAATATCCAATAAAAGCGGTAAAACTTCCGTTTTGACACGATAGCCATTGGAAGTAATGTTAAGTCTAAGTCATTCAAATTAAAACTGATATGCCATGATAAATGGTCAAGCTAATTTACTATTAAGTCAGACCCTTGCGGTCTCACATCGAATGCTTCTCGAGCAATGGAGACAGGGCAGGGGATTGATTTTTTGGGCCGCTTTCCCAATTTTCATGATGTTGCTTTTTGGATTGGTTTACTCTCACAACGAAAGTATGCGCGCAGGATTGGATGCGGCAGCGGCTGGAATATTGATGGGTGCGGCGCTTTTCTTTAGTTGTCTCGGGGGTAGTGTGGCCATGATTGCTGCCGAGCGTGAGAGAGGAACTTTGCGAAGACTTCTGGTGTCACCTCTGAAGCCTTTGGCTTACTTTTTTGGAGTGGTTTTGGCTCAACTGCAGTTGGCCGCTCTTCAAATGGTGATGCTCTATTCAGTGGCTTGGATGATTGGAGCTCGGTACCATGGCAGTTGGTGGTTGGGGGGATTTATATTGATACTGTCCGTTTTTTCTTATGTTGGCATGGGTTTCTTTTTAGGGATTCGGTTTGCCAACAAAAGCGAACAAGTCGTGGTGGGTTTGTCAGCCATCGGAGTACCACTCTTGGTTTTGGGTGGAACGTTTTTCCCACTTGAAATCATGCCCCAAACCATGCAAATGGTCGCGCAATTGGACCCCATGTTGCACATGAACCAAGCTTTCAAAGGAGTTGCCGCGTATGGTCTGGGAGTTGAATCTTTGCGTTTTGAGTTGATCTTTTTAGTACTTTTTTGTTTATTTTCAGTGTTTTTGGGAGTTCATTCCTATCAAAGGCTTTTGGATAAGGAATCTTTAGAGTGACAAATGCTTTAGAAATCGAGGGACTCTACAAGCGCTTTGGTTGCCACCAGGTGTTGGAGGACTTCAGTCTTGAGATTAAGAAAGGCACGATCGTTGGTTTGATCGGACCCAACGGTTCAGGTAAATCAACTCTCCTGAATATTGTTTGTCAATTGTTAAAAGCCGATGCGGGTCAAATTCATTTACTCGGCATACCACTTCATCAGATGGACTCCCAAGCTCGCAAGATGATTGGTTTTTGTTCTCAAAATTGTGCACTCTACAACGACTTGCTTCCACACGAGAACTTGGACTTTTTTGCTCGTCTTTATGGGATGGGGCCATCGAATAGGCGCACTCGTATTCATGAGTTAATGGGCGATTTTGGTTTGTGGAGCCATGCCAAAACTAGGGTAGGGAGACTCTCAGGTGGTTGGAGACAGCGTCTACATATCGCTATCTCCATGATTAATCACCCAGAGATCTTGATCCTTGATGAGCCTACAGCGGCAGTGGACGCGAGTGCAAGGGTAGAGCTGTGGCAACTCGTTGAGAATTTACGAGCCAGTGGCACTACTATATTACTGACCACACATCAGTTGCCTGAGGCACAACGACTTTGTGACCGCATTGCATTGATGCAAAATGGTCATGTCGTTTTGCA
>DAISKH010000097.1:0-4918 GCA_036821105.1 Limnohabitans sp.
GGATAAATCGCAAAATTACCTGAATCATTGACTGGTGCACCATTGATGGTGTAACCCATCTCGTCGCTGTTGAAGCCGCGTACGCGCATATTGCCACCAAAAATACCCGTTGAGTCATAGCTGTATGCATTCACTCCAGGCTCAAGATTCAACAACTGAAATGGGTTTGCGGTGGGACGCTCTTTGTCAATTGCAGCTTTTGTGACTGTGCTCTTATTTTTAACACCATCCTCATCGATGATGAGGCCGTTACCGACTTGGTCGCCTTCACCAGAAATCTTCACTGTTCCAACATTGGTTGGTGCAGACTGGGCAAATGCCTGAGATAAACAACCTGCTCCGATGAGCGCTATGCTCAGTACGGAGAGTTGAAACACTTGATTCGACTTTTTCATAAAAACTCCAGGTGATTTAAATTAAAACAAACACAAAATCATTGCTCAAGGGTGTAGTTCAGGTTCACTGAAAACTCATGACTTGATTCATTACCAAATGCATCCTGAGGGAAAGGAGGCAAGGTGGCTGTCTTGACACTCTTCATAGCCTCAGCATCCAAAATATTTGAATGTGAACTATTCAAAACATGTACATCCATCAATTGCCCTGAACGAGAGATCGTCAATGACAACGTAACAGTACCTTGGGGTCTGGCAAGCCTAGCTTCACGTGAGCTTGGATACTTCTTGATTTTTTCTAAGTAGGCTTTGAGTTGACCCACATACATTGAATCCAAGGAAACTGGGGGTTGCTTAGCAACGGGTTCAGCAATTGGAGGAGTCGGCACTGGCGGCGTTGGAGGCTGAACAACGGGCTGAGGCGCTGGAATGGATGGCTTTGTCTCTTGTTGTTTAGGAGGCTCAGGAATATCGACAGGACTTGGGGCTTTGGACAACGGTAATTGAACTGGCAACTGCTTGACGACTGGTTGAGGCTCAACCTTTTGAATAGGCTCAAGCTTAGGAGGTGGAGGCGGAGTGTCCAAAAAAGCAGACATCTCATTTTCATCTGGCGCTAAATCGGGAGCAGGTGCAAAATTTATGACCAATAAAACCAGACCGAGTAATAAAAACGCACCCGTGTAAGAGATAGGGTCACGTTTTTCGTATGTCCATTCGATGGCAGCATTCATAGAGTCATTTTTTCTTTGAAGCAATAGTCATCGAATCAATTCCATTGGACTTCAACAAATCCATTACATCCACAAGTTGCTGCAACTTTGACTGCTCATCACCATTGATGATGATGACCAATTTTTTCTTAATTTCATCAGGGCTCTGGCCTGCTTCATCCCTTAGGCGCAGTAACTCAGTGCGCATACTTTCAAGAGTGGGAAAACTTTTCCCCTCAAGTTGGTATTCACCCGTCTCGGAAATGCTCAAAACAACACGTTTAGGCGGATGATCCTCGCGCGCTTGGGTGGATTGCGGAAGTCTCATCTTCAATCCAAGTGCCGGAATTACATTGATACTGATCAACACAAAGAAAACCAACAAAAACATCATCACATCAATCATCGGAATGATCTCAATGCGAGTTCGTTTTCTGGGTTGCGTAGGAAATCTTCTCATGAAGAAAGTGTAGTTTTGATTTATGACAAAACAAAGACAATGTGGGTTTTGTGATGCACCAAAATTGTGCAACCACCAATATTCTCTGATCATCTTAAAAATAGATATGGACTGCTCTTGACAAGGAAAAATAAAGTTTAATTCAGTTTTGGTATTCGATAGTATTCAATAGCATTTATCAGAGATCAGTAACAGAATCAAGTGATGGTGAATACCGTTTTACGCTTGAAGATTTTCCTAAAACAAATTGAGCAACAGCTAAAAATTCGATTCAACTGTCATCAAAGTTTCATCAAAACAGAGCACATTCATAACATAATAGTTTGATCAAAAAAACTGAAGTAAATTCACTAATCTCTGAGACCCCTCAAAAAAAATTACCCCCCTTTCCACTGAACAAAGGATAAAGATGAACCATTTTTTTGAAACCCTAAGAATACAACGTTGGGATGATCACCGTTATTATCATCACAGCAGAATTAATCAATCCCTACATTTCATCAGCGCGATGTCCTTCATTGTTGCCTATGTTTATCTATTCATTGACCCAGTGATCTCTGGTCTCATTGGATGGCTAATTTCTATGGTCACTAGACAAGCTGGTCACTTCTTTTTTGAACCCAAAGATTATGATGTCGTCAACCAAGCGACGAATGAGCACAAAGAATTTATTAAAGTGGGTTACAACATCAAACGTAAGATCGTACTCATGTCCATTTGGGCCGCTGTACCTTTGGCTATCTATTTAGAACCCACAGTTTTTAGCTGGGCAGTTCCAGAAGAAGATCAAGGTAACTTTATTCGAATGGTTGGTTTTTATTGGTTAGGATTGGGTATTGCTGGAATGCTCTTTAGGGTTGCTCAATTGATCATTCAAGACAATTTTGTAGTTGCATTCTCTTGGGCGTTCAAAATCATGACTGACCCTTTTCACGACTTGGTCCTTTACGCAAAATCACCAATTTATTTGCTTAAAGGGCAGTTGATCGATCCGATGGAGCACATTCAGGTCAATAGCGCAGATGCCTCTTAAGTTTTCAAGTCTACCTCTGAACAAAAAAGACTGCAGCCTCTAATTAACTGCAGTCTCTTTTGAAGTAGTCCTCAGTCAAAGTTCGATCTCAGAAGCGGTGAGTCTCTCAGACATCACCGCTTCTTTTATTTAACTTGCAAAACGTGCGCGCAGCAACTCTTTGAGGATTCCTCGGCGAATACTCTTATTGGTTTGGACCTCAGATTTCCAAAACCATCCATCACTCTTCATTTTTTGAGCCGCCAAAATCAAACGTCTTGAAAACTCCTCAAACTCATGCTCGCCATAGTTCAAGCTAAAAATCATCCGTCCAGATCCAACCCAACTAAGCGCTATGCCTTCCCTTCGCATGTAATACTGCAGCAACCAATTGAATCTCGTTGGCAAATCGTAAAGGATGGTCCACACAGTAGACATATTGGAGACTTGAATGGGCAAGTTGTGAGCTCTAAGGCTTTCGTTGAGCTTCACGGCTCTATTGTTCCAAGTTTCATCCAAATTGGCGTAGAGAGACAAAACTTCAGGGCTCTCCAATCTTTTCAAAAACACATTCATGGCACCCATGACATAGGGATGGGCGTTAAAAGTCCCTCTTGCAAAGCAGATGTCAGCTGGGCGATTAGGGTTAAAGCGCTTCATGAGCTCTGCCTTACCGCAGATAACTCCTACAGGGAGACCTCCACCGAGTGTTTTGCCATAGGTGACCATATCGGCTTGAATATCAAAATACTCTTGCGCACCGCCTCTAGCAAGCCGAAAGCCCAAGAACACTTCATCAAAAATGAGCACGATCCCTTTTTCCGTACAAACTGCTCTCAACTTTTTCAGCCAATCTGTATAAGCCTGGCGATCGTAGTGCGTTCGACGAGACCCGTCCACGAGTGTGGAATCAGTCGGCGCCGCTTGATTAGGATGCAATGCTTGCAATGGGTTTACAAGAACACAAGAAATATCGCTTCGGTTTTTGAGCACTCTCAAAGTGGACTCATGCATTTCGCGAAGCGTCAATGTGTGCTTGGCTGGAGGCATCGGGTTACCGGGTCCGGGCTGCACATCATCCCACCAACCATGATAAGCACCGGTGAAACGCACAATTTTCTTACGACCCGTGTGGTACCTGGCCAGTCTCACCGCTTGCATCACAGCCTCTGTTCCCGACATGTGAAAGGACACCTCATCCTTGCCCGAAAGTTGACACAACCTCTCAACATTATCCAAAACACAAGGATGGAAGGACCCAAGACTGGGGCCCAAGTCGCTGGCAAGATTTGCACCTTCGGAAATATTGGACTTGTAAAAATCCAGGCCGAAAAGGTTAACCCCATAGGATCCAGTGACATCCATAAAGCGATTGCCGTCCAAATCGGTCAGCCAAACTCCTTCACTGGATTGCCAAAATGCGCCCATTTGAATGTGTTTCAAAACCACAGACTTGAACTGAAACGGAACTCGGTAGTTGCTGGTGAATTGCAAGTCCGAGATCATTGGCTTGGCTTTCTCGGTTTGGGCCAAGGTAATGGGGCTTTGATCTACCAAGTCACGACCCAGAGTGCTCAGGGCTTGTCTACGGGTGTCTTGAATCGTTTGAGGGGCATCATCACAGGCGAACCATTGAGCCTCATCATAAGAATAAGACGGAATTTGACTGGCAAAGCGCTTGGACCAGCGAACATGTCCGCCCAAAGAAGGATTTTTGGCAAAAGACAATTCAAGACGCTCCTTGGCCTTGAGACAAACCCATGTAACCACCGCCAAACCAATGACATATTCACTCATATTGAGTGGTGAATCAGGGATCATGTACATTCCTTTTGTTGAAAATAGTAGTTTTATTACGTTTGGATGAAGAAATGATGAAAAACAATTTTTTTAGTGAAAAATTCTTCAATTCTGAGGATATAAACTTTTTATTAACCAACCGTATCCCTCGTATTGCCCTTACCCACTTGATGGGACGCATGAGTCAAATCAGAAACCCACTTTTTACAAAGATGGCCATTTGGGTTTGGAAGCGATTTACGAATTTGGAACTTGAGGACACTCAAAGTTCAGGATTTGAGAGTATTCACGATTGCTTCATTCGTGCTCTTAAACCTGGAACTAGGCCCATCGACACCCGAGCCAATTTGATCACTAGTCCTTGTGATGGCATCATTGGTGAATTTGGCTCTATTGTGGATGGCCAACTTTTTCAAGCGAAGGGATTCGGATACACATTAAAGGACCTCTTGGGTGAGGATAGCTTGAACCATCAATGGCAAAACGGCACTTTCGTGACCATCAGGATCACCTCAGCCATGTACCACCGATTTCATGC
>DAISKH010000097.1:5018-6510 GCA_036821105.1 Limnohabitans sp.
ACTCAATTATTTCAATTTAAAGACAGTCTGATGAATCAAAATTGTCAATGAATTGACATTGATTCGTCATCATATATTCATTGAGTGTCATCACAATTTCTCTCATCGTCAAAGTTCATTTTGATTTTGGCGTCACACCAACACAATGAGGGAGTCATTCAATGCGCATCACCGTCATGGGAACAGGATATGTAGGTTTGGTCACTGGAACATGCTTGGCCGACCTGGGCAATGATGTCCATGGATTTGACATTGATGAGGCCAAAGTTGCTCGCATCGTGGCAGGCGATATCCCCATTTATGAACCCGGATTGGATGCACTGATTCTTAAAAACGTCGAGACAGGACGCCTCACTTTCAGCGCTGACCTTAAGCGAAGCGTTGACAGTGGAGACATCATCTTCATCGCTGTCGGCACCCCTTCCAATGAAGACGGCTCAGCCGATACACGCCAAGTCATTGCGGCTGCCAAAAGCATTGGTCAATTGATGACCGACTACAAAGTCGTCGTCAATAAGTCCACAGTCCCCATTGGAATGGCCGATATTGTTAAAGCCACCATTGAGCATGAGCTTGATGTGCGTTTTGGCAAAGACAACCATTCTGAGCGCCCTTCTTTCTCAGTCATCTCCAATCCCGAGTTCTTAAAGGAAGGCTCTGCGGTGGAGGATTTCATGCGCCCAGACCGCATCGTTTTGGGTATTGAGGACAATGAGGCCGGCAACCGGGCCAAGGAGTTGATGAGAAAACTCTACGCTCCCTTCAACAGAAATCACGAAAGAACTCTGGTGATGAACGTGCGCTCGGCTGAATTTACCAAATATGCAGCCAATGCCATGCTGGCAACTCGGATTTCTTTCATGAACGAAATGGCCAACCTGGCTGAACGCGTGGGAGCCGACATTGACTCTGTTCGCCAAGGCATTGGCTCAGACCCCAGAATTGGCTACAGCTTTTTGTACTCAGGAACGGGCTACGGCGGCTCATGCTTTCCTAAAGATGTACAAGCGCTTCAGTACACCGCGAACTCTCACGGTTTGCCCCTGAGAATCTTGTCTGCTGTGGAGTCAGTCAATCAACGACAAAAACACGTCATCGCAGAAAAAATCACTGCCTATTTTGAAAATGACTTGAGTGGACTCACTTTCGCAGTTTGGGGCCTGGCTTTTAAGCCTAACACCGACGACATGCGAGAGGCCCCTTCACGCGTCTTAATTAAAGAACTTCTTACCCGTGGTGCCACTGTTGTTGCGCACGATCCGGTGGCCATGCACGCTGCTGAACAGGCCTTTAAAGACGATTTGATTGATCACCCAGAATATTTGAGCCGTTTGCATTTTTCAAATCACGCCATGGACAATCTCAAAGGTGCAGATGCGTTGATTGTGCTCACCGAGTGGAAGGAATACAAGAGCCCCAACTTTGCCACCATCAAAGCGTCTTTAAAGAAAGCAATTATTTTTGATGGACGCAATTTGTACGAACCCCAAGC
>DAISKH010000097.1:6610-11307 GCA_036821105.1 Limnohabitans sp.
TCGGCTGCTCTATAAAGAGTTGCAAGCTGTTGAGCGTTTTGCATCCCAAACCAACGCACATGGGGATACGCCTGTCTTAGTCGCTCACCTTCTGGGCCGTCACCTGCCACCCACTTTTCACCAGGTAAATCAAGCTTTAGAAATTCATCGACTTGCTTTTCAACAGCCAAGCGACCCACATGTAAGAAGATTGGCCCTTCTCCACGCTCCAAGGTCACACCTTCAGGGCTGAAATTAGAAAAATCAACACCACGGCTCCATACTTGTGGCGCACGAAATCCCCTGTCCTTGAGGTCATTCACAATAGCGGGGGTTGGCGCTAAATTGGCCTGCGCTGCATTGTGAAACCGTCTCAAAAGCGCATAGCACCAGTTCACAGGGACTTTAAAGCGCATATTCACATATTCTGGAAAACGACTGTGATAGGAAGTGGTAAAGGGCCAACCACGCTCGATGGCCACACTTCTTGCAGCCCAACCCAGGGGTCCCTCAGTGGCAATATGTAAGCAATCCGGACTAAACCGATCAATCAACTTCTTGACAGCATTTTTTCCAGCCAAGGCGAGTGAAATCTCGGGATAGCTGGGACAGGGAAAAGACTTGAATAAATTGGGGGTGATGTGCTCGACTTCATGACCGAGACCACGCAACTCTTGGGTGGTCATCTTTAAGGTACGAACAACACCGTTGACTTGTGGCTCCCAGGCATCGGTCACAATGAGTATTTTCATGAAGCATCCAATTTAAAAATGTCGCCTTGGGTTTTTTGCGTTAAGTGGCTCAATCCCCTATGAACCCATGAATAATGGATCAAGTCTATCGGTTATCACGACGGGTTCAGGGCTTGAAGACCACAACATAGGCCTGAGAAAACACAACTCAAGTGACAACGGGTGACAAAGCTTTAACGTGCTCCACTAACTGATCCCAGTAGATGATTTCCAACTGACCATCCATGTGCTCAACCAATGCTGTACGACTCTCAACCCAGTCACCGTCATTGCAGTACAAAATTCCGTCAATGTCTCTGATCTCAGCATGATGGATATGACCACACACCACACCTTGATATCCGCGTCGCTTGGCCTCTTTGGCCACAGCAACCTCAAATTCATTGATGAAGCCAACGGCTTGTTTGACTTTGTGCTTTAAAAAGGCTGACAACGACCAGTATGGTAAGCCCAATTTGGCTCTCAAAATATTGTAATAGCGGTTAAGTTTCAAAATCAGCTCATACAAGTAATCACCCACATAGGCGAGCCATTTTGCATATTTAACAACTGCATCAAAGAAGTCACCATGGATAAGCCAAAGTACTTTTCCATTGGCCGTGGTATGCGTCGTCTCCTTTAAGACCTCAACACCACCAAAATGGTGTTGTACGAAATGACGAGCAAACTCATCGTGATTTCCAGGCACATACACCACATGGCATCCTTTTCTGGCCATACGAAGAAGCTTTTGAATCACATCATTGTGAGCTTGAGGCCAATACCATTTACGTCTTAACTGCCATCCGTCCACAATATCACCAATCAGGTACATGTGCTCGCAGTCATTTTCTCGAAGAAAATCCAACAAGGACTCAGCCTGACAACCTTGAGTACCCAAATGCACATCAGAGATAAAGATGGCTCGGTAATGCATTAGTTTCTCGCTGAATTTGATAAAACCGGTGATAAGTCATTGGATCGCAACATCAAAGCCCAATGAACTGCTCCTTGCTCACGACTCCAAGAGGGCTGTCCCATGACCTTGGCGCCCATTTTCAAATAGGTACCCATCTCAGGTGCTAGAAGAACAGGTTTTTGCACCTGAGGTCTATCAGCAGAGCTTTGGAGCGGCATTAAATTCTCAGACGACCCCAAGTCTTCCTTCAGAGCAATGAGAGGATATCGAGCTCGCAATTGGAACTCAATTGGGCTCAAATGATGCCTGCGAATGAGCTGCCATGCGGCACGAGTGTTGCCTAAAAGAGCAGGTCGATCCGGTAAATTGGACAGATCTTGAATCTTATCGTGTGCGGAGAATTCATGAAAAACACCAATAACCATCAAGAGTTGATTGCTTTGAGCAAAGCCTGCAATTTGTTCTTTCAACAAATGAATGATTCGCTGTTGTGCGGTAATTTTAAGCAATGGGTGAACGCAAACACGTCCAAGCTCTAAAACCTTTGAGCGCCAAGCCCGAATTCGAGTCAGATCAAAATCATTCTCAAGCTCAAGGCCACCCACCCGCTTAGACTGTGCGGGCGTTAATAATCGACAAGAAGCCAACACCTCACCGTTCAATGAGTTTTTAACAAGGATATGTTCGCAATAGCTGTCAAATATGTCTTTAACCAGGACGTTGGAATTGAATAGACCAAGCTCAGGAGACTGCTTTGAATTGTGTTGGCTTGAATCCAAGAGGTGAAGGTTGGCATGATGCCTGGTCACTCTTGCGCGAAAGGCTTGAATTTCATGCAATTGATCTTGATGTCTGACCCAACTCAACGTATAAGTAGCGGGACTTTGAGATGACTGAGCAGTTAAAACGTCAGCGTTTGAGTGATGCGTCGAGTTGGATTTTTGGACTGACTCATCACTGCTCACGTGGTTAACGGGGAATTTGAGCGAGGTGAGAGGAATGTTGAGCTCTAAACCGCTGGGGTTAGGGGTAGATAACATGCAATTGTTCTTCTTAGTTAACTTACTTAATTATTAAAAAGATGTATGAAAGTTTGATGTCACGAAAGAGTCCCTGCGAGATTGAAAATTACATTTTTCATCTTAAAAAATCAAAGCATCCAAACTTTTTGTACCATCGTCAAATCTCCTCCACTCAGGAGTTGGTACGAATCCATTGGACCGGATATTGAGTCGCGGGTGGAATCCATTCAGGCTTTTCAACTGTCACAACGGAATAACTCGGACAGGCATAACGCTCAATATCGCGAGCATCCAAGGGGAAGGAGTTGCAGTTGGAAAAGCGTCTCAATGGCGAGTGATAAATTCCGCACTCAAACTCAACTTCACTGGTTTGCTCCAAAAAAACACAACGTCTATCCAGACAACAGTTGCCGCATTTAATGCAAGTGCCTTCAATGGTGGCGGGAATCTCGGCCTTGATGGAAACCACATCATTGAAATAATGAAGGATTGGGCCCTCTCGCAAAGCTTTGATATAAGTATTGAGCTTAACGAAGGTTTTGGGGTATTGCCAAATGAATCTGGGCTTTAAAAAAATAATACCCATGACAAGCGGCAAGATCGGCATCAGAATGTAGAAGATTCCAACACTCAATTGGGTGGCACAGTAGGCCAATCGATTTTTAAAAATTTCCGCACCTTCAGATCAATAAATTTGTGTTTACTTTATGGATATTTGGTGACAGTTGTGTGAATATTTGTACCGTCTTTGATTTCACTCTTAAAAATGATCCTAGGAAAATGCTCCGCTTACTCCGCCCAATTGGATGGATATTGTCACACTTAGGACACATCGAACTTTTAGACTGATTGAATTGAATACAGTCAATATCCATAGATTGCTTAAAAAATTTTATTGATTGTTTTCAATTCCCCCATCTCCCAGATTCTCAATCCATGAGAAATTTTTTATCCAAATTCCAGGATTCAAACAGCATGAAAATCTTGACTCTATTGGCAACCGCCCTGGCTGCCACTGCATTTATTTCTGGTTGCAGCTCCGACTCAGGCACTGCAGCCTTGTCTCCCACCCGAACCATTATCATGGTCTGGGATGGTTTGCGCCCTGACTCCGTCAACAGCGTTGACACCCCAAACCTCTACAACTTGCGTCAAGCAGGCGTCAACTTTACTGACAACCATTCGACATTTCCCACCTTCACCATGATGAATGGCTCGTCATTTGCCACAGGTTCTTTCCCCAAGACAAGCGGCTTTTATGGCAATACTTTTTGGACACCCCCCCAAGGCAGTAGCAATACGATCCCATCAGGCCCCCAGTCCTCCACCACAGCGCCTGCCGATTACGTGGACCCTGTTTTCACCGAAGACTTCCAGATCCTCAACACCCTGAACAACTACTACGGTGGTCAACTCTTATTGGTTAAAAGTCTATTTGCCACTGCACAAGCCGCTGGCCTGACAACAGCCACTATTGGTAAGGCTGGCGCTGCTTACATCCAGGACTTGGGACGTGGCGGTTACTTCCTTGATGAAAACGGAGTACTCCCCCGCTCCTTGGTCACAGAGTTACAAGCGGCAGGCATTGCACTACCCGCCAACACGCCATTGAATTACACTGGCACCGATGCCGTCACCTTGGCCAGTAACAATGGTTCTCCCACAGCCAGAGCCGGTTACGTCACATTCAACACCACCGCTTTTAGCGATCCTTCAAACGCCACTCCAGTTGCCATTGCTGCCCGCGATGCCACCGACGCAACCCAAGGTGAGCCAGCAGATGCAGCCAACAAGTACATGATGTCTGTTTTTACTCAGTACATCCTTCCCAAAAAACTTCCCATGTTGTCCTTGATTTGGTTTAGAACACCTGACAATGTGGAACATGGCTATGGACCAGGCACACCCAATGCAAAGGCTGGTTTGCGTTCACAAGATGCTCGGTTGGGAGAGTTGATTGCGGGTCTCAGAGCCAATGGCATGGATAGCAACACGAACATTGTGGTTGTCTCTGACCATGGCCACACCAGCGTCTCTGGCCCATTG
>DAISKH010000098.1:0-11302 GCA_036821105.1 Limnohabitans sp.
GCGCTGAGGAGTGCCATTAAGCGGGGGATGAGGCATGTATGAAGCACGTGGTTTTTGGCTTTATGAGCCTAAAAAGGGTCTATTCAAGGGCTGGACTTTACGTGGGACGGCAGTCTGGTTAAAATTGTCGTCGACCGAGGAGCGATGCAGTTTTTGTGAACGCAAGCAATGAGTCCAATTGGTGGGCTGGTGTGTTGACTAAAAATGAGGCTCGGTTGATTCAAAACATCAACGGCGCTCACCCACTGCGAGTTTGTGAGGTGAGTTTGTGACCCCCATGTTTTTGGGGTGTTCAAGCGCACTAATGCCAACAAGTGCCTATCTTTCTTTTTAAGCACCGCGCAGTGGTCTTCATCATTCTCTTTGGAGTTTTAAGACATGAACGCTGCGATCAAGCCCCTGCACACCACCGATTTTGTGGTGGCCGATTTGTCCTTGGCCGAATGGGGCCGTAAAGAAATCAAAATTGCCGAAACCGAAATGCCCGGTTTGATGGCCATCCGCGATGAGTTCGCCTCGGCCCAGCCTTTAAAAGGTGCTCGCATCACAGGCTCATTGCACATGACCATTCAAACGGCCGTGCTGATCGAGACCCTTCAAGCCTTGGGCGCACAAGTGCGTTGGGCTTCTTGTAACATTTTCTCAACCCAAGACCATGCTGCAGCGGCCATTGCCGCAGCAGGCACTCCTGTTTTTGCCAAAAAAGGCGAGAACTTGACCGAGTACTGGGACTATACCCACCGCATTTTTGAGTTTGCTGCTGCCAACGCTCAGGGTGAAGGCCCCAACATGATTTTGGATGACGGGGGTGATGCAACCCTCCTCATGCATTTGGGTAAACGTGCCGAGACCGATCCTTCGGTTCTCAGTAACCCCACCAGCGAAGAAGAGGTCTGTTTGTACTCTGCCATCAAGGCGCAATTGGCCAAAGATCCCACCTGGTACAGCAGAAAAGGTGCTGAAATCATTGGTGTCACCGAAGAGACCACCACGGGTGTGCACCGCCTGAAAGAAATGTCTGCCGCTGGGACCTTGATGTTCAGAGCGATCAATGTGAACGACTCCGTGACCAAGAGCAAGTTTGACAACTTGTATGGATGTCGCGAGTCTTTGGTGGACGGCATCAAGCGCGCCACCGATGTGATGATCGCGGGTAAGGTGGCTGTGGTTGCTGGCTACGGTGACGTGGGCAAGGGCTCTGCACAGGCTTTGCGCGCACTGAGTGCACAAGTGTGGGTGACCGAGATCGATCCGATCAATGCACTCCAAGCGGCCATGGAAGGCTACAAAGTGGTCACCATGGAGTACGCTGCTGATAAGGCTGATATTTTTGTGACTGCGACCGGTAACAAGCACGTGATCACTCACGAGCACATGTTGGCCATGAAGGACCAGGCCATTGTTTGCAATATCGGTCACTTTGACAATGAAATCGACATCGCATCCATGGAAGCCTACACTTGGGAGGAGATCAAGCCCCAGGTCGATCACATTTTGTTGCCCAACGGGAAACGCATCATCATGCTCGCCAAAGGCCGTTTGGTGAACTTGGGTTGTGGTACGGGCCACCCCAGTTTTGTGATGAGCTCCTCATTTGCCAATCAAACGATTGCTCAAATTGAACTCTTTTGTCACCCTGAGCGTTATGAGTCTGGTCAGGTCTATGTGCTGCCTAAGCACTTGGATGAGAAGGTTGCCAGGTTGCACCTCATGAAAGTGGGCGCCATGCTCACCGAGCTCTCTGATATGCAAGCCGCCTACATTGGTGTGAGCAAGTCCGGTCCTTATAAGCCTGACACTTACCGTTATTGATGACTGGCTAGGGGCTTGAACCGAATCCGAAGCCTAAGCTTTAATAAATTTAGCTTAGGCTTTTAAGGTGAAGCCCCTTTCCTGTGCATCATCATGGAGCCCCCAAGCCTGCTGCATCATCTGCTTTCTAAGCGGCTCAGGGGCCATGGTCTGAGTAAGCTCTCAAGCGTTGCCAAAAGAAGGCCACATTTGATCCACCGACTCTGAGTTGCACTGTAAAGACCCGCATTGATCAGTTGGGCTTTATACCCCGCTGGTCTGGTTCACTCTCGAATTGATCCCTCTATCACCCCAGCATCATGACCCACAGCAATCGACACAAGCCCGCACTGAGCGTTGAATTTTTTCCGCCCAAAACCCCTCAAGGTGCCGAGCGCTTGAGGACGGTTCGCCAAGAGCTTTATGCACTGAAGCCGGAGTTTTGTTCAGTCACTTTTGGTGCCGGCGGCTCAACGCAGGAGTAATGGGCCACGCCTTCATGGCCCTCATCGATGATTTCTTGAACCGTGTTCAAGGTACCCTCCTGCGTTGGCGCCACGGCAGCAAGTGCCCATGCCCACTTGTCTCGCTTGGCCTCCATGGGCGTTAAACGAATCGTGGCCTTGAGAGGTGATTTGCCCAGTGGCTTTGGCTCGAGTGGCGAATTCGCCTACGCCAAAGACCTGGTCGCTTTTGCTGTGCGTGAGTTTCCTGGGGTTTTTCACATCGAAGTGGCCGCCTATCCTGAGACCCATCCCCAGGCCAGGAGTTATGAGGCCGATTTGAAGGCCTTTGTTGAGAAGGTGAAAGCCGGGGCCAATTCGGCCATCACTCAGTATTTTTTTAGCGCCCAAGCCTATTTCCGTTTTGTCGAAGATGTGAGCGCTCACTCAATTGATATACCCATCGTTCCGGGCCTCATGCCCATCACCAACTCCTCTCAGCTGCTCCGATTTTCGGATGCCTGTGGGGCCGAGGTGCCGCGTTGGATACGTCAACGTTTGGAGACCCTAGGGGATGATCAGGCCTCGATCAAGGCGTTTGGCCTAGATGTGATGTCACGCTTGTGTGAGGAGCTCCAAGCCGGGGGGGTGCCAGGCATCCACTTTTATAGCCTTAACCACAGTGAGGCGATTTTGGGTATTTGTGAGAACTTGGGCTGGCGTTAAGGCTCGAGACGCGAAGGTGCTGGAGCACCAATAGACCAAAAAAACCAAAACACCAAAAAATTGCGGTTAGGCCGGCGGCTTTGAAGTGATCAAGTCGATGGCCTTATCCACCCGAGTCGATCACGAAGTTGGCATGGTCATCTTGTCCTAGGCGCTCAAGCAACTCGGGCATGGCTTCCTTGGCCTGGGCGGCCAAGGTGTAGGGCGGATTGATCACAAAAATACCACTGCCCGGGAGTCCTGGGCGTTTTTGTCTCTCCAGCACTTGTTCGAGTTGACCGGGCAAGGCGGTGAATTTACTGGATTTGACGATCAATGAGAGGTGTAGCCAAGGGCGGCGCGCTTGTTGCGCCAAGGTTTTGAGGCGTTTGGGCAGATCGTGCGCGTGTGCTCGGGCAATGAGCGGGTACCAAACGATGTAGGTGCCGGTTTCAAATCGGCGCAAACAGTCTTGAATGCTCAAGGCTACTTTGGCGTAGTCGGACTTGATCTCGTAGCTCGGATCCATGAGCACCAAGCCGCGCCTACTCTTGGGGGGAAGAAACTTTTTCATGCCCTCAAACCCATCTTCTCTGAGAACCGCGACTTGACGCCCTGCTCTCAGTTGGGCCACGTGTTGCTCCAAGAGTCGGGTGTCAGTGGGGTGGAGTTCAAAGAGCTTTAAACGGTCCGCGTCATTCAAATAGTGCTGGATGATGAAGGGCGAGCCTGGGTAGAGCGTGGTTTTTTTACCGGTATTGAAGGCCTCCAGTGTGGCCACATAGTCTTGGAGTAGGCTACTCTTTAAGGGACGTGGATCCTTTAAAAACTGCTCAATTCCCTCGCCAGCTTCTCCGCTCAAGGCCAGGGCTTGACTATCGAGGCGGTAGAGTCCTGCACCCGCGTGGGTATCGATGACGGACAAAGGCACGGGCTTTTCGGTCAAGTATTTGACAACAGAGATGAGCACACTGTGCTTTAAAACATCGGCATGGTTGCCGGCATGGTAGGCGTGACGATAACTGAACATAGGGGGTCAATGGTAACCCTTAAGACGCCCCGAGAGACCAGTTGACCTCTTGATAAACCCAGGTGTCTCTTTAAAAGTGCTTTTTTAGGGGCTTTTGGCTTGAAAATTGGGCCTGTGTGATCCCTCCCAGTCGGTTGGGGTGTGTTTGAAAACAACGCTTTGGGGTCTACTTGCCTCGAGTTTGGGGGCTGCTGGAGCCTTTGCGGCCTCAAGTTGACGCTTAAAGCCCTGAATACTCATCGTGCAGACTTGCCTAGAGAGGGGCTGGCGTCGTATAATCGAGGGCTTCGCAGCGTTTAGGTATCCCGCGGCGGAGTGCAATAATTCACCACCTAAGAGGTTCTCGTTAGAAGAACGCCGACCGTGGCAAAAGGATCCAACAAACCCAACTCTAGGAATTTCCATGTCTACATTCAGCGCAAAACCCGCTGACGTGGTGCACGAGTGGTTTGTGATTGACGCCACCGATTTGGTGCTCGGACGTGTTGCCAGCGAAGCTGCACTCCGTTTACGCGGCAAACACAAGGCCATTTATACGCCTCACGTCGATACCGGCGACTTCATTGTCGTCATCAACGCATCCAAATTGCGTGTCACAGGCAACAAGTCCTTGGACAAAATGTATTACCGTCACTCCGGTTATCCCGGCGGTATTTACTCTACCAATTTCCGCGACATGCAAGCCAAGCATCCTGGACGTGCGCTCGAGAAAGCGGTCAAGGGCATGCTTCCCAAAGGTCCTTTGGGCTACGCCATGATCAAAAAACTCAAGGTCTATGGGGGCGCCGAGCATCCCCACAGTGCTCAGCAACCCAAAGCGCTAACCCTCAAAGGAGCTTGACATGATTGGTGAATGGAACAATGGCACAGGACGACGCAAGTCCTCTGTCGCTCGCGTTTTCCTGAAAAAAGGATCGGGCAAAATCACGATCAATGGCAAAGACATTGCTGAGTACTTCGGCCGTCAAACCTCGATCATGATCTCTAAGCAGCCTTTGGTGCTCACACAGCACGTGGACAATTTTGACATCCAAGTCAATCTCCACGGTGGTGGCGAGTCAGGTCAAGCCGGTGCGGTTCGTCACGGCATCACCCGTGCTTTGATTGATTACGACGCTTCTTTGAAGCCTGTGCTCTCCGCTGCGGGTTACGTGACTCGTGACGCGCGTGAGGTCGAGCGTAAGAAGGTCGGCTTGCACTCTGCACGTCGTCGCAAACAGTTCTCCAAGCGTTGATCCCACGCCCACCTGGGCGTTTATCAACAAGGTGCCAATCTCATTGCTGGGTTTGGCACTTTTTTTTCGCCTCGACTTTGGCCCGATTGGGTCAAAACTCTAGGCCCAGATCAGGGCTTTGGAGCGGAATCACCACAAAATACCTGTGGGAAAAACCATTCGAGCGGTGTTGTTGGACAGAATTTGTTAGTATGCACACATCAGATGTGTATTTTTATTGAACAGATATGAAGGGGATGCCATGAGCGCAGTAGCCGAGAACATTGAAACCACCATGCCTGAGCCCATTGTCTTTACTGACAGCGCTGCAGCGAAGGTGGCCGATTTGATTGCTGAAGAAGGCAATCCTTCGTTGAAGTTGCGCGTTTTTGTGCAAGGTGGCGGGTGTTCTGGTTTTCAGTACGGTTTCACCTTTGATGAGATCACCAATGAAGACGACACCACGATGACCAAAAACGGGGTATCACTCTTGATCGATGCCATGAGTTACCAGTATCTCTTGGGTGCAGAGATCGATTACAAAGAAGACTTGCAAGGTGCTCAGTTTGTCATCAAAAACCCCAATGCCACCACCACCTGTGGCTGCGGTTCATCGTTCTCAGTTTAAGTTCTTTTTTGAGTCCGCGCTAAGCCCCGTTTAGCAATTGATGGCCAACGGGGCTCAGGCCTAGTCGAACTGTTTTAGTCTCTCTAGGCTTTCTTTAGGAATAGGCCTTAAGCTTTGGCCAAGGCGCCCAAGATTCTGGGCCCCAACGCCCCGGTGACACTGGGAGCGTTGGCCACTTCCAATCTGACACGTTTGTAGGCCAGCCAAGCAAAAGCCATGGCCTCAATCAAATGCACCCCGTACCCTAGAGCCTCAACGCTTTGAACTTGTGTGCGGCTCATGAAGGGGTCTTGCCCACACAACTCGACCAAGCGCTGGAGTAAAACCTTGTTGTGGGCGCCTCCACCGCAAACGATGAGGCTCTCAGGAGCCTCAAGGCCATTGCATTGACCGCGAAGTGCATCAATGCAGGTGCGTGCAGTGAGCTCTAGCAGCGTGGCTTGAATATCCTGGGGACTGGGGCTCGAATCAGACGGGTTTGCGCTAAAGCACGCTTTGAGTTGCTCTTGAAGCCATGCCGGATTAAAGAGATCTCGCCCGGTGCTTTTTGGGGGGGGGAGCTTGAAATAGGGGTGTGAAAGCATACTCTGCAGCAACTGGGGGTGAATGTGTCCAAGGCTCGCCCATTGTCCGTCCTTGTCGTAGGGGGCGCCGGTGTGCTCTTCGCACCAGGCATCCAGCAGCACATTGGCGGGCCCTGCATCAAAACCAATCACCTTGCGTGGTTCATTGGACGAATGTAGATCTCGGGTGTTTTGCTCGTTTCTGAGAAGCTTAGGCGGAAGCCAACTGAGGTTACTGATTCCTCCCAGATTCAAGACGGCCACAAAGGCATGGTCTTTGGCGAACAAGGCGTCGTGAAACGCGGGCACCAAGGGCGCTCCTTGGCCAAGGGCTGCGACATCGCGTGCGCGAAAGTCATAGGCCACATCGATACCGGTGAGCTCACACAGCAAGGCTGCATTCAAGAGTTGAAGCGTATAGCCCACAGCGTCCTGACGCCCAGGTTGATGACGCACCGTTTGTCCGTGAGCTCCCAGGGCCACGATGTCTTTGGCCTGAAGGGATTGGGAGTCCAAGAGAGTGTTGACTGCAGATGCATAAAGGCGCGAGATCTCATTGGCGGCCATGGCACTCGCATGCAACTCATTCTCACCGGGACTATTTAAGGCGAGGAGTCGGCGTTTGAGCTCTTGCGAAAAGGGCACACTGTGTTGGGCCAAAGGTGCAAAACCCTTGGATGAGTCCACCAAAACCGCATCCACACCGTCCATGGAGGTGCCCGACATCAAGCCGATAAAAAGTGAGGAAGGGTGGTCAATCGAGCGCATCAAGGATAGGCCAGGTCTAGGCAGGCGCTGAGCGCTTAGATCAGACGCCCCATCTCAGCGCGTTTGTGGGGTGAGTCCAAGAACCATTCCATGAGGACGTGCACGTTTAATCGATGTCAATGGTCTCTAGACCCGAGGTGTCTTTGAGCATCTCGCGTGCTTGTAGGGCTTGGCGTTCAAAGGCGGGCTTTAAGGCCGCGGCCAAAGGAACCGCCGCGTTTTGACGGGCCATTTGTTCGGGGTCTTGGTATTGGCCGTTCAAGCGAAACTCAAAGTGCAAATGAGGTCCGGTGGCCCAACCCGTTTGGCCCACGGCACCGATACGGTCTCCTTGTTCGACAGGCTGTCCTTTGCGAACACCAATTTGTGACAAATGGGCGTAGACCGTTATTGTGCCTTGGGGGTGCTTCACCATGACCACATTGCCGTAGCCATTTTGAACCCCAGCAAAGTCCACCACTCCATTGGCAACCGTGCGAACAGGTGTTCCGGTGGGGGCGGCGTAATCTACTCCGAGATGAGCTTTCCATTCGTTCAAGATGGGGTGAAAGCGCATCTTAAAGCCACTGGTGATACGAGAAAAAGCCAAGGGAGCCGCCAAATACATGCGCTTGAGGTTCATGCCCTCCATGGTGTAGTAGCCCGAGCTTTGTGGCTCACCAGAGTTGAACCAAATCGCTTGGTAGGGGTGTCCGCGGTTGACAAACTCGGCACTCAAGACGCGGGCTGTTTTGAGGGTTTCGCCGTCAGCAGTCAAGGTCTCATAAAGAAGCGTGAAATGATCGCCTTTTCTAAGCGCACGGTGAAAATCAATGTCACCCGAAAAAATCTCCACCATCTGATTGGCCAGACTGTCGGGGATGTGCGCAGCGTCAGTGGCTTGGTACAAAGAGCTTTGGATGGTGGCGCCGGCGATTTGGGTCGAAATGGCCATCGGTGCGGTGTCCAATTTGGCGCTGAAACCTGTTGAGGATTTCTTGATCACCAAGCGGCTAAAGGAGCGGTCTGAGTCATGGGCCCAGCGCACCACCATTTCCGACAATTCGTGTTTGCCATTGGTGTTCACGCTCACCAACCGCTGGTTCTTACCCAACAAGTTCACTCTTGCCAAAGGGTTTGAAGCAATGAATTCGCGAGCTTGGGGGTCGTTCACCTCTAGGCGTGCCAAGAGACTTTGGGCGCTGTCATTGCCGCGCGACCAATCGGTGCGGTAAAAGCCCGGGCTTGGGCTCCAGGTGGCGGGGGCATCATTTCCAGTTGCTTGAGCGTTGGCTTGCCCACTGAGTGCTGAAAATGAAGGTGAACTGGCAAGCTCACTCTCTACTGGTGGGCTACCTTCGAGCATCACCTGGGGGGAGTTGGCTAAAGGGAGCTGCGGCTCGGTTAAAGAAGTGGAGGAAGAAAGTGAGGGCGAGTAAGCCTGCAACTGTTCCCAGTTGAGGTTGAGTTGCATGGTTTTTTGGGTCAAAAGTGAGGCATCGGGTCCCAAATTGACCAAGGCAAAGGACATCCCTGCACTCACGACCCAAAGGGCCAAGACGGCTTGCAAAGCGGTTTTAAGGATAACGCGCTCACCGCGGCGCATGCGGCTGATTTGGTCGACAACCCAGCCAAAGCTCTGCAACGCAGTTAATTTAAGAGAGGACAACATGATGAAAAACCAAGGGGCTGCATGGCGCAATAGCGCTCTCAAGCAACATGAACACTGAAAACGCTGTCGACCCCAAGGTTCAAAGGGGACCTGTGTCTCAAGGGCCATTCAAGCCAGAAAGAACCACAGCCACGGGACAGGCGTTTTTGCAAAATCACGGGAGTCAAGCTCTGCGGGTGTGTAAGGATCAGTCGCAAAGGGATAAAATAGAGGCTTGACCATGCCCATAAGGGCCACTGCCAAGTATAACACTGCGTTACGGGTGTTACATCCCGGTTTGCTAGTGTTTGCCCCATGCGGGGCAGGAGGCCCTAAGCGTCCAAATTCGGGAGCGGTTTTTTGCAACGTCTCTTAGCAGCAGAGTCATCTCATCCCCCTCACCTCTAATTTTGCCAACCGATCCATGAACGATACAGTTACCCAAAGCCACTCGCTGCCTGAACCCAGTCCTGCTGTGAAAGCCGCCTTGGAGGTGAGTTTGAAGGGGTGCGATGAGTTGCTCCCACTTGATCAGTGGACACAAAAACTCATGAGGTCTGAAAAAACGGGCGTACCTTTGCGGATCAAGTTGGGTCTGGATCCCACCTCGGCTGACATCCATTTGGGCCACACCGTGGTGCTCAACAAAATGCGCCAACTCCAAGATTTGGGCCACCAAGTGATCTTTCTCATTGGGGACTTTACCTCCATGATTGGAGACCCATCGGGGCGCAACACCACACGCCCGCCTCTCACCAAAGCCCAAATTGAGGAGAACGCCAAAACCTACTACGCCCAGGCCTCTCGCGTATTGGATCCGCAAAAAACCGAAATTCGCTACAACAGCGAATGGAGTGATCCTTTGGGGGCTCGAGGGATGATTGAGCTCTCGGCTCGCTACACCGTGGCGCGCATGATGGAGAGAGACGATTTCAATAAACGCTTCAAAGCGGGCCAGTCCATTAGTGTTCATGAATTTTTGTACCCCCTCATGCAAGGCTACGACAGCGTGGCCTTGAAGAGCGATTTGGAGTTGGGCGGCACCGACCAAAAGTTCAACCTCTTGATGGGGCGGCATTTGCAGCAAGAGTACGGGCAAGAGCCGCAGTGCGTTTTGACGATGCCCTTGCTGGTGGGGTTGGATGGGGTGGACAAAATGTCCAAAAGTAAGAACAACTACATCGCCATCACCGAAGATGCCAATAGCATGTATGCCAAAGTGCTCTCTATCAGCGACGAGTTGATGTGGACATGGTACCCTCTCCTCAGCTTTAAAAGTATGGCTGAGATTGAGGCCTTGAAGCTTCAGGTGGCACAGGGATTGAACCCAAAGACCGCCAAAGATGCCTTGGCCCAAGAGATCACCGCTCGCTTTCATGGCGCCCAGGCCGCTGCCAAGGCACAAGAAGACTTTGCCCTCAGAAGTAAAGGCGGTGTGCCTGAGAACTTACCCGAGGTGGTGTTGAGCGGTGCGCCGATGGGCGTGGGGGCCATGATCAAGGCGGCAGGCTTGGCGGCTTCAGTGGGCGAGGCCAATCGCTTGATCGCTGGACAAGGCGTGAAGTTGGGGGGTGAGTTGGTGGTTGACCATGCTGTGAAATTGGACGCCGGGGTTTATGTGCTGCAAGTGGGCAAGCGAAGGTTTGCCAAAGTCACACTCAGCTGAACGTCGCATTAAAAAGTTAAATCTATCGGGCCAGCTGTAGCCAGAGTGTTCAAATGGTGATAGTTGGCGTGATCTCGTTGATATCAGTGAGATCTTGAAGGTGTCATGTGCTTGTGGGACACTGATTCAGTAAAGCACTCAGTAAAGCACTCAGTAAAGCAGTCAATGAAGCATTCAATAAAGCATTCTATAAACCATTCATGCAAGAATTGACTCAGTTTCCATGGCTTTTGAGGAGAACGGATTTTGACTAAGCTGGGCAAACTCAAAACACAGTGGTTTACCCCTCAAGCGCTGTTGCGTGCCTCAGTGTTGGTGGCCATCATCACCATTGCCATGAAAACCTTGGCTTGGTGGATCACCGATTCAGTGGGGCTACTCTCAGACGCCATGGAGTCATTGGTCAATTTGGCCAGTGCCATCTTTGGGCTCATGATGGTCACGGTGGCCAGTTTGCCAGCCGATGAAGAGCACCCCTATGGGCACCACAAGGCTGAATATTTCTCCTCTGGGTTTGAGGGGATCTTGATTGGGGTGGCTGCGCTTGGAATTGTTTGGGCTGCCATCGCAAGACTATTGCACCCACAAGAAGTCACTCAATTGGGCTGGGGGTTGGGGCTGTCTGTGCTGAGCTCTGCCCTTAATGGCCTCTTGTCTTGGATCATGACACGCGCTGCCAAGGAGCATCGCTCGATTGCCTTGATGGCCGATGCCAAACATTTGATGGCCGATGTCTGGACGTCAGCGGGTGTGGTGGTGGGGTTACTCTTGGTCGCGCTAACCGGGTGGGGGTGGCTGGACTCGGTGGTGGCTTTGGGAGTGGCCTTGGTGATTTTGAAGGAAGGCTTGAGTTTGCTATGGGAG
>DAISKH010000099.1:0-11293 GCA_036821105.1 Limnohabitans sp.
TCCATGAGGTAATTCATGATGAAATTGATCTTCTTGCTTTTGATTGTGTGGGAAGACTTTTCTTCTTGACTGGGCGTGTGGATTTGGGCTCAGACCCTTGGTAGGGGTTTGCAACCCCAAGCCCCTTCAAGATCGAGACTTCAAGGGCTTCCATCTCGAGAGCTTCTCGTTTCCCCAGTTCGTGATCAAACCCAAGAGCATGAAGGCTGGCGTGCACAATCAAATGGGTGCAATGGCTCTCTAGAGTGACGCCCAACTCTTTCGCTTCTTTCACCAGGACTGGGCCACACAGCACTACATCCGCCCATATCTGGGGCGATAAAGCATAAGGAAAGGTCAGAACATTGGTGGCGTAGGCCTTTTTCCGGTAGTGCTCGTTGAGTTCTAGCCCCTCGTCTTGTCCCACCACACGAATTCCAATCTGGGCTGGCGTGGTTGGGCTCGGTTGACTGGCCCTTGAGAGTTTGGGGTGGGCCAGGGCAACTCTTAATGCGTGGGAGACAGCCCGCTTGACTCGGTGTCGACTCAAGGCTTGGTGGAGTTTGGGCTCCATGCTTTTCCTAAGCAGTGGGCTAAATTGCAGCGACAGTTGGACGGGGGGGAGGTTCATGGCGCGGTGCTTTTGAGTTTGGAGGTGGGTTTGCGACCTGAACCACTTTTGAGTGGGCGCGCTTTTGATTGTTCATGC
Source organism: Limnohabitans sp. (assembly GCA_036821105.1). Classification (GTDB taxonomy): domain Bacteria; phylum Pseudomonadota; class Gammaproteobacteria; order Burkholderiales; family Burkholderiaceae_C; genus Limnohabitans. Next base: position 689 of record DAISKH010000099.1, read on the forward strand.
GCGTCATAAGCATCCACGATGCGTGAGACCAAGGGGTGGCGAACCACATCGGCGCTGGTGAAGGTGGTGAAGGCAATGCCTTCGACACCGCTCAGGACCGTTTGTGCCTGCACCAAGCCACTGAGTTGATCTTTGGGCAGATCGATTTGACTCACATCCCCGGTGATCACGGCCTTTGAGCCCAGCCCCAAGCGGGTGAGCAGCATTTTCATTTGCTCGGGCGTGGTGTTTTGTGCTTCATCCAAAATCACAAACGAATGGTTGAGAGTTCTCCCGCGCATGAAGGCCAAAGGGGCCACCTCCAAGGCGTGCCTCTCAAACGCCTTTTGTACGCGCTCAAAGCCCATCAAATCGTAGAGCGCATCGTACAAGGGCCGCAAGTAGGGGTCTACCTTTTGTCCTAGGTCGCCCGGTAAAAATCCCAGCTTTTCTCCGGCCTCAACTGCGGGTCGGGTGAGCACAATGCGCTGCACGCTTTGGCGCTCGAGCGCGTCCACTGCCATGGCGACAGCCAAATAGGTCTTACCCGTGCCAGCGGGACCAATTCCAAAGCAGATGTCACTGGCCTGGATACGGTCCATGTAGTGACCTTGGTTTCGAGTGCGGGGGCGCAAATCACTTCTTTTGGTGAGCAGGGCTTGTGGGCCCTCGCTCAAGCTCTTGGGGTGAGGCTCTTGCTGCAACATCCATACAATGAGAGAGGGCTCAATGGGCTTGGAGGCTTGCTCATAGAGAGACTGCAGGATCAAGAGGGTCTGATGGGCACGCTCTTTGGGGCCGCTCACTTTGAAGCGGCCGTTTTGGTGGGTGATGACCACCCCTAGATGCGACTCCAAGGTCTTTAAATTGGCTTGCAACGGGCCGCAAAGCCGGGACAAGCGAGAATTGTTGAGCGGCGTGAAGTCGTGGGTCAGAATCAAGTCGATAATCCTTGGGGTAGAGGTGAATACATGATTGGTCGATTAACAGGGCTATTGGGTGAAAAAACCCCACCACAAATTTTGGTGGATTGTGGCGGTGTGGGCTATGAGGTCTTGGTGCCCATGAGCACCTTTTATCTGCTGCCCAGTGTAGGTGAAAGAACGACTCTCTTGACACACATGGTGGTGAGAGAGGATGCGCAAATTTTATTTGGTTTTCTGACCCCCCAAGAGCGAGAGGCTTTTCGGCAGTTGATCAAAATCTCGGGCGTAGGCCCACGCACTGCGCTGGGTGTGCTGAGCGGCATGAGTGTGGAGGATTTGAGCCAAGCGGTGGCCAAGCAAGAGGCGGCCCTGTTGGTGAAGATCCCCGGGATTGGTAAAAAGACGGCCGAGCGACTGCTCTTGGAATTGAAGGGCAAAATGCAAGATGGACTCGTGAGCACGGGCCAAGTGCTCAACCAAGACCAGGGTGCAAGCGATGTCGAGCAAGCCTTGATGGCGCTTGGCTACAACGAGCGTGAGGCTCGTCAAGCGCTGAAGAACTTGCCTCCATCCTTGAGTGTCAGCGACGGCATCAAATGGGCCTTGAAGACCTTGTCGGCTTGAGCGTTGGTTGGCCGAGAATACTGATAAAGCGATAACTGTCTACAACTCAAAGTGTGATTCATGAGCGTACAAATCGATGACTTGAGTGCTTTACCCAGCCCCTCGCGCCGCGAGTCTGGAGCAGACCCTGGAGTGGAACGGCTCTTTGATGCCGAGTCCAAGTCTGCCCCCGAAGAGGCGTTGGAGAGAGCGCTTCGACCGAAAAAACTCGTTGACTATGTGGGTCAGATGAAGGTGCGGGAGCAGTTGGAGATTTTCATCCAAGCCGCCCGCGACCGACAAGAAGCCATGGACCATGTGCTGCTGTTTGGACCTCCCGGTTTGGGTAAAACGACGCTGAGTCAAATCATTGCCCATGAGCTTGGGGTCAATTTGCGCCAGACCAGCGGGCCGGTGTTGGAAAAACCCAAGGATCTCGCGGCTCTACTCACCAGTTTGGAGAGTCGAGATGTGCTCTTCATTGATGAGATCCATCGACTCTCGCCCGTGGTGGAGGAGATTTTGTATCCCGCGCTTGAGGACTTCAAAATAGACATCATGATCGGGGAGGGTCCTGCGGCGAGGAGTATCAAACTTGATTTGCAGCCCTTCACCTTGGTGGGGGCAACAACGCGCGCGGGTATGCTCACCAACCCGCTCAGAGACCGGTTTGGAATTGTCTCCAGACTTGAGTTCTACACCCCCGAGGAGCTCCAGCGTATTGTCATGCGCTCCTCCTCCCTGATGGGGGTGGCGATGCTAGATTCTGCGGGATTGGAATTGGCCAAGCGCTCCAGGGGTACGCCCCGTATTGCCAATCGACTCCTTCGCCGAGTGAGAGACTATGCGCAAATCAAAGGCGACGGGGTGATCACACTTGAGATGGCCAATAAGGCGCTCAAGATGCTTGATGTCGATCATTTGGGGTTTGATTTGATGGACCGCAAATTTTTAGAAACCATGATTCACCGCTTTGAGGGTGGCCCTGTGGGACTGGACAACATGGCGGCCAGTATTGGTGAGGAGCGAGACACCATTGAGGACGTGATTGAACCCTATTTACTGCAACAAGGTTATTTACAACGCACTCCCAGGGGGCGCGTGGCCACGGCTGCAGCTTATTTGCATTTGGGCTTGACGCCGCCCAACGCCTGAGTGAAGGGTCGCAATCCTTCATGACCTGGATTGCTGTTAATGATTTGTCTGCTCTACTGAGCAATTTAGCCCAAGTGCGGAGAGTCTGAGGGCGTGCTTGGAAGCTCCAAATGGCTATGGTCACCCCAGCCCACCAAATGCAGGCCCTCAGTCGACCACATGAGTCGGTTGATGTAGGTGTTGCCCAGCGCCCAAGTCCGGGCACTGGTGTCAAATTGATGGGTGGCGATGCGGTAGAGCACATCGAGCACGCCACCGTGTGTGACGATCACAATTTGCTGCTCGGTGTGGCGAGCGGCCAGCTCCTCAATGCAGGCCTCAATGCGTGTGCGCAGTTGGGTGAGGCTCTCGCCTTTGGGGGGGACCCAGTGGGGGTCGCGTGATTTCCAGGCCTTGCTCTCCTGGGGGAACCTCTCTTCGAGCTCTTGCCAAGTTAAGCCCTCAAATTCGCCAAAGTGACGCTCTCTAAGGGCTGGCACAACATGGGGGGACAATCCCTTGGGTGCGGCCAGAGCTTTTGCGGTGTCATGGGCGCGGGACAAATCGCTGCAATAGACCGCATCAATGTTTTCATGACTCAAGGCGCTGGCAAGTTGCTCAGCTTGCCAGCGGCCCTTGTCGTTGAGATCGATATCCAGATGGCCTTGAATACGGGTGATCACGTTCCAGCTCGTCTCACCGTGGCGAATGGCTATGATGCGGGTGAGTTTCATTGACAAGCGTCCTAGAGTAAATGGTGTTGACCATTTTAGCGGTTGGGGGCTTCTTTATTTAAAAGCACTGAGGAGATGGTCATGCGTTTAAGAAGAGGAATAAGGCCAATGGCAAAAGGGTTGAGGATGGACGCGTTTCTTCGCTTGAGTTGCAGTTGGGGTTCTCGTGTATGGAGATGTTGCAGCCATTGCAGTCATTTCAGTCATTTCAGTCATTGGGGCCGATTGGTGCGCAGCCTAAGCTTTTGGGGTGCATTGTGTTTGGGAGCATTGTGTTTGAGAGCAGGGGGAGCCTGGGCCAGCGAGACCTCTCCAGTCCAAGCCCCCCCTTCTCCTGGGCAACGCGGTGCTTCTCTAGAGAGAGCTCCCCAGACAGCAGTGCTGGGCGCATGGATTACCCACGACGATGAGACGCAACTGCCCATGGCCCGCGTGCGCTTAACGCTTGAAGGGTCCCATTTGAGTGGACGCATTGAGGAAATTCTTGATCCTCATGCCAAGCCAGGTGAACGCTGTGAGTTGTGTTTGGATGATCGCCACGGCCAAGCCATCTTAGGGCTTGAGATCATCCGCACGGGCGAATGGGACCCCCAGCGCCGGGAATGGCAAAACGCTCGCATTCTGGATCCTGAGCGCGGACAAGAATACCGATTGAGTCTCACGCCACTCAATGCAGGGAATATTCTGCAAGTCAGGGGATATTGGGGAATCTTTTGGCGAAATCAGCTCTGGAATCGCGTGCCTTGATGGGCTTAAAAAAAGCGATTTGTCGCTTATTTAGAATTTTTTATCATTAAAGCCGCACCTCTCAATCAAAATGAATTCCTTATAGCTATTCATTTTAAAAATTAGATTTTAAATGTGTAGGTTTAAAACTAAAAATCTTTTAGCATGCCCAAATGCTTAAGTTTTCTGCGTATTTATCCCTTTGCGATTCGATAAAAGACATCAATCTCCGTTACAAAGTCGCTGACAAAGAAGTGATGGTGCTGGACATGGTGGTGAAAAAACACTTGAACCAAGAACAGTTTCGCGTGTTGGATTTGATTTTGCTCAGCCAAATTGCCTCACAAGCCACGCTTCACAGTGTCATGACCCAATTGATATCAAAAAAACTGCTGGAGACCGAGAGCAGTCAAAACGACGGTCGGGTGAAGTTTGTCAAGCCCACGACATTGGCCCTGAGCCGTTTGGCCGAGTGTGATTTGGTGGTCTCCGCCTGCGTTGAGGGTGCGGCTCAGGTGAGCAGTTTCAACCCCGCAGTTTGAGGTCTGTTGGCTGTCTTCACTCGCCTCTCTCATGGTGTAAGCTTAAGGCTCCTTCATCACTGGGGCTTTAGCCCACACGCCTGGACCCATGAGCGACATTCTCCTCCACCTAGAAAGCGCACGGTTGACGCTCACCATCAACCGACCCGAGCGCAAAAACGCCTTGACCTATGAGATGTACCAAGTCTTGGTGCGTGCTCTTGAGGAGGCTCAAGCGAACACTGATGTGCGTGTTTTGGTCATCCAAGGGCACGAGCACATTTTCACAGCCGGCAACGATATCGAGGACTTTTTAGCCCATCCGCCTTTGGAGGAGGATGCCCCGGTGTTTCGATTCCTCAAGGCCTTGTCCCTTTTCCCCAAACCCATCGTGGCCAGCGTTTGCGGGCCAGCCGTGGGGATTGGTTCGAGCATGTTGCTGCACTGTGACTTGGTGGTGGCAGGGGACAATGCTGCGTTCTCCTTGCCCTTTGTGAATTTGGGACTTTCTCCCGAAGGCGCCAGTAGCTTTTTGTTACCGCAATTGATGGGGTATCACCGTGCTTGTGAGGCCCTACTCCTGGGAGATCCCTTCATGGCCGAGGCAGCGCTGGAGGTCGGATTTGTCAATAAAGTGGTGGTGCCCTCAGAGGCCCGAGAGGCTGCACAAGCATGGGCTAAGCGCTTGGAGGCCAAGCCCTTGAATGCGCTCATCCAAACCAAGGCCATATTGAAATCTCAGCAAACCGCGGCAACGAGCGCCAGCATGAAGGCCGAGGTGGCCCTCTTTGCTCAACTCATGTCTGAGGGCGCATCCAAGGAAGCTTTCAAAGCCTTTTTGGAAAAAAGAAAGCCCGATTTCAGTCAGTTTTAAAGCTTAGGCGTTGCTTTTTACTTTGGGCGTGGTGAGTTTTTTGGACTTGGTTGCCAAGGATTTTGTCAATGATTTTGTCGATGAACTTGCCGAAGATGCCAAAGTTCCTGGGGCTTGGGACTTTGTTCTTTTGAATGGGGCTTTTGTTTGACGGACCGCTTTAGGGGATGTGGTTTTTTGAATGCTTCTGGGTCTTCCTTTGGCATCAATGGCCACATACGTGAGACTGGCTTGGGTGACCTTGCGGTATTCGCCTTGGTTGTGAAGTTGTTCAGAGTAGACCTCTACGCTCACCGTCACCGAGGTGTTGCCTAAGCGTTCGACCTTTGAAAAAAAGCTCAACAAGTCACCTGCCATCACGGGCTCTTTGAAGACAAACTCATTGACTGCGACTGTGGCCATTCGGCCCTTGACCACTCGCCAAGCCATCACCGCACCGGCCAAATCGACTTGCGCCATGACCCAGCCACCAAAGATGTCTCCATTGATGTTGCAGTCCGCTGGCATGGGAATGATGCGCATCACCAATTCCTGATCTTGCGGGAGTTGTTTCAAGGTGTGGCGGGGTTGAGAGGCGAGTTTTTTGCTGGGCATGTGAACCTTTAGCGGAGTGGTTTTCATGTTTGGAAGTAAAAAAGGGGAGGCAACGTCCAGGGGGTGGCTTAAAGAGGTCTTGGTTCTTTGGTTCTTTGGTTCTTTGGTCAGGGGTCTTGAACTTCCCCTTGGTCTGGTTTGAATCAAGAGCGAGTAGACTCGGTTTCAAAGTGCACGAGACCAAAGCAAAGTTCGATTCAAAATTCGAGCCAAAATTCGAGCCGTTGACCCAGTCTTTTTTGCGTTCTTGCTTTTGCGTTCTTGCGCACCACAATCCCTACCTCTACCCATTGTCTCACCATGCGCAGTTTTGCTCAATCCACGCCCGCTCCAACTCCAGATTCTCCTTCCAATGCCAAGGCACACGCTGTGGCTGCGAATGCGACTGTAGAGCCCTCAGATATCCACACCTTAAAGCGCTTGGCGCCCTACTTATGGCAATACAAATACCGGGTTTGCTTGGCCTTGTGCTTTATGGTGGGTGCCAAGGTGGCCAATGTGGGCGTTCCCATATTGCTCAAAGACTTGGTCGACCAAATGACCCCACACCCCAACCTTGGACCCTTGGTGGTCCCCTTGGCGTTATTGTTGGCGTATGGTCTCTTGCGACTATCTGTCTCAGTTTTCACGGAACTGAGAGAACTCGTCTTCGCCAAGGCCACTCAAGGTGCGGCAAGGCAAATCGCGTTGGAGACTTTTCAGCATCTGCATGGATTGAGTCTGCGCTTTCACCTGGAGCGGCAAACTGGAGGCATGACCCGAGACATTGAGCGTGGTGTGCGCGGTATTGAGTCTCTCATCTCCTATTCTCTATACAGCATCATCCCGACCTTGATCGAGGTGAGCTTGGTGCTGGGCATCATGTCTTATCGCTACGATGCTTGGTTTGCCTTGATCACGCTGGTCGCCTTGGTGGTCTACATCGTGTTCACGGTGAAAGTGACGGAGTGGAGAACTCACTTTAGACGCGAAGTCAACGAGCTCGATTCGGCGGCCCACACAAGAGCGATTGATTCGCTACTGAACTACGAGACGGTGAAGTACTTCAACAACGAGGGCTTTGAGGCCGAGCGCTATGACGAAAGTTTAGTGAAGTTGCGCCAAGCCCGTCTCAAAGCACAAACCTCTCTGAGTCTACTCAACATGGGACAACAAAGCATCATTGCGTTGGCTCTGGTGTGTGTTTTATGGAGAGCAACCGATGGCGTCGCGCAAGGCCGACTGACATTGGGGGACTTGGTGATGATCAACGCCTTCATGATTCAGCTCTACATTCCTTTGAACTTTCTGGGCGTCATTTACCGTGAAATCAAGCAAAGTTTGACTGACCTCAACCGCATGTTTGTTCTCTTAGAGAAGGAGCGGGAAGTGGCCGATAAATCTTCAGCGCATGCTCTAGAGTTAAAGGCCGCACCCACCGTGAAGTTCAAAGGGGTGAGCTTTGCGTATGAGCCCACGCGGGAGATTTTGCACAACATCAGCTTTGAGATCCCCTCAGGACAGACCTTGGCCGTTGTGGGCGAGTCGGGTTCGGGGAAATCGACCCTGGCCAGGCTACTGTACCGTTTTTATGATGTGAGCGCGGGCGGTATCGAAATCGAGGGCCACGATGTGAGAGATCTGACCCAAGAGAGCCTACGCTCCTACATTGGAATCGTGCCCCAAGACACGGTGCTCTTTAACGACACCGTTCACTACAACATCGCATACGGTCGCGTCAAAGCCACGGAGGAGGAGGTGAGAGTGGCCGCCCAAAGTGCTCGAATTCATGAGTTCATTCAAAGTACACCCTTGGGCTACAAGACGATGGTGGGCGAGCGTGGTCTAAAGCTCTCGGGAGGGGAGAAGCAACGCGTGGCCATCGCCAGAACACTTCTTAAAAACCCGCAAATTTTGATCTTTGATGAGGCCACCTCGGCACTGGACAGTGCCAATGAGCGAGAAATTCAAGAGGAGCTTAGAAGTGTTGCGCAAAACAAAACCACGCTGGTGATCGCACATAGGCTCTCCACCATTGTGAATGCACACGAGATTTTGGTCTTGCAACAAGGACGTATTGTGGAGAGGGGCACCCATGCGCAGTTGCTCGCCAAGGGGGCCCTTTATGCAAGCATGTGGGCGCTGCAGCAAAATGAGCCCGCTGCCGCCTGACTCGGGCCCAAATCGTCACTAAGGGAGGTCCGCATCTTGTGGCGATAGCGTCGAGTTGGCACTCGGTGCGATACCGCTCAGGTGCGCCTTGATCGATTGGGGCTGACCTGTGAGCACGACTGCATAAAGGGTGGTGTTGCTGAGTACTTTTTTGACGTAATCGCGTGTTTCACTAAAGGGGATGTTCTCCACCCAGGCCGCGGCGTCAGCGTTACCAACTTCACGCCATTTGCGGGCTCTTGAGGGGCCTGCGTTGTAGGCCGCAGCAGCCAAAGCGGGGGAGCCATCCAGGCTTTGTAGCACAAGTCCCATGTAGCCCGTTCCGATGGACACATTCACCGCTTTGTCTTTGAGCATGTCAGGGGTGAAGGGCTTGAGTCCAATTTTTTTGGCAGTCCAAATGGCCGTCTTGGGCATGACTTGCATGAGTCCGGAGGCCCCCACCACCGAGCGCACGTTTTTGACGAATCGGCTCTCTTGTCGAATGAGCCCATAGACAAACGCGGGGTCAATGGAATTGCTTTGTGAGGAAGGGACCACCAACTCTTTGAAGGGTGTTGGAAATAAATAGTCGGCGTCCCAAAGAGCCAGGCTCTTTTCTGCACTGTAAATGCAGCGATCAAACACCTCTCTCTTGCAAGCGAGCATGGCCGAGGCCATCAGCTCCGTGTCACTCATGCGACCTGAGAGACCTTGGTCATTGACCAACGTGGTGGTGTAGTTCCATTCCTTGGCGCCTTGGCTTTGCAGCCCCAAGTTGATGGCATAAAGCGCGCGCTTGAGGCCCGGGTGCGAGTTCACCCAGTTGATCTCTTGGGCCGAGGGCTGGGCGGGTTTGGGGGGGAGTGTGATTTTTTTGCCCAAATCCTCCAAGGCCAACTGCTCATAAAAGCCGCGAACTGATGCAATCGATTCAAGCTGAGCAAGGGCCGAGGCTTTGGCCTTGGGGTTACTTGCGTGAAGGCTGAGTTGCGCCTTGGCTCCCCAGTAGATCCAGGTCGGGTCCTTGCGCGTGTCCTCGGACATGGCTGCAATCAATTGCTCCACTCGCCTCCAGTGGGCCGGTGTTTGGGCTCTCAAGGCCAAACGTGCCCACCAAATGAGCATGTCTTCGTTCAAATCATTGTCTGCACTCACATGCTCAAAGTATTGAATCGCATCAGTATCAAAGCGAAGTGCTGCTTGCACGCCTGCTGCACCCCAGAGCCAATGGCGCTCTTGGCTGGTGAGATAGGGTGCCCAGCGCATTTGAAGTAATTCACCCGCTTGGGTTGGGTCCATGCTGGCCACCCGTGCCAAGGCCATGACCACGAGTTCTTGTGGAGCTTTGGACGGTGCAGCCCACTGGTCTTTCAAATACCTCACGGGCTGAGTCCAGAGGTTTTTCAGAGCCGCGAGGTCATCGGCGTGAACAATTTTCACCAAGTCCCGTGTCATGCGAAGTTTGCCATTAAAGCCCGCCCACCAAGCTTTTTGCCAAATCTCCAGCGCACTCACGCGTTTGGCATCAAAGAGTCGGTCCAGGACCTGGGTGCAACCATCGTCAGCGTCCTTTTGTTTGAGCCAAAGGCTTTTCATCTGCCCTTCAAGCTCCGTTTTGAGGGTGGGAGTTGCCTCAGTCCACTGCACCATCAAGCCATAGCACTGGAGTTCCCGGTCGTCTCGCATGCGAAACAAGGGGTATTGTTCGGCAAAGGTGGTCCAGTCACGCCGAGAGGCCAAGAGGAGGAGCCAGTCATTTCGTAACCGGTCCTCAACATAAGTCCCAGCGTATTTGTTCAAAAACTCCTTGACCTCTTGAACACTGGCCTCATCGAGTCTTGCGCGCAGAGTCCAATAAGCGGCCCATGGCTCCAATGGGTGTTTGCTCAATTGGGGCAAGCGTTGGGTCAAGGCGTGAGCGTCCCCGCGTTTGAAGGCTTGCTCCATCTCGAGTAATACCCCATCGGCACTGTTGCTGTCCTCCCCAAAGCTCTCGCGTAGCGCACCCGCCGCGTTCGAACCAAGGGGCACCGCAGCGTAGGGAGAAGGAGCAAAGGCAGAGGCTGGCGGCGCAGTGGGTTGTGTAGTGGGTTGTGTAGTGGGTTGTGTGGTGGGTTCTTGAGTTGGGCTCAACGCCTGTGGGGCAGTGCCAAGCGGAGATTGAACCTCAGGGCTTGAGGGTGATGGGCTGCTTTTAAGGGGCACACTGGGCGTGGCCGAGCTCGCTTGAGCGCTCTTAGGACCCGGATGATTGGCTGCGTGGTGAGGGGGATGTTTGGTCTTTTGCTCTGAGTGGGACGGTGTGGAGGTGGATGCGGCTGCGCTTGTTGATGTGGCTGTGTGATGGGCCGAATGTCCTGGTTTAGGCGCAGAAGTAGAGG
>DAISKH010000100.1:0-1410 GCA_036821105.1 Limnohabitans sp.
TGTCGTACTCGATCTCAGGGAAAATGATCTGCTCTTTGACGCCGATGTTGTAGTTTCCTCGGCCATCAAAAGCACGACCTGAAATACCACGGAAATCGCGCACTCGGGGCAAAGCGATCGTGACAAAACGGTCTAAGAATTCATACATCTGCACACCGCGCAGAGTCACCATGCAACCAATAGCCTGGCCTTCACGGATTTTGAAACCCGCAATCGCCTTTTTGGCAACGGTCACCACAGGCTTTTGACCTGCGATTTTGGTCAAATCACCCACAGCTGCGTCCATGACTTTCTTGTCAGCCACAGCCTCACTCACACCCATGTTGAGGGTAATCTTGGTCAAACGTGGCACCTGCATGGGTGACTTGTAGCCAAATTTAGCGATCAACTCGGGGACGAGTTTTTCACGGTAATGTTGTTGTAGACGTGCCATGCTCATGCCACCTTGATTTCTTCACCGTTGGACTTGAAGACGCGAACCTTCTTGCCATCGGCGAGTAATTTGATTCCGACGCGATCGGCTTTACCGGTCTGCGCATTGAAAATGGCCACATTGGATTGGTGAATAGGCATGCTTTTCTCAACAATGCCACCCTCCAAGCCCGCCATGGGGTTGGGCTTGGTGTGTTTTTTCACCAAATTGATACCCTCAACCACCACGTGGCTCTCGTCTTTGCGAAGCACCACTTTGCCGCGCTTACCCTTGTCGCGTCCTGCGAGGACAACGACTTCGTCACCTTTGCGAATCTTGTTCATGGCCCTATTCCTTACAGAACTTCAGGCGCCAAGGACACGATCTTCATGAAACGCTCGTTACGCAATTCACGCGTGACGGGGCCAAAGATACGAGTGCCAATGGGCTCTAATTTGTTGTTGAGCAACACGGCTGCGTTGCCATCGAATTTCACCAAAGAGCCGTCTGAGCGGCGAATGCCCTTGGCGGTGCGAACCACCACAGCACTGTAGACCTCGCCTTTTTTGACGCGGCCACGTGGAGCGGCTTCTTTGATGGTTACTTTGATGACGTCACCAACGCTGGCATAACGACGCTTGGAACCCCCAAGCACCTTGATGCAAAGCACGGACTTGGCGCCCGTGTTGTCGGCAACCTCTAATCGAGATTCTGTCTGGATCATTTTCTGTTAATTCCCAACTTGTACTAGGGGTTAATGGCGAATGCTTTGGCACCCATCCATCTTCCTAATCAGTCTTGGACCCGCCATCCTCGCCTTGAACCCAATGTCCAAAGCAATTCTGTATGGGGAAGATTCCTGCTTTTTTGAGCAGAGCCCTCGATTATGATTGATTTTCAAACCCGCGTCAAGCATCCATCATCAAGAACGCTATCGGCAGGCAATTAAAGAGATAATCTAAGGCTAGTCAATGTGCGTTTTTACCCACACTCCCAGG
>DAISKH010000100.1:1510-7437 GCA_036821105.1 Limnohabitans sp.
TTGCCTTCAAACCTTAATCCCAAGACCTTTTGATCCATGAGCTCCAACTCCAACTCCAACGCCAACACCCACGCCCACGCCCCTTCCAACTCAGCCCCTCAAAACACCACCATCGCCTTTGTGGGGGGTGGCAATATGGCCAGCGCCATTTTGGGCGGCTTATTAAAGAATGGGTTCAACGAAAAGCATTTGCATGTCATTGAACCTTTGGCACAACAACGAGAGATATTGAGCGCATTGGGTGTGCACACTTGGGAGGCTCCCCAGGACTTCTTATTAAACGCTCACTTGGTCATTTGGGCCGTCAAGCCCCAAGTCTTTAAAGTGGCCGCCCAAAGCGTGAGTGGCTGGACAAAACATGCGCTTCATTTAAGCGTTGCCGCAGGTATCACCATGAACAGCATGTCTAACTGGCTTCAAGCCCCACGTTTGGTGCGCGCGATGCCCAATACACCAGCGTTGGTGGGCCTGGGGCAAACCGGGCTCTTTGCCAATGCCAACGTCTCAGAGAGCGACAAAAGCCTCATTGAATCTGTCTTACAAAGCACAGGTCAGTGGGTTTGGCTCAAGGACGAGTCCTTGCTCGATGCCGTCACCGCCATCTCTGGCTCGGGTCCGGCCTATGTCTTTTATTTTTTAGAAGCCATGTGCCAAGCCGGCGAAAAAATGGGGCTCTCTAGCGAAGAGGCCAAGCAACTGGCCATCGGCACATTGATCGGTGCGGGCAACTTGGCGGCCCAAAGCACCGAGAGCCCCAGCGTCCTTCGTGAACGCGTCACCTCCAAAGGTGGCACCACCCAAGCGGCCTTGGAGGTCATGCAGCATGAGTCCTTGGGCGAGAAGTTCCAAGAGGCCATGTGGTCAGCCAAACGCCGGGCCAAAGCCTTGGGTGAAGAGTTTGGCGCTTAAAGTTTATTCAATACCAGCAAAATAGAACAGGATTTTTGTACGCCTTAAATTCCTTACAATTAAGTGCGAAAATACACAGCTCAATTTCTCTTTTTAGGTACATCACTCCAATGAACAAACTTCTAGCCCTTTTACTCAGCACCAGTGTCCTCTCCTTTTCATTGAATGCCTCGGCCCAAATGGCCTCTCCTGCTGCGGCTCCTACCGCTGCTCCTGCGGCCGCTCCTGCTCCAGCAGCAGCCCCTGCAGCTGCTCCTAGCGCCAACAATGAAGGCAAAAAAGCCCACAAAGGAAAGAAGAAAAAGCACGGCAAGAAGCACAAGGCCGCAGCCGCCAACTGATCGTTTTCCTCAGCAGCGTAAGCCAAACTTGGATTTCATTTGGCGAGCATCCTCACTGGAATGTTCCGCTGACCTGATCCGTAGGCTTAGGATTTGCATCAAATAAGCCCCAAATAGCGTTGCTGTCTGGGGCTTTTTTGTTTCTCCTTTTGAAATGTGGTTCTCGACTCGATCAGGCACCCTTGAGTGCAAAACCCGCCACAATCCCCGCAAAAAGCGTGGCCCCCAGCCAATGGTTGAGTCGAAACGCTAAGAAGCAGCCCTCTCGCGTCCTGCCTTTGATGAGGACGTAATGAATCAGAACTTGTAAAACCCCCAAAGCGATGGCCAGCCACCAAGAGAGTCCCAAGCCATGGGGCTCAATGAAGACGCTCCAAGAGACCAAATAAATCGCGTAGCAAAGAACAATAAAGCTCACATCCCAGTCACCCAAGGTGATGGCCGAGGTTTTCATGCCCAAGTGAACATCATCGTCACGGTCCACCATGGCGTACTCCGTGTCATATGCCAACACCCAAGCCATGTTGCCCAGCAATAGGCCCCAGGCCTCAATGGGCACAACCTCAAACCAAGATTGCTCCGAATGCACCATGCCCAGCACACTGGCATAGGCCATCGGAATGCCAAAACTAAAGGCCACCCCCAGCACCGCTTGGGGCATGGAGACAAAGCGTTTGGCATACGGATAGACCATGGCGACCGCCAATGCGACAAAGGACCACCAGACACTGGCTTCATTGACGCTGCAGACCAAGCCAAACGCCACCAAAGCGAGCACCAAGCCCAGCAACAAGGCCTCTTTGACACTCAAAGCGCCGCTCGTGACAGGACGCTTCGCCGTTCTCTTCACGTGTCGATCAAATTCTCGGTCAGCAACGTCATTGAGACAGCAACCGGCCGAGCGCATCAAAATCGTCCCCAACACAAAAACACTCAACAAATGCCAACCGGGCCAGCCCCCTTGGGCCAGCCACAACGCTGACAAAGAGGGCCACAAGAGTAAAAGCCAGCCCGCTGGTCGGTTCCAGCGGATGAGATCCAAATACAAGGCCCATCGCGTGGGCTTGACTTCATCATCAGAGGGAGGAGTGCTTGACATCATCTGTAGAGGATTGGGCTCATGGGTCACTAAGCCGTCAAACGAGTCACCCCAGGCAACTCACAGGCATAGACCGCGTTTCGAAGGGCGGCGATGGCCTCATAGCGCGTGAAGCTTTTTCTCCAACACAGCACCACTCGGCGTGAGGGGGCTTGTTGGCCAGCATCCACAATGGGCAAGTACCGCACGTAAGTCGAGAGATCTTTTTTCTTTTTGGCGGGTCGATCAAGGGCTTCGCTTGGAACACTCAAGCGAGGCACCAAGGTCACCCCCATGCCCGCGGCCACCATATGGCGAATGGTCTCCAGCGAGGAGCCCTCAAAGCTTTTACGAATACCTTCAGCGTTGCTGGCAAAGCGAGCAAACTCTGGACAAACTTCGAGCACATGGTCACGAAAACAGTGCCCATTGCCCAAGAGGAGTAGCGTCTCGTCCTTGAGTTCTTGGGCACCGATGCTGGGCTTGTCGGCCAAGGGGTGGGCGCTTGGGAGTGCCGCCAAAAAAGGTTCGTCATACAAAGGGCAAAGGGCCAGGCCCGCATCTTGGAAGGGCTCGGCCATGATGGCGCAATCGATCTCACCTGTTCTGAGCATCTCTAGGAGCTTATTGGTAAAGTTCTCTTGCAGCATGAGTGGCATCTGGGGCGTCATGTTGATTACGTTTTTCACCAACTCGGGGAGCAAATAAGGACCGATGGTGTAGATGATGCCCAGACGCAATTGACCCGCCAGGGGATCTTTGCCACGTTTGGCGATTTCTTTGATGTTGGCAGCTTGCTCGAGGACGCTTTGGGCTTGACGCACGATCTCTTCACCAAGGGCCGTCGGGGTCACCTCATTGGCACTTCGCTCAAAGAGTTTCAGCTCGAGCTCATCCTCTAGCTTCTTAATTGCCACGGAGAGCGTGGGTTGAGAGACAAAACACGCGTCAGCGGCACGCCCAAAATGCCGCTCCCTGGCCACGGCCACGATGTACTTCAACTCGGTCAACGTCATGCATACCCTCTTTGGTCTTTAAGCATGAAGTCTAACAAGAAGCCAGGAACCTTGTCAGGCCTTTAAGTACTCGGCACGGACACTTTGCCACCGCTCCAAATGCGCTTGGGCGCTCTTGGGGTCGTGTTCCCACAGCTTGGGCGCCAGGCCTTGGGCCCATTCCAACAAAAAGAAGTCTTGCAAGGGGTCAGCAAAACGCATCAAAGAAGCGCCCGATTGACGTGAGCCCAAGAATTCGCCTGGTCCCCTAATTTCTAAATCTCGCTTGGCGATCTCAAAACCGTCTTGCGTTTGAATCATCGCTTTGAGCCGCGCTTGGGCTGTGTCACTCAAGCGACCATGTTCCCCGAGGGAGTAAAGTAGTACACACGCTGAGGCTGCACGGCCTCTGCCCACTCGGCCACGCAATTGGTGCAACTGACTGAGGCCAAAGCGCTCGGCGTGCTCGATCACCATCAGGCTTGCGTTGGGCACATCCACCCCTACCTCAATCACCGTGGTGCTCACCAAGACATGCAGCGAGCCCGACTTGAAGGCTTGCATGATTTCCTTTTTTTCATGTTCAGGCATTCTGGAATGAAGGAGCCCGACTTGAACATGAACCCCGTCAAAATCCTTTGGGACTCCTCCTTCACCACCCGCACTTGGCTCAAAGGATGAGCCCTCATTGATTGCGTGAGAGCCCAAACCCCTATCCCGAGCTGACCCATCATCATTCTTTTCCTGACCCTCATCTCTTGGTCTAAGTTCCTCATCAAATAAAGAGGCGGGTCGATCAGACTCGCCGCCTCTCAAGGGGACCACCAAAGAGCCCAACGCCTGGCTTAACTCCAAGTGCGTTTGGGTCGCATTGGTGAGATCCAGGCTTTCGCTCTCCTCAATGAGCGGGCACACCCAATAGACTTGTTGGCCCAGTCGCAACTGATCTTTAATTCGCATCAGCAACTCGGCGCGCCGATTGTCTGAGAGCAATTTGGTCACGACAGGGGTACGCCCCGGGGGCAACTCATCGAGCGTTGAGACGTCCAGATCGGCGAAATAGCTCATCGCCAACGTTCTCGGTATGGGCGTTGCACTCATCATGAGCAAATGCGGCTCCACCCTGCTCACTGGGGTGCCCTCTTTGGACGTTCCTGCATTGGGGTCGTCCAAGGCGATCTTTTGTCTGAGCGCCAAACGTTGTGCCACCCCAAAGCGGTGTTGCTCATCGATGATGGCGAGCGCCAAATTTTTAAACACCACTTGCTCTTGGATCACAGCATGCGTGCCAATGACCAAGGCGGCCGCACCAGACTCAATGTCGGCCAAAGCTTCGCGTTTTTCCTTTTTCTTTTGACTGCCCGTGAGCCATGCCACTTTCAGGCCTCGTGCGCTCAGGCATGGTTGCAGCCAGTCGTGTAGTTTCTCAAAATGCTGGTGCGCCAAGATCTCTGTAGGCGCCATCAAAGCGCATTGCCAGCCTGCGTCGACGCATTGCGCCGCGGCCAACGCCGCCACCACCGTTTTGCCGGAACCCACATCGCCTTGGAGCAATCGGTGCATGGGGACGCTTTTGATCAAATCACGCTCAATTTCTTGCACCACTCGGGTCTGCGCACGGGTGAGCTCGAAGGGGAGGACTTCTCTCAAGGCCTGAACGACACTCACCGCGCCCACGCCCTCCACACCCTCCGCGTTCTTACTGGGCGCACCGCCGTCTTGGCCTTTCGCCCCCACCGATTGGGGCTTCAATTGAACAGCCAATGTTTGTGCCCTGGCGTTGCGAGCTTTGAGTTGAGAGAGTTGTTGGGCCAGCAACTCATCGGCCTTCAAACGCACCCAGGCATCATGGGTTCGGCTCTCAAGCGCCCTGAGGTCTGCCTTTGGGCCAGGACCGTGCAAGAACACCAACGCATCCTTCAGAGGCATCAAACCCGAGGGTTCTAAGCTTGGATCAATGGTGGGCTCCAATTGCCCCAACTCAATGGCCCGGGATAGTCCGCCCAAGACTGCCTTACGGATATACGCTTGAGGTAAGGCCGCGGTGGTGGCATAGACCGGGGTCAACTTCTTGGGCAAGGGAGCATCGGCACGCGAGACACTGGGATGCATCATACTGAGACCAAACATCCCTCCTCGAATCTCACCTCTCAAGCGCACACGACTGCCTGGTGCGAGTTGCTTGGCCAAGGACGGGTAGGCATTGAAAAAGCGAACCGTGCAGACTTGGTTGCCATCGGTGACTTCGAGCTTTAATTGCCGCCTGGGCTTGGAGAGGATCTCTTGGTGAGTGATGGTCACCTCGATTTGCACCACTTGACCCTCTCGGGCTCGGCTCAATGGGACGAGTTGAGTCTCATCTTCATACCGAAAAGGTATGTGAAGCGCCAAATCTAGGGGCGTGACCAAGCCTAGTTTCAGTAAAGCGCTTTGAGCGGGTGAGGGTTGCTTTTTATTCTCCATGAGACCATTGATTGTGCATGGCAAACCGACACAATACACTTTCAAACTAAAATAGTCTGGATCAAAAACATCCATAAAGTGGTTTTATTCACTGTTTTTTAAGCAGTTCGCTTAAGATGTTTAGCCTTTTAACCCCTTAAC
>DAISKH010000100.1:7537-11228 GCA_036821105.1 Limnohabitans sp.
TTTAACCCCACCTTTGAGCGGCCAAGCCCCAAAGCTTGGTTGCCCAGGCCAGCACTGGCCCTTCACTCATCATTAATTGCAGACGGGCCGGTCCAGCCCTCTAACACCATGCCTCTTGAACACCCTCCCAGTGCCACCGAGTGGAAACTCAGTGACTTTGATTTCGATCTCCCACCAGAACTCATCGCACAACACCCTTGCCACCCCAGAAGCGCCTCCAAACTCTTGGACGCTCGCTCTCTGCCCCTACTTGACCGCCGGTTTTCACAATTACCCTCTCTTTTAAGGCGAGGCGACTTGATGATCTTTAATGACACCCAGGTGATGAAGGCCCGTCTTTTTGGTAAGAAGGAGAGTGGCGGCCGGTTTGAAATGCTCATTGAGCGCATCTTGCCTGAGAGCTCAAACAGCACTGAGCCCCCCCATCAAGTGGTGGTGCATTTACGTGTGAGTAAAAAACCCTTGATCGGGGCCACCTTGCGACTCGACGGAGGAGTAAGTGCCACACTCCTCTCGCGTTACCCCGATGAAAACGGGCCTTTGTGGCGTTTTTCCCTCTCGAGAGACCCCATGCAAGTGATGGCACAGTCGGGTCACATTCCACTGCCCCCCTACATCACCCGAGACGATGAGGAGGCGGACCAAGAAAGCTACCAAACCATCTTTGCACAAAACCCTGGCGCAGTGGCCGCCCCCACTGCTGCACTACACTTTGACGAATCCGTGTTGGAGGGCTTGAGGCTTGCAGGTGTTGAGAGCGCACGCGTCACCTTGCATGTGGGAGCGGGGACCTTTCAACCGGTCAAGACCACGCTCATCAAAGATCATCGCATGCATTTTGAGCGCTACCAAATCCCTGAGAGCACTTTGTCCGCCATCAAAGACTGTCAGAGCCGGGGCGGTCGCATCTTGGCCGTGGGAACCACCAGTGTTCGTGCGCTTGAGTCTTGGGCCCAAACTGGGCAAAGAGAGGGTGACACCGATATTTTCATCACCCCAGGCTTTGAGTTCAAAGTGGTGGATCTTTTGCTCACCAACTTTCACTTACCCAAAAGCACGCTACTGATGCTGGTAAGCGCATTTTGCGGCTTTGAGCACATGAAAAGCGCTTATGCCCACGCAGTAGAAGCGGCCTACCGGTTTTTCAGCTACGGTGACTCAATGCTGCTAGAAAAATCCCCCTCCTCACCCCACCCAGAGAGCGAACCCCATGCTGCGATTTGAATTGAAGTCCCAACACGATCAGGCACGCCGAGGCGTGCTGCATTTGAACCACGGCGTGGTGCAAACCCCGATCTTTATGCCCGTGGGCACCTACGGCACTGTGAAAGGCATGATGCCCCGAGATTTGAGTGAGATGGGAGCACAAATCATTTTGGGCAACACCTTTCATTTGTGGCTCAGACCGGGCATGGACGTGATGGCGTCCTTTGGTGGTCTGCACGGCTTTGAGCGTTGGAGTAAACCCATTTTGACCGACAGTGGTGGCTTTCAGGTGTGGTCCTTGGGGGAGATGAGAAAGATCACTGAAGAAGGCGTCCGCTTTGCCTCTCCTGTGAACGGGGACCGCATGATGCTCACCCCAGAGGTGAGCATGCAAATCCAAACCGTGCTCAATAGCGACATCGTCATGCAGTTTGATGAGTGCACGCCTTATGAAACCGCTGGGGTGCTCACCACCGAGCGAGACGCCAGACTCTCCATGGAGTTGAGTCTTCGCTGGGCCAAACGATGCCAAACCGAGTTTGAGCGTTTACAAAACCCCAACGCGCTCTTTGGCATTGTTCAAGGCGGTATGTTTGAAAACCTACGAGAAGAGTCTTTGGCTCAATTGGTGGAGATGGATTTCCCAGGCTACGCTATCGGGGGCGTGAGCGTGGGCGAGCCCAAGGCGGAGATGCTGCACATCATGGGTCACACACCTCGGCTTTTACCAAAGCAAAAGCCGCGCTATTTAATGGGTGTGGGAACGCCAGAGGATTTGGTGCAAGGCGTCCTGGATGGGGTGGACATGTTTGACTGTGTCATGCCCACTCGAAACGCACGCAATGGCCATTTGTTCACCCGTTTTGGTGACCTCAAACTCAGAAATGCACGCCACAAAAGCGACCACACCCCTTTGGATGAAACCTGCACGTGCTACACCTGTAAGGGCAGCACACTTGCAACAGGTGAGGTGAGCGGTGGGTTTAGCAGAGCTTACTTGCATCACTTGGACCGCTGTGGTGAGATGCTCGGGAGTGTGCTCAACACCATCCACAATTTGCACTATTACTTGAACCTCATGAGCGAGATTCGCCAAGCAATGGATGAGGGCCGATTGACTGAGTGGGTGAGCCTTTTCAAAGCTGACCGTGCTCGGGGGGTGTGACTTGGTCTTGGGTAAAAACGGTCAAGACGCCCGTGTAGCCATAAAGATTTTGATGAGCGATCTCACCGGAGGCAAAAAACCCCACCAAGGGCACGTCTCCCAAGGCACGCCTTAACACCTGCAACTCAGCACTGGGGGCGCCAAAATGCGGCCCTCCCCGTCCTGCACAACTGACATATATCGCACCCAAGACCTTTCTGGCCGGATGGGGCTCGGACAGTTCTGTTTGAACCCAGACGTCTTGCACCTCTTGGGGCCAGTTTTGTGGCCAATCTTGGGGCTCCAACGAGTCACGAATTTGTGTGCCCATGCGCATCAAGTCGGCCTTGGCCGCTTCAACATTTCGAGTACAAAACGTCAAGCTCTGTCCAACATTCAAGGATTGCGCCACAGCAATGCCGCGCTTAGCGGGATCAAGGCCAATGATGTGGCGCACCATGACGGCTTCCTCAAAATGTCCAGTCTTCCCAAGCGCAGATTGGTCGGACTCGGACAAACCCACCAACGTTTGCTGCACCTTGGCTATGGCAGCGCGAGGCTCCTCTAAGCTCACACCCAGATCTTTTAAAAGCACATCCAAAGCCGGCTCTCCATCAAGGCTCAACACCACATGCCCCTCACAAGAGGTGATACTGCGGACTTTGGAGAGAGGAGAGCAGCCTTGGGTTACCCGCGAGACCATCGCCACCGATTGGGCAAAAGCCACCCCACTCAAGCCCCCCGTGAAGACGCCGCGTTGTTGACCTTGGCCTTGAACGTTGCCGCTCGAGCTCAGGGCAAATTGAGGAGAAATGGTGCGTGAAGAACTGAGGCCCCCAAACACATAGCCACTTTGTGTGCGAAGCGCCACCTCTTCAATCAAGTCTCCCACATCCGCGGTTTGAGCATCGGCATGAATCAATGCTGTGTGGGGCTCAAAGCCCGTCATCTCCACGGCTCCCAGAGGGGACACACCGCTGAAGACTCGGTATTGGTCAATGGACAAATCCAGTAGCATCACACAAAGGGCGGGCTCATCAAAGTACTCCACATTGTTGGCAGCAATCCCCACTCCCGTGGTGCCCACCCAATCGGTGACCCAGGGCAACTCAGCGCTCAAATGGTCCAAGATGTCTTGGGCATGACGGGCGTAATGGTCAGTGATGTAGAGCACACCCAAACCCGGCGCAGATGCATAGTGCGCACTGGCCATTTGCGCGCGCAATTGTGCCAGCACCAAATCACAACACCGCTGTGGCTCGGGATGGGTGGCATGGGCAAAGGGGAACATCGGCACCGAGGATTTTCCTCTAAAACAAAGTATCTAGGCCCTTGAAAGCA
>DAISKH010000101.1:0-7441 GCA_036821105.1 Limnohabitans sp.
TCTTGGCCTTCAATTCGTTTGAAAAGCCCAATAGGTTACAACTGTATGCGAAAGCAAATCCGAACACCTCAAAACTTTCAAATGACCCTAGGATCGGATTAAAAATAGGGAAAACTGAAAACCTCAAGGAGACGATTAGGGACTGTCAACAGTTAATCAGTGATTCACTGAAGAGATTCAAGTGTCAGAAATGGGTTGCTATTCGCAGTTCGAATCAGTAGTCACCAAAACATCAAATTCATGGTTTTCAGCAGTAACCAACAACTCACCATTTTTAAAGTAGCCCATCTAAGCTCACAAGCTCTAGATGAAGTGGATGATGGCTTGTTATGAGCCAAAGTAGTCAATCTCAACTAGACTCATATAAATAATAAAAACTTGGAGTGGTCATCTTCGAAAGAGTGCCATGCGTGGCATTCGTGGCATTCGTGCCTTGCTTGACTGAGAGCCATCAACGCTCAGTAAGACTTGGAAAATTCATTGGGTTGGCAGCACCTGGAAGCTTTGTTGATTGCCTAGGGAAACCAATACACAAAGAAATGTGCAAAGACATTTGCAAAAACTTGTACTAACCCATGCTCAAACTTGTCATCAAGCCAAGGCTAGGTACTATTAGAACTTATTGCATTGAACACCTGGCATCATTTTCAACCAGGTTTCAATGGAGTGGGTTCAATGCAAACCTGCGGTGTACTCGCCCAAGGCTTTGAGCTCTTTGTCGTTGAGCTTGGCGGCCACTTGGTTCATCGTGAGGTTGTTGGCGCGGCTGCCGTCTCTAAAATAAGACAACTCGCGAGCTGTGTAGTCAGCATGCTGACCACTTAGGCGTGGGTACTGGGCGGGAATGCCTGCACCATTGGGGCTATGGCAGCCTGCACAGGCGGGGATTTGACGGTCTTGGACGCCACCGCGGTAGATTTTTTCACCCAAAGCCACCAAGGCAGCGTCTTTGGCAAAGCCGGGCTTGGGAGTTTTGGTGGATAGCCAAGCGGCGATGTTTTTCATGTCGTCCTCAGACAACGCAGCGGACATGCCCATCATGACCGCATTGGCGCGCTTACCGGACTTGAACTCGGTGAGTTGCTTGACCAAGTACTCGGGATGTTGGCCTGCCAATTTGGGATACTCGGGTGAGCCTGAGTTGCCGTCCGCGCCGTGGCAAGCCGCGCACACCGCAGTGAAACTGGCCTCGCCCTTGGCCAAATCAGGTTTGGCGGGAGCTGCAGGTGCTGCCGGTGCAGCAGCAGGCATTTCGCCCGCTTGGGCCACCAAAGCGGCCAATGCAAAGGATGCAGCAAAAGCCAACGAACGTGAGGTTTGAACGAGGTAATTCATGAATAGAGAATGTTGGATGTTCATAGAAAGACTTTAGATTCTACAATGACTCACTCGGGCAGACCCTAGTCCCCTATTAATTTACCCATTTGATGACACAAGAACCCCACAAAAACCCTGATCTAGAGCTCCAAAATGGCTCTGAGGCAGAGCATCCCCCTCTCTCCAAGGACGACGAGGTCAAATTGGCCATGGGCTGGCTGCATACCGCGAGGTTTTTAACCACAGCCGCACAGCTCCATCATTTGCCCGCCTACGATTTACCGGAAGTGGCGTTTGTGGGGCGCTCCAATGCAGGCAAATCGACTTGCATTAACACCATGACCCAGCAAAAACGCTTGGCCTATGCCTCCAAAACCCCTGGACGGACCCAACACATCAACCTCTTTGCCTTGGGGCGCCAAGCCCAAACCGATGCGGTGTTGGCCGACTTGCCGGGCTATGGCTACGCGGCGGTGCCTAAACAAGACAAAATCCGTTGGCAACAAGTCATGGCCAACTATTTGATGACCAGGCCCAACCTCAAAGGCATTGTGCTCTTGTGTGATCCGCGCTTGGGGCTCACCGAGCTTGATGAAATCTTACTCGACATCATGCGCCCAAGGGTCATGGACGGCTTGCAATTTTTGGTGCTTCTCACCAAATCGGACAAACTCAACCGCACCGATGCACAAAAAGCCCTCTCCATCACGCGACTCCAAGCCGGTGGCGGCGAGGTCCAACTCTTTTCTGCCCTCAAACGCCAAGGCTTGGACGAGGTGGCTTTGAAGTTATGGCACTGGACGCACCCCAAGGGGCTGGCCACTGAAAGCACAACGCTTGAGCCTTGAGATGAATATTTCTCCAAATTGGGCCTATTGAATTGACACCTTGAAGGGCCACGGACACCGAACGCCTGAAAAGCCTATTAATCTTCGTATTAATCTACGTATTAATCACCGTATCAATAAATGGGTGCCTCACCCGGGGGCCTGGTTTTAAAGCGCTTGTGCAGCCAAAAATACTGCTCAACGTGCGCTTTGACTTCACCCTCAAGCCATTGGTTCATCAAGGCTGTATCTGCTCTCACATCCACTGTGGGATAGTGTTCCCAAACCGGGTGCACCACCACATCGTAACCACTTGGGGTCATGCGCGTGGTGATCGGCAGCACTTGGGCGCCTGAGAGTTTGGCAAATTTGGACAATGACGGGACAGTTGCCGCTGGCACTCCAAAAAACGGCACAAAAATCGATTCCTCGGGACCGAAATTCATGTCTGGTAATAAATAAAGGCCGTGACCTTGCTTGATGCCGTGAATCAGGGCCCGAACCCCATCTTCACGCGTACCCACTCGAACGCGTCCAAATCTCTCACGCCCCTCCTTCATCCATTGGTCCGCGGTGGCCGAGGACTGTGGCGTGTAGATGGTGAGTAGGGGGCGGCAATCGTCCAGAGTCAACTTCGTCCACGCCACATCCAGACCCACAAAATGGGGCGCAAAAATCACCAACGGTTTAGAGGATTTCAAAAGCGCCAAGCCAGCCTCGTCCCCCGTGAGCCTTAGGCGTTCTTCCACCTTTTGTCTTGAAGCATGCCAGAGCCAACTGCGGTCCAGCCACGCTTTGGCGAAATTCACAAACACAGCGCGCGCGACTTGGTCCACCTCTTGGGCACTCCACTCGGTGAAACACAGGGACAAGTTGCGACGGGTAATTTGGCCACGTCGGCGCACCAAGGCGTACAAACTCACGCCAATGACGCTTCCCAGTGTTCTCAGTACGGGTAAAGGTAACCAAGACAAGGGCACCATCAGCCAAGGCCAGGCACCCGGGGTATCGCTTCTAGGTCTAGGAGGGGGGGTGGCACTTGAAGTCTCTTGAAGTTCATCATGTTGCGCAGATTGTTTCTTGGGCTCCCCGTTGTTCTCTAGCGTTGGAGCGCTCTCCAGGGTCCGTGGGGCTTTGAAACGGCGGTATCCCCACAAGTATTGATCAGGATGGGCCCTCACCAACCGCTCCACCGCATCGTTCATGGCCTGGCAACCGTCCAGCACTGACGCCTCGGGGTCGGTGAGCACGGGGTCTTGGAGCGCGCTCAAATGTCCTATGTATTGGCCCTTGGGGAGCCTCTCGCACCAGCAAAGCAAGACGGTGGCACCGGTCTGGCGGGCAAGCTTCACGGCCAAGGTCATGGTGTAGGCGCGCTCCCCCAAAAACTCGGCCCAAACCCCTTGTCCTTCGGGAGGGACTTGATCGGGCAAGAGAGCCGTGTAGCCCCCCCGTTTGAGGTGACGCAGAATTTCTCTAACGCCTTGTGAGGAGGCGGGTACGCTTTTGAGGTGGGGCTTGTCGCGCGCACTTTGCATCAAACGGTTCAGCCAAGCCTTCCGGGCGGGGCGGTACATGGCCATCAGGGGGCCGTGACTGGGGCCAAATCGCTCGGCCAGCATTTGCGCCCCAATCTCCCAACAACCCAAATGGGGGGAGAGCACCATGACGCCTTGGCCTTTTTTTAAACCAGCCTCAAACAATTCAATACCGTCCCACTGCACATGAGGAAGACAAGAGACGTCGCGGGACCTGAACCACATCCATGGCAACTCACCCACCATCTGTCCGGCACTGGCGCGGGCGCGCTGAATGACGTCTGGGGAGAGTCCCAAACGATGGGCATTACGGATGAATTCCTCACGATAGCTTTTGGAGAGCCACCACACCCAAGCACCCAAGAGGGAACCGATGGACTGCATCCAAGTCAAGGGCAAACGCGAGAGAAGTTTAAAAAGAAGTGCCATGGCCCTTGCATTCTAAAGAGATATCTTGAACGCCTGAACTCCATTGCTGGAACAGTAAAAGTGCAAAAGCTTACCCACGGCTTGTCATGCCACCTCTTGGGGTGGCAGGATCTGTGAAATTTTGGTTACAATTTGGTGGTCGCTGAGTTAATGAAGCAACTTGCAGGGCGACAACGCCAAGTGTGTTTTTTGGGGGTTACCTAGGTGTTACCTAGGGGTTACCCACTCAAAAGTCTTCTTGGATGGGAGTGAGATCAATGGTGTGCTGTTGAGCCGAGGTTTCTAGATGAGCCTCAGATCCACGCACTTTGAGTCTCCGAGCTGCTAAAGCGTTCGCCAGACTCGAGGCTTACCCAAGACGAAAAGAACGGCAACGCAACAGTGTTGAACTTATCTTTTTTTATTGGAGCTTTCGCATGTCACAAGACTATCTCTTCACCTCTGAATCGGTCTCTGAGGGACACCCCGACAAGGTGGCCGACCAGATCTCAGACGCCATTTTGGACGCCATCTTCGCACAAGATCCCCGCTCACGCGTGGCGGCCGAGACCCTCACCAACACCGGTCTCGTGGTGCTCGCAGGTGAGATCACCACCAACGCCCATGTCGACTACATCCAAGTCGCTCGTGACACCATCAAACGCATCGGCTACGACAACACCGACTACGGTATTGATTACAAGGGCTGTGCGGTCATGGTGTGCTATGACAAGCAAAGCAATGACATCGCCCAAGGTGTGGACCACGCATCCGACGACCACTTGAACACAGGTGCCGGTGATCAAGGCTTGATGTTTGGTTACGCTTGCTCGGAGACGCCTGAGCTCATGCCCGCCCCTATTTATTACGCCCACCGTTTGGTCGAGCGCCAAGCGCAATTGAGAAAAGACGGCCGTTTACCGTTTTTGCGCCCCGATGCCAAGAGCCAAGTGACGATGCGCTACGTGAACGGTAAGCCCCACAGCGTTGACACGGTGGTGCTCTCCACACAACACAGCCCCGAGCAAAGTGACGGCTCCACCATGAAGGCCTCCTTTGTAGAAGCGGTGGTGGAAGAGATCATCAAGCCCGTGCTCCCCAAAGAGTGGCTCAAAGACACCCGTTACTTGGTCAACCCCACAGGCCGCTTCGTGGTCGGTGGTCCCCAAGGAGATTGTGGACTCACGGGCAGAAAGATCATTGTGGACACTTATGGCGGCGCCTGCCCCCACGGTGGTGGCGCTTTCTCAGGGAAAGATCCCACCAAGGTTGACCGTTCAGCCGCCTATGCCGCTCGCTATGTGGCCAAGAACGTGGTGGCCGCTGGCTTGGCAACCCAATGCCAGATCCAAGTGGCGTATGCGATTGGAGTGGCTCGCCCCATGAACATCACCATCAACACCATGGGAACGGGGGTGATTTCAGATGAAAAAATTGCCGCAATCGTGGCCGAGCACTTTGACTTGAGACCCAAAGGCATCATCATGATGCTCGACCTCTTGAGGCCTATTTATCAAAAGACCGCAGCCTATGGGCACTTTGGCCGCGAAGAGCCCGAGTTCACTTGGGAGAGAACCGACAAGGCTCAGGCTTTGAGAGCTGCTGCGGGTTTATAAAATCGTCTTGGGTTGCTCAATAGGGAGGGTGGACTGAGCAAAAGGACACCCCCAAAGCCAAAAGCTTCAATCCAAAAACCTTAATCCAAAAGCTTAAAACACAAAGGGACACTTCGGTGTCCCTTTGTGTTTTAAGCGAGTTGGACTGTGTCCCTATAGTTTTTACACAATCTGCTCTCCCATTCTTAGAATTTCTGCCCTTGTCGTTGACCTTTCACATTTTGATCTAAACGTTGATTGATCCCCCCCCACCAGGACGTCCACTAGGCGCTCAAGATGGAATATGAATGGAGGGGACAGTTTTCAAACCTTGCCAGAATGAAAGATTGATCCGACTGATTAAAAATATCACTTTATAGTAATATTTTGCATTTATTACTTTTGAGTGATATAGTGCCAATATTACCTTTAGATAATATTCAACAATGGACTACCTCATTTCAATTGCTGATCAACTCACACCCCATCTGAGGTCCATGCGGAAATTTCGCAAATTGAGCCAAAAAGATTTGGCACTCAAGTTGGGGGTCTCGCAATCCCGCATCGCTGCCATCGAGCGTAATCCTCATGCGGTGAGTGCTGGTCAGTTGATCGCCATTTTGCACGCCCTAGAGGTGGACATTGTTTTACGAGATCAACGCAAAAGGGTCCCTATTTCTTCTGACCCATCGAATAATAATAACGACACTGGGTCAGATTGGTAATCATCATGTCAATGCAAGAACTTTGTGTTTGGATGAACGACGAATTGGTGGGAACTTGGCGTGTGGCACGCACAGGTCGTCACAGTTTCATTTACAACGATGCTTGGCTGGGCATGACAAGAAGTCGTCCGTTATCTTTATCTTTGCCCATGACCGCTAACAATCTTCTAGAAGGTCCGATGGTCAGCAACTATTTTGACAATTTATTGCCCGATAACAACTTGATTCGCCAGCGAATCAAGGATCGGTTCAACACCAAAAGCACAGACCCATTCTTCTTGTTGGCGGAGGTTGGCCGAGATTGTGCAGGCGCCGTGCAATTGCTTCCTCATGGCATCACACCCGAGCTTACCCGCCCCATCCGGTACGAAGCACTGTCCACGCCAAGGCTAGCTACAATTATGTCGTCCTTGGATTCACGCTCTCCGACTTGGGCATTGGATGAGGAGGAGGTATTTCGGCTTTCAGTTTCTGGAGCACAAGAAAAAACCGCCCTTCTCAAGGTCAAGGGTCAATGGTGCCGCCCATTGGGTACCACGCCCACCACCCATATCATCAAGCCCGCTATTGGTATCACACCCGGGCTGCAACTTGACCTCAACCTGTCGGTTGAAAACGAGTGGCTGTGCAACCAAATCATTCATGAGCTGGGTTTGCCGGCAGCACGCTGCGAGATGGAGAATTGGGAGGAACATCGGGTATTGGTGGTTGAGCGTTTTGACAGACGTTGGCTCGGTGACGATTGGCTTGTCCGATTACCTCAAGAGGACTTTTGTCAAGCCAAAGGGGTACCCAGCCATCAAAAATATGAACAAAACGGCGGACCCAGCATCGAGGCTTGCTTGGAAGTGCTCAGCAAAGGAGAGTCGTTTCATGAGGATGGTCGAAATTTTTTGTGCGCCCATTTGCTCTTTTGGTTCTTAGCGGCCATTGACGGACACGCCAAGAATTTTTCACTCTTCATGCTCCCTGGGGGTCGCTACAAAATGACTCCAATTTACGACGTGCTCTCAGCTTGGCCGATCGTGGGC
>DAISKH010000101.1:7451-11191 GCA_036821105.1 Limnohabitans sp.
TGGGCACTGGACCACACGAATTGCAGTATAAAAAAGTGAAAATGGCTATGGCTGTGAGAGGTAAATCGGCGCATTACCACTTGTGTGACATCCAGCCTCGTCACTGGCAAGCATTGGCTAATCGAAGCATGGTCGATGGAGCTTGGCAGGCCATGCTTGACATGACTCATCGATTAGATGCCGCATTGAAAGCGGTTTAGCAAAAATTACCCTCCGACTTTCCGTCCCCACTGGCCAACCGTGTGTTTCAAGGTGCTAGGCGGCACTTGGATTATTTTTTGAAAAGCATCACAGCCCATTGAGTTCACGCGCGACCGCAACTTCATCAAAAATCGGACTCACCCGCTGTGGGGCAATCCGCCCTGTGAGCTTAGATATTTAAAATTTCAAATTCCAAAGCCTCAATAAGCCATCAATAAAACTTACCCTAAAAAAATGGGGGACCCAATAGTTCAAACCGCATTTAAAATAATAGAACTATAAATATTAATATTTTATGTATTTAATCATTTAATAAGTTATTAAGTATTCATAAAAAATAGCGCTTCGTCAAATTCAATTTGTGCACGCCAAAAGAATTTTATGGGGTGCTCTTGATATCCCAGGAAACGGCCTTATCATTAGCACTCGCAGTAGAGGAGTGCTAGCAAATCAATTTACTAGCCATCTACCGCGGGCAAATGCCCGATAAGCATGAGCTTATCCTGTATTTTTTAACCTTTTAGACCTCATTTGGAGATGTAATGAAACTTCGTCCTCTGCACGATCGTGTGATCGTCAAGCGCATCGAAAGCGAAACAAAAACTGCTTCTGGCATCGTCATTCCTGACAACGCTGCTGAAAAGCCTGATCAAGGCGAGATTTTGGCAGTCGGTCCTGGCAAGAAAAACGACAAAGGCGAATTGCACGCTGTTGGCGTCAAAGTCGGAGACCGCGTTTTGTTTGGCAAATACAGTGGCCAAACTGTGAAGGTCGATGGCGAAGAGCTACTCGTCATGAAAGAGGAAGACCTCTTTGCCGTGGTCGAGAAGTAATCCCCATTTTTAAGTATTCAAGGAGTTAAATATCATGGCAGCAAAAGACGTAATTTTTGGCGGCGAAGCCCGCGCACGCATGGTCGAGGGTGTGAACATCCTGGCCAACGCAGTTAAAGTCACATTGGGCCCCAAAGGCCGCAACGTGGTGCTTGAGAGAAGTTTTGGCGCACCCACCGTCACCAAAGACGGTGTATCTGTGGCCAAAGAGATCGAGCTCAAAGACAAGCTCCAAAACATGGGCGCTCAAATGGTCAAAGAAGTGGCTTCCAAGACCAGCGACAACGCAGGTGACGGCACCACAACTGCGACAGTGCTCGCTCAAGCCATCGTTCGCGAAGGCATGAAGTACGTGGCCGCTGGCATGAACCCCATGGACTTGAAGCGCGGTATCGACAAAGCTGTAACCGCATTGGTCGAGCAGTTGAAGCACGCCACCAAAGCCACCACCACTTCCAAAGAGATCGCTCAAGTGGGCTCCATCTCTGCCAACAGCGACACCAGCATTGGCGAGATCATCGCCAACGCCATGGACAAAGTGGGCAAAGAGGGTGTGATCACTGTTGAAGACGGCAAGTCATTGAACAACGAACTCGACGTCGTTGAAGGCATGCAGTTTGACCGCGGCTACCTCTCTCCTTACTTCATCAACAACCCCGACAAACAAGTCGCATTGTTGGACAACCCCTTTGTGCTGCTCTTTGACAAAAAGATCAGCAACATCCGCGACTTGCTCCCCACATTGGAGCAAGTTGCCAAGGCTGGCCGTCCTTTGTTGATCATTGCTGAAGAAGTTGAGGGCGAAGCCCTGGCAACTTTGGTGGTCAACACCTTGCGCGGTATTTTGAAAGTGGTTGCTGTCAAGGCTCCTGGCTTTGGCGATCGTCGCAAAGCCATGCTCGAAGACATCGCGATTTTGACTGGCGGTAAAGTGATCGCTGAAGAGGTCGGTTTGACACTTGAGAAAGTCACATTGGCCGATTTGGGTCAAGCCAAGCGCGTTGAAGTGGGCAAAGAAAACACCACGTTGATCGACGGCGCAGGTGCAGCTGCTGACATCGAAGCACGTGTCAAACAAATCCGCATCCAAATCGAAGAAGCCACCAGCGACTACGACCGCGAGAAGCTCCAAGAGCGCGTGGCCAAATTGGCCGGTGGTGTTGCCGTGATCAAAGTGGGCGCTGCCACTGAAGTCGAAATGAAAGAGAAAAAAGCCCGCGTTGAAGACGCATTGCACGCAACCCGCGCTGCTGTGGAAGAGGGCATTGTGGCCGGTGGTGGTGTTGCACTCCTGCGTGCACGTCAAGCTGCTGGCACCATCAAAGGTGACAACGCTGACCAAGAAGCCGGTATCAAATTGGTGCTCAAAGCAGTTGAGTCCCCCTTGCGCGAAATCGTCTACAACGCAGGCGGTGAGCCCAGCGTCGTGGTCAATGCCGTCTTGGCTGGCAAAGGCAACTACGGCTTCAATGCTGCCAACGACACCTATGGCGACATGATCGAGATGGGTATTTTGGATCCCACCAAAGTGACACGCACTGCGCTTCAAAACGCAGCGTCTGTGGCCTCTTTGATGCTCACCACCGAGTGCATGGTGGCTGAGTCTCCCAAAGACGAGTCCGCACCTGCAATGCCCGGTGGCGGCATGGGTGGTATGGGCGGCATGGGCGACATGGGTATGTAAAAAACCCTGGCGTTGCAGGGTGCGCACAAGCACTCTGCGAGCCCATCAGCCTAACAGCCCTCGACTGGCTAGTATTCAGATCAACCCACCCTCAAAAGGGGTGGGTTTTTTTCTGTCCCAAAGGACTGCGCGAGCGCGTTCAGTGGGACAATGAAGTGATACTCGCCAACCCGGGCGGCTTCACAAAACACGGATCTGTCTGAGAATATGAAACAACTATTGGTCTTGGGTGCCAGCGGCTTTGTCGGCCACCACCTGTGCGAAGCCTTGAACCGCACTAACGTCCGTATCTTGACGCCCACGCGCCGCACACCTGCTCGCAGTATCCAAACCCTACCTTTGGTCGATGTCGTCAAGGCCGACATCACTGACCCCCATGAGTTGAAGCGTTTGATGCAAGGGGTGGATGCGGTCGTCAATTTGGTGGCCATCTTGCACGGCAGTCCCAAGGAATTCCAGCGTGTGCATGTCACTCTGCCTAGCCTTATTGCACAATGCGCCAAGGAGGTCGGTGTCAAGCAGTTGATCCAAGTGAGCGCTTTGGGCATCCAGGGCACAGGACGTGAGAGCTCCAACTATTTAAGCAGCAAAGCCCAAGGTGAGAGCGAGATGACGCGCATCTTGTCGGATTCAAGCTGTCAGCTGACAGTGCTTCGCCCCAGTGTAATTTTTGCCCAAGACGACCAATTCATCAACTTGTTGGCCCAGTTACAAAAACACTTTCCCTTTTTCCCGCTCGCCAGTGCCCAGGCCCTTTTTCAGCCGGTTTGGGTGGGCGACGTGGTGAGTGCCATGCTCTATGTGTTGAACCTGAAAGCACAGGGTGGCGTTTTTAATCCACTGCACTCCCACCGTTTGGCACCCGTTTATGAATTGGCCGGCCCTGAGGTCAAATCCTTCGCTGAGCTCGTGCGAATCGCTGGAGAACATATCGGGCACCCGCGCCCGATCTTGCCATTGCCGCCCATCATCGCGAGACTCCAAGCCTGGATGATGGAGATGATCCCGGGCAAACCCGTCAT
>DAISKH010000102.1:0-3245 GCA_036821105.1 Limnohabitans sp.
GGTCCCCATTGAGAGCCCATCCCCCCCACCACCACCATGGTGAGGATCATGGAGGACTGCAAGATCTCGAATTGATCTGGATTCACATACTGGTAGTAATAGGCGTACAGTCCTCCCGCCAAACCCGCACAAGCACTACCGATAGCAAAAATCACCAATTTCACCTTCATCGCATTGCGACCCAATGAGGTGTAGACCAACTCATCGTCTCTCATGGCGCTGACAAGAAGACCATATGGGCCCTGAATGAGCCAACGAATGAATAGGAAAACGATCACGGCCAGACCAATCGAGATCAACGCAAAAATCTCACTGCGGTTATCTCCTTCAATCACGTTCGCAATATTGCCAAGACCTGACGCACCGCCTAAAAAACCCAGATGTTTGATGACTTCCAAGAGTCCCAACTGAAATCCTATGCTGGTAATGAGCAAATAGTCCCCCGATATTCGAAGCGAAGGCAAGGAGAGCATTAACGAGAACACCAAAGCAACCAAGCCCCCCGCCAACAGCGCCAAGGGTGGCCAAATTGAAAAATTAACGCTCAGCACACCCGTTGTGTAAGCGCCCAAAGCAAAGAAAATGGGATGGGCAATGCTGATGAGCCCTCCGTAGCCAATAATCAAATTAAAGCTCGAGCTCAAAATGACATAGATCCCCATGAGCACAAGCACTGAAATCACATACTCCATTCAAGCTCTCCTCACAGTAAACCATGACTTCATGGCCGTCCAGGAAAAACCTTCTGGAAAAAACAAAATGGTCATGAAAAGAAATGCATAGATCAACAAACTCTGCCACTCCGAGGGAATCACAAAAACACTGAGTGACTGAATTAACGATAAGAGCACCGCCGCCGCCGCCGCTCCAAATACCTGTCCCATTCCACCCAGCAGCGTTGCAATGACTGCCAAGAGCATCATTTGAAGTGGCGTATTTGGCAACATGGCCACTTTCAAGCCCAACAAATACACCCCCACCGTCAAGAGTAAACACGCCAAGGCAATGGTGTATAAATAAACACGGCTCACATCTATACCGTAGAGTCTTGCCAAACCAGGATGATCGGCCACCGCTGACATGAACTGCCCCATATGGGTTCTGTTCAAAATCCAATAAACCAGCAAAACCGTGAGCGCTGTGAGACCCATCGCCTGTAAATCCCAGTGACTCACCACGATTCCCCCCACCAGCATGACAGGGGACATGATATTTTTAGTAATCGTGAGAGGCTCGGTTCCAAAGCACATGGCAAACAAGTAGCCCATGAATTGAGAAACCACAAGAGTCAAGATGAAAAAGGTAAGGCTGCTGGAATGTCTGGCACGCAATGTTTCAATGCCATAGTGAAAAAATGCAAAGGCCGCTAAGGTAGTGACCAAAAAGGACAAGACCACTCCTGCCCACATGGGCCACTCAAATATATTTAAACTCACATACAGCGAGTAAAAAACCAAGCCCATGAAGCCAGCTTGAGCAAAATTCCATATTTTCACGACCTTCAAGATCAGTGAAAACGCCATGGCAAACAACACCGCATAAGACGAAACCGCCAAACCCGTCCATAGAATTTGTAAAAGAATGGAAAGAGTCACGTCAGTTCAATCGCAGGGCTGTTGTCCATGGCATCAATGATTAATTTTCCCTAAGGCCTTGTTACTTGATTGTTGCCAAAGGAACAAAAGCACCTTTATCCACGGTCAAAAGATACACTGGCTTTTTGACCCTGTGATCGGCACTCACCTCCAACATACCCGTCATGGGCAAATCGAAAGTTTTAATGGCCAACAGCGCTTTTCTCAAATTCTCACCTGTGGCAGGCAATTTGTTTTTGGCGATCCATTTGTAGAGTTCAGCCACGATGTAGGGGCTATCGTAGAGATACTGGGTGTAAGGCAGTCCATTGGGAATGCGATTTTCAGTGGTTTTCCAACGGTTGATGAAGCCCGCAACATTGGGATTGTCGTTCACACTGGGCGCCAAAGAGGTGACGATCAAGCCCTCTGCCGCAGCCCCAAGTTGTTCAATCACTTTGGGGTTATAGCCTGCTGAGTAACTTGACACGCGAGTGGTGATCCCCAACTGGCGCATTTGTGCAATCACTTGGGGTAAATCCGTGATGAGGCCTTGGATATGAATGATCTCCGGGTTGGCCGCTTTGACCTTCAAGAGTGCGCCCGTGAAATCGGTTGCCTTTGCGTCATAGGCTTCAAAGGCGACCACCTTACCACCGGCTTTTTCAAACATGGATTTATAAATGTTTGCACCTTCGACGCCCGAGTCATTGTTGATGTACATGACGGCAGCGTTTTGTTTACCCAAACTGGTGTGACTGTATTGCGCCAAAGCCGCCACATCGACATCGGCCAATGGGAATGTGGTGTAGACATAATCCCCCAGAGTTGCAATCTCAGGAGAATTGGCGCCTACACTCAACTCCAACACTTTTTCACGGTTTGCAATTGGGGCAACGGCCTTCACCACTGCGCTCCAGGAGGTTAAAAAAATGGGAAGTTTATCCACACTGACAAATCGCTTGGCTGCATTAATGCCAAGCTGGGGGTCAGCTTGGGTATCCACCAATATCATCTCCAACGGTTTGCCGTTCACACCGCCCTTGGCATTGATGTCGGCAACGCCCATTTGGGCCGCTTTGACTTGGTCAGCCCCGAAAAGTGCTTGCGTACCCGACAAAGGCATGGACATGCCAAACTTGATCGTATCTGTGGCTTGGGCCATGGAGACATTGGACCACGACAAGGCGCTCAAACTCAATGCGACTGAGGCAAGCGCCAGAAAAGGGCGACGTTTTTGATGAATCACAGGCTCTCCTTGTAGGAAAAAAATAGGAACAATAAAAATCAAAAATCAAAAATCACACGGTCAAGTCTAGCCGATTTATGACCTGGCATGAATCAATTCTAATGAGCCGAGAAGCTCATCGGTGCTCGCAACATCAGCATACTTCTCGGCCATGTCAAACAAATTGACCGCATGCGAGGTGGCTGATCGGTCGTAGACCGCGTCATGAGGGACTGCAACTTTGAAATTCAGTGAAAACGCATCCACCACACTCGAACGTACGCACCCGCTTGTGCTACACCCCGTCACCACCAAGGTGTCGGCTTGCAAATCAATCAAATGACTGGCCAAGGCGGTTGCAAAAAAAGCGCTGGGATGCTTTTTGGGCAACAACACATCACCCGCCTTGGGTTTGATTTGTTCCACAAAATCGTAGCCGTTGG
>DAISKH010000102.1:3255-6652 GCA_036821105.1 Limnohabitans sp.
CGTCATGATAGACGGAACTTTCTCGGCCAATCTTCCTCCTTCGTGCTGGACTTTGGGCGCCACGTGGGGATAAAGAACAGGCCAATTTTTTTTACGAAAAAGCGTCAAAAGTTGTTCGATATGAGGGATGGCCGCCCACGCAACATCTCCACAACTGGTGGGGAACTCTTTGATGGCTTCAAAATAAGGCATCGGGCGTGTGCCCACTGTTCGGTATTGCACATCGATGATAAGAAGAGCGGGCCGAATCCCAAGCCCTGAGGGTCTTCCAAAACCGGCAGCACGGTAGGCACGGATTTCTTCTTCGCTGATGACGTTATCCCAAGGTTTCAAAATAATCTCCTACAAATTTAAGTTTGACTCGGATCCTGTTGGCCAATGACCTCAGGCTTAATACTTAGCCAGTGGTTCTGAACAAATACTGCCCACCACCTGGCAGACCCTTGATTTGGCCTCGCTCCATGATCGTCTGCCCCCGAAGTATGGTTCTGACTGGCCAGCCTTTCAATCGAACGCCATCGTACAAACTATAGTCCGAATAGGACCCAAGTTCTGAGGCCTTCACCTCACGCTCTAAATTTAAATCCACCAAGGTGATATCTGCGTCTTTGCCAATTTCGAGTGAGCCTTTGTGATCTTGGATATTGAATATCTCAGCAGGCGAATGGGTGAGCAACTGGGCAATGCGTTGCAGTGAGAGTCGGCCTTTGTGGTATCCCTCGGACAACAAAACAGGCAGTATGGTGGCCGTACCTGGAAAACCTTGTGAGGCAAGCCAGAATGGTTTTTCTTTGGTCGCCCTTTTACGTGGAACATGGTCGGAGGCAA
The DNA here is from genome assembly GCA_036821105.1 of Limnohabitans sp. Lineage (GTDB taxonomy): Bacteria > Pseudomonadota > Gammaproteobacteria > Burkholderiales > Burkholderiaceae_C > Limnohabitans. The sequence continues at coordinate 4,084 of DAISKH010000102.1, forward strand.
CCACATGAATTGAACCGTCTTGCAGTCCTTCCCACATGGCGGCGACATCGTCAGCACTTCGAAATGGTGGATTGGCCTTGCCCATTGAGCCCAAGTTTGACTCTTCGGTATGGGTCAAATAATGGGGACAAGTCTCCACAAACACTCGGTCGTAGCGGTCTCTCCACTTTCTCACCTCATTGAGTGCAAGGCGTGTGCTGATATGGGGGATATAGATTTGAGCGCCCAACTGTTCTGCAAAATACATCGCCCGCACACAACTCTCGGCTTCGGTGAAAGGTGGTTTAGCACGAGCCCAGTCTTTAAGGGTGGGGGACTCAATGGACTGGATCTTGGAGCGCAAACGGTTCACGATCTCAATGTTTTCCGTGTGACACACAATCGTGACACCTTTAAGTTGAGCAGCGCTGGAGAGCAAATCGTAGAAAAATCCGTCATCTGTTCCATCTAACCCTAAATACCGTCCCTCCTCACCTTTGAAATTCATGAAGTATTTAAAAGACGTGACGCCGTAAGTCTTCACGTACTGAGCCATTTGCGCAATGTGCATTTCGTTGGCGGCACTGAAGTGAAATCCATAATCCACATAGCAACGTGTCTTGGCATAGGCTTGCTCGCGTTCGTAGACATCCTTGTAGTCTTCATTGTTGAGGAAATAACCAAGCACCGTCGAAAACCCGCCTTGGGCCGCGTAGATGGTCTCGGTCTCATACTCGGTGATTTTTTCTGCAAACCCGAAGTGAACATGTGCGTCAATGAGACCTGGAAAGGCGATCAGTCCCTTGGCGTCAATGATCGGTAGGCCTGTATCAACGGGGGTGCCTGGACTGAGTCGAGCAGCAATTTTGCCCTCGATTACCAACACATCTTGCTGTGTTGGTTGTGTGAATGCGTCCACAACGGTGGCACCGCGCAAAATAAAGTTGCGAAGATTTGAATTCAAGGGTTTCTTTCTTTAATCCAACAATTGAGAAAGTTCAGCAAGCGTCTTGGGCTTGGCATAACTGAGCTCTAAGCGCAAGGCCCGAAGACTGGCGTCCAAGAAATCACAGTCTAAACCAATTCCTATGCAAACCAGCCTGCCCCGGGTGTCCTCATCTGGCCAACGTTCAATCGGGCTGGGAGAGTGAAAGTGAGTTCCAACACCATGGATCATCACATGTCGATCTGACTCTGAGATTGTGAGTAGCCCCTTGGTCCTCAAGAGTTGAGAGCCATACTCGGTTTTAACAATCTCCCACCAAGCGGCCAAGCCCGCCCAAGTTGGCTTGAAATCAATGAAACGCGACCAGGAATTGGCATTGACCGTGTGCTGAGCGATTTTGGAATAGGAACGGGGTTGATTCAAATCCAATAATCCGACAGGCGAAGAAACACCTGGGTCAAAACGCCAGGCCTTTAAAAACTGGTAACTTGCATTTTGAGTTTGATTAAAAATCTCATCAACAGCAGTCTGATCGCTGGCCAAGATAACCTTGGCAGTAGGATTTAATTGATGCAACCGAACTTGAAGTTCTTGCACCTTAGCAGCAGTTACCAAGTCAGTTTTGGTGATCCATAAATGATCCGCAGCCAAGACTTGTCGACGCGACTCAGGGTAAGTACTTATCTGCATTTCTGCTTGAAGGGCATCCACAGTGCTTACGACCGAGCCCAGTTGAAAATAGGGCTTTAAAACTGCATCCCCTATCAACGAATGCAATGTGGGCAAGGGGTCCGCCAGACCTGAGGATTCAATCACCACTTTTTTCAAATCCACTCGTCCCTGAAGAGACACCGCCTGGTGAATCTCCATCAAGGTTTCCCTCAAAGAGTGCGTGATCGTGCAGCATAGGCAACCCGAATCAAGCAAATAGACATTGTCTGAGATTTGGTTCAAGACCCATTGGTCCAGGCCGACTTCACCAAACTCGTTGACCACGACGGCAAATTGGCCTGGGCCGGAGGATTTCAAAAGTCGATTGAGCAAGGTGGTCTTGCCACTGCCCAAAAATCCAGTCAAGTAATCACAATAAATCATAGCCACATCATTAAATTCGGAGGAACTTAGCATTAATCACAATTGAATCCAACGATCAGGACCTATAGCATAATGCCTTATGAACATAGACACCACAGAAACCTTGCGAGAGATGCGCCCACATGTTAGGCGCTTTGTGATGGAGCGCATGGAGCCCATCGCGCGTGACATGGATGCAGGGAAGCCCTTACCCAAGCTGGCATTCCAAGCCCTCAGAGACCAAGGCTACCTGGGCATGCGATTACCCAGTGCCGAGGGCGGGGGTGACTTCGATTTGTCAACCTATTGCTTGGTGATGGAAGAGCTCAGTCGATCACACCGTATTTTCACACTCATGCTCGACGCCTCCAGTGGCTTGACGCCCATCGCCATTTCTAAATTTGGCACGGAGTCGCAAAAAAATACTTACTTACCCAATCTCTCCAAAGGTGAGTGGGTGGCCTCCTTTGCTTTGACCGAGCCCGATGCGGGTTCTGACGCGGGGGCGATCAAAACACGCGCCCAACAAGACGACGGTGGGTGGGTTTTAAATGGAGTCAAGCACTACAT
>DAISKH010000102.1:6662-11089 GCA_036821105.1 Limnohabitans sp.
CACTACATCAGTTGGGCTCACCGCGCCCAAGTCATCATGGTCATCGCGCTCACCGATCCCGCTAAGAAAGCAAAGGGAGGCATCAGCGCCTTTTTGGTGGACAAAGACACCCCTGGCATGAAGATTCCAAGGGTCGACAAAACCATTGGCTCGGACGCAATTGAGTTGTCCGAGATTCACTTCACCGATTGTTGGGTCCCAAACTCTGCCATGTTAGGCCAACCCGGAGACGGCTTTGGTATTGCCATGAGCTCCCTGACCGCGGGTCGCATGGGTGTCTCGGCCGCCTGCCTGGGCGCGGCCGATCGATTGATAGAACTCGCCACCGAGCACGCTTTGACTCGTTCCACCTTTGGTCAAGCGCTCTCGGAGCGTCAAGCGATCCAGTGGATGCTGGCCGACTCCGCCACTGAGCTTGCTGTGGCGAGGGCCTTGGCATATGAAACGTTGCGCCAAATCGATGCTGGTCAAGATCCCGGGATTGGCCCCAACATGGTCAAGCTTTATTGCTCCGAAATGGTGGGCCGAGTCGCAGACCGTGCGGTACAAATTTTTGGTGGCTCTGGACTTATTCGCGGCTTTAACGTGGAGCGTTTTTATAGAGATGTCAGGCACTACCGAATTGGAGAAGGTTCTTCAGAAATCCAAAGGATGTTGATCGCCAAATCACTCTTCAAGTCAAAACAAGCATCCTAAAATCTTTCGAACAAGGAGTCACCCGATGATACGATCCCTCTCTCTCAGAGCTTCAACCATCCTGGGGATGGTGATGTTTTTCTCAAGCCTCGCACTCTTTCACACCGCTCAAGCTCAAGCTCAAGAGGTCTATCCTTCTAAAGCCGTGATTTTGATCAACCCCTGGGCGGCGGGTGGACCATCGGAGGCCATCATACGACCCATTGCAGAAAAGCTCACCCAATTAATGGGTCAGCCTTTTGTGATTGAAGCCAAACCTGGCGCCAACGGCACCATTGGCACAGGCATGGTGGCGCATGCGAAGCCCGATGGCTATACCTTGTTGTTTGCCAATGCTGGGCCCATCACCATCAGCCCCTCTTTACCCAACAAACCGGCTTATGACGTCACCCGGGACTTTGTGCCGATTACACAAATTGTCTCAGCCCCCACTTTGCTTGTCGTGCGAGCAGATTTTCCAGCTAAAAATTTGGCCGAATTCATTGACTACATCAAGAAAAACCCAAACAAGGTCGCTTACGGCTCTGTTGGAATTGGAAGCACCACGCATCTGGCCGGTGCCACTTTGGCAGAACGAGTGGGTACTGAGATGATCCATATCCCATACACAGGATCGTCGCAAATCAACACCGATTTATTAGGCGGTCAAATCCAAACTGCCTTTGTCAATATTGCTGGTGTGATGGGTTTGGTGAGTGAGGGTAAATTACGCTCTTTGGCCGTGAGTACGCTTAAACGTGTGAGTGTTTTACCCAATATCCCAAGTGTTGCTGAGCAAGTCCCCGAATTTGAAATGAACTCGTGGTATGGCCTCATGGCGCCTGCGAACACACCTGTGTCGATCACACAAAAACTCAATGCCAGTATTGTTCAAATTCTCAAAATGCCAGAGATTGTGAGCCGAATTCGAGACAATGGATTAGAAGTAGAAGGAACCACTCCTGAGGCTTTCAGCGCCAAGATCAAGACTGATTTGGCCAATTATGCCAATTCCGTTCGGGCTGCAAAGATCAAGGACTGATGCCGATGAGTGTGATCTCAGGCGACTCAGTGATTGAGCGTGGCTTTGCAAAAATTGCAGAAGGCCAGGTGCATTATCGTCAAGCGGGTGCGCACCACGCTTTAAAGGAGCGTCCACTGGTGATGATTCACGCCTCTCCAGGATCGGCCAAGACGCTTGAGCCGTTGGTTGCCAAGTTGGGCGTACACCGCTGGGTCATCGCACTGGATACTTTGGGCAATGGGGACTCATGTGCCCCGAAAACATCTCCCATCGAGATGGCTTACTTGGCCCAAGCACACTTGAGGGCGTTGGATGCGTTGGGCGTTGAGGTCTTTCATCTCTACGGGACTCATACCGGAGCCAACATTGCGGGGGAGATGGCCATCGCGGCACCTGAGCGGGTGCAAGGGCTCATTTTGGATGGAGTCTCACTGTACACTGAGCGAGAGCGCCAAGATTTTTTAGAACACTATGCACCCGATGTCGTGATAGACCACAGTGGTTCACAGTTTCAATTCATGTGGGGGTTTATGCGGGACGCTTACTTGTTTTGGCCCTGGTATGAAAAGTCAGCAAAAAACTTGCGAAATACTGGACTGCCCTCGCCCGACATCCTCCACGACAAAGCAGTCGAGGTCTTCAAAGCGGCAAGAACCTACCCTTTTATCTACCGGGCTGCACTGGCCTATGACAAAACCTCTCGCCTTCCGCTCATTAAAAACAAGACGCTCCTTTGCTGCGCTAAAACGGACATGCTCTTTGAGTACTTTGAAAAAGTCTCGGCGCTCATGCCCCATGCTAAGAAGTTAATCACCCAAGGCACGTCCAGTGAAGAAAACCTTCGCAATACAGTTGCGATGTTTGAAGACTTTTTAAAACAATCCTAATCCCTGAGACAACACGCGTTGCATGACCGATGAACAATCAAAAGCCCACTAAACCCGAAAATTCCACCAGTTTCCCTGTCCCCTCAAAATCTGCCCTTTCATCAGATTCCCCCATTAATCCCCCACCCCGCTCGGGTGTCATCGATGCTGTGGTCAACATTTGGACGGCCGAGAGTTTGGCCATCAGACCCAACAGAGATGCTTTTTTCGGGGGCAAGATGGGGGTGAGTCAAGAGATCTTGAAAGGCATCACGATTGCACAAATGGTGGAGCGCATGGACCGAGCCGGTGTTGAGAGGTCATTCTTAATCGCTGCCCGTGTTGGCCCAGCCTTGCACAAGTCAACCTATCACATCCCATATGAGATGGTGGTACAAGCGATCGAGGATTATCCGGATCGTTTTTACGGCCTCGCCGGTCTAGATCCAACACAAGGCATGCAAGGCGTTCGTGAGTTGGAGAGAGCCGTACGCGATCATGGTTTTATCGGTGCTCACTTTTATCCCCATTGGTTTGAATTGGCTCCTGATCACGCGAAGTGGTATCCTTTTTATGCCAAATGCGTCGAGCTCGACATCCCCATCCAACTCCAAGTGGGCCAATCCATGATCTACGACCCAGCTCACCGCCTACGAAGCGTGGGGCGTCCGATCAGCTTGGATGCAGTGGCTTGCGATTTTCCGGAATTGAAATTGATTGGCATTCATGTGGGCATCCCGTGGACAGAGGAGATGATTGCCATGGCCTGGAAACACCCCAACGTCTACATTGGATGTGATGCACACTCGCCCAAATACTGGCCCGCGTCATTTGTGCATTACATCAACACCTTTGGTCAGGACAAGGTAATTTTTGGAACAGATTTCCCTATTTTGGATTTCCAAAAAACACTTCAACAAATTGATGATTTAGAACTTCGCCCTGCAGCCAAACAAAAACTTCTTCGAGACAATGCCATCTCTATTTATAAACTCAATCTAAAGAAATTTGCAGACCATGTCGCTTGAGTTTCACTTGGCCTCCAATATCGCCGATCAATTAAAGCGCCACGCTCTTCATCGCCCCACCAAAACCGCCATCATCCAAGGCAGTGAACAACTCAATTACTTGGAACTTTATCAACAGGTCATTGAACGGGCCAAAGCCCTCATTGATCTTGGCGTACAGGAGGGCGATATTGTCGGAGTTGCTCTGTCAGACTGCATAGATCACATCGTGATGCTTTTCGCCGTCGCAAGGGCTGGGGCCATCATTTTGCCCATGGATTGCCGATGGTCTGCCACTGAAAAAGAAGCCTTGGTGGGGCATTTCAAGCCCGCACGGGTACTCATTGAAGAGGGAGACATTTGGTGTCCAAGCAACTCTCTTACAGTCAAATCATTGCGCTGTGACCTAGGGCATGAAGCTCTCTCTCATTATGAGTTCCCCAAAGGCCAATATGGCCTCACACTCTCGCTCTCATCAGGCACCACGGGTCGACCCAAAGGACCCTTGGTCTCTCATCAACAGTTCATCAACCGTTTCATGACGCATTGGATCGATTTGGGGTTTGGCTCAAGAGAGACCTACATCAATGCAACACCACTTTATTTCGGGGGAGGTCGGGCCTTTAGCTTATCGAGTCTCTTCACGGGCGGCACCGTCGTGCTCTTTCCTCCTCCCTACTCGCCGCAAGAACTCGCCCAAGAGATCGAGCGCACTCAGTCGACCTTGCTTTTTTTGGTGCCCACTTTGCTCAGGCGTATTTTGAGTGAAATATTGAGTGAAATTGACGCACTTCACCCTCAGGGTTCGACACCAATCAAGACCTCAGTGTTTAACGCCTTTCTACACCTCAGGAC
>DAISKH010000103.1:0-11080 GCA_036821105.1 Limnohabitans sp.
TGGGGATTGTTGTTGGGCTTTTTACTCTCAATGGGTGCATTGGCTGGCATGTACCGAGATTTGATTGTGCAAGAAGCGCACAACATGCAAAATTATTTAAGTACACCTCAGTGGGATAAATCTCCCAAGAAAGATGGTGCGGTTTCCACCAAGCCCATCAAGACTGACCAAGCGCTTGCTAATGAGCCCGATGGCACAGACCGAGATAAACCACTCGCTGGAGCGGCTGAGACTAAGCCAGCAAGTCAAGAGGCGCCAGATCCCAAGTCACAAGCCTCAGCCAACACTCACCCGAGCGTTAAAGTGGATGACTCTTTAATTCCGGACAAAGAGGCTATTTTGTCTCCTTTAAAAGAGTCTAAAGAATTGGTCGAATCTAAATCTGCAGCCAGCAAAGAGGCTTCAAAAGAAAAGGGAAAGGATTCGTTTAAAGCCGAATTAGCACCCAAAGAACCACCCCTCAAAATACCTGTTTTAAAAGACAGCCCTCCGGCAGCTGTAGTAACGCCAGCTTCTAGTCCTTTATCTAAACAAACGCTGAGCACCCCTGTTTCCAATGAGTCCGCTGCACCCCAAAAAGTAGCCAAACCCGCTGGAACTGTCACAGACGCCCCTCCTAAGCCAGTGCTCTCGACACCTGCCCCAGTGATAACTCCTGAGCCCAATAAAGAGTTGGCTCAAGACAATCTCACGGGAAAAAATGAGTGGGTTAATGCCTTGCCCGACAAATCTTGGGTCCTCCAACTTGCTGCCATGCCTACAAAGGCTGAGATAGTGGAGCTCAAAGGTAAAACTCCGGGTTTTGAGTCTGCTCAGGTCTTGCTGACTAGAAATCCACAAAGTAACAAGCCCTATTTCATCTTGGTTCGTGGACCTTTTGTGAGTAAAGAAGAGGCGCAAGGCATCATGCAGACTACCCCAGCCTTGTCCAAAGCCTGGCTTAGGAGTGCAAAATCTTTGAAAACACAATTCAAGACCAATTGAATCGGTTTTCAATCCAATCAAGATTGAATTTTGATTTGGCTTGGCAATACAATTAAAGTTCAATAACCTTGGGGTCGATGAATTCTGGAGGTAATCGACCTTGTTGATGGGTTATCAATACCCAAGTACTTGGTTAACTAAAACGTTTTTAGTCGATGCCTCTGAGGTTTATCGACTTGAGAGCTTGACCTTGATTGCTTTGTGCATCGATAGGTGTAAGAGACAGTTGACAATTTGGTCAGTCTTTTAGCATTCAGGGAGTTGATTTCCTTCAGTCTTGTGCCCAGTTATTTAAAGGATTGTCAGTGTCCACGGAGTCAACACCCAAAGCATTGGATCATTCCAGTGATCACCATGAGTCGCATCATTCAAAGGGAGCTTCATTTGTAGACCCCTTGGGGGCTGCTGAGATTGAGGGTGAAGGATCCAGTCATGGCGCCATGGTGGCCTCTGAGGCCATGCTAGAAGGCGCCAAAGAATCCTCCGCTGAGCCTGCATTGGTGAGTTTAGAGGCTGAATCCGATGAAAACCCACCCTCAGACTCGGCCGCTCTAGACGCAAATGGCATGGTCGTCAGCGCTGAAGGGCTGAGCAATACTAAAGTTACTTCTGACAATGCCGATCAATGGTTGGAGGAGATCAAAATCCGAATGGACAAGCTTCGTCAAGATGTGGACGAACTCAATGCCAGGCTTGATCGCTTCAAACGCCCTGTGGTCAAGTAAGCACCTAGCCTTTGCGAGCGAGCAACTTCATCCAGGATGGCTTTGGTCTCAACTCTAGTAAGTGCTCACTTCTTGCTGCACTTAATTTGAATTGAGATTAATCGAACCTTTCATCACCCCTTACCTGCAAAGCAAATTCAAATGAGCTCAGATACTTTCACACCTGAAGAGGCCCACGAAGAGTCTGCTGTTGCCGTGGCTGAAGATCAAGAGAATTTTGACCTTTCACAAGTTGCAGCCGAGATTGAAGCATTGCAATCCAAATCTTTGGATAGCAACGAGCTGGCCAAGCAACTGGAAGATCTGACGGGTGTGGTGTTAAATTCGGCTGAGGCGTCGACGCGCTCAGCCTCTGTTGCAGCCGATGTGAGTGGTGACATGCAAAAAGTCATGCAAGCCATCGGTGAGGCGCACCAACGCAGTGTCAACCATTCAAGAATTTTGCTGGGTGCAATGCTGGTATTTATCTTGATTTCGATCGGCACATTTTTTGCCATTTCCACTCGCATGCGGCAAAACATCATTCAACTTGACTCTTTGTCCATGGCCGTGGGTAAGCGGGTGGTGGACTTGGACGCCACCTTAGGTGCATTTACTGAATCGACCCAAACCTTTAGCGAGCTGACAGAAAAACTAGAAGGTTTGCAAGAAACACAAGGTAAATTAGATAAGCGTATCGAGGAAATGGGCAAAGTGGTCTTGGATGTGCCCAAGCAAGTTGGGGAGCAATCGAATAAAGCATTGGCTGAAAAACTCGCCGCGTTGGATAAACAAATTCAAGCATTGGACACTAAACTCACAGCGATCAGCAACCGGCCACAGCCCAATTTGGCTGCATCGCAGCAGTCAATGAACCAAGAGATCCAAAAGCTTAAAAAAGAATTGGAATCGACTTCCGCCAAGGCTCACGAGGCCTCTTTGGCGGCTCAAGCCGCTACAGCTGCTGCCAGTGCCAAGCCCAAAGTTGCACCGGCCAAACCTGAAGTTAAAGTGGAACCAAAGTCAGAGACTAAGCCTGAAGTTAAAGCTGAGGTCAAACCCAAAGAAGCGATGGTTGAACCATCTCGCCCTCAACCTGTGTCGCAAGCTCCAGTTCCCAATCCACAATTCCAACCTTCAAGGGAAAAGGAATTGGTCTACCCCAGACCCAATACCAGTAAAGCCTCAGAGTAAAAGTCCCTCTGGGGGGGCTTCTGGGTTAGTCGTGCTGGAAGAGGTTGAGTTGATAGCGGGTATATTGGTCTCACTGCCAGATTTCTTACCAGCATATTTAGACGGTTGTTGAGCACCCAAGGGGTTTTTCAATTCATGAAAACTCTGCTCACTCGAGTGTGACCAAAAATCTTGGAATACACCAGGCCAATTTTTGTCAGAATTCTTAAATCCTTTGGCACTGAGTAAGGAGCCTGGCTCTATGCTGGGTATCAGGGTGGACAAGGAGTGAGCTTGAGTTTGGTTGATTCGTCGCATGAAGTGATGAAGATCAAACTCTTGAGGATCGCTTAGACCTGTCGCTTCTGTAATTTCTTGCAAAGACTCCAAAGTATGGTGATGAAAGTTTCTCACTCTTTGCGCTTTATCCTCTACAACCAAAGCAATTTGGCGTTTGGGGTCTTGCGTGGCAACCCCAGTGGGGCAGTTACCGGTGTGGCAAGTTTGAGCCTGAATACAGCCGAGTGCAAACATAAAGCCTCGCGCGCTATTGCACCAATCTGCACCGAGTGCTAGGGTCCTAGCAATGTCAAAGGCGGAGATAATTTTTCCACTGGCACCTACACGAATTTGGTCTCTGAGGTTCAATCCCACTAAGGTGTTGTGAACCAAACGAAGTCCCTCTTGCATTGGAGTGCCCATATGGTCTGAAAATTCGAGCGGCGCTGCGCCTGTGCCGCCCTCAGAGCCATCGACTACGATGAAGTCAGGTTGAATGCCTGTCGTGACCATCGCCTTGGCAATGGCAAACCACTCCCAAGGGTGACCGATACACAATTTAAACCCAACTGGCTTGCCTTGGCTTAAGTCACGAAGCTCTTGAATGAAAAGCATGAGCTCAATGGGGTTGGAGAACTTAGAGTGGCTCGAAGGTGAGATGCAGTCTTGCCATACAGGCACGCCTCGGGCCAATGCGATTTCAGGGGTGACCTTGGAGCCCAAAAGAACACCTCCATGACCTGGTTTGGCGCCTTGACTGAGCTTGATTTCAATCATCTTGACTTGATCACTCAAGGCTTGACTGGTAAAGCGCTCAGGACTAAAACGACCATCCTCATCTCGACAACCAAAGTAACCTGATGCCACCTCCCAGATGATGTCGCCACCGTGCGTCTTATGATGCTCGGAAATTGAGCCTTCACCCGTGTCATGTGCGAATCCACCCAATTTGGCGCCTTGGTTAAGCGCCAAAATTGCGTTGGCACTGAGTGCCCCAAAACTCATGGCAGAGATGTTAAAAAGACTCATGTCATAGGGTTTTGTGCAGTTCTTGCCGCCCACCTTGACCCTGAAGTCATGGCTTGGAATGTGGGTAGGGGCCATGGAGTGGGTAATCCATTCATAGCCTGCAGCATGCACGTCGAGTTGTGAGCCAAAGGGTTTTTTATCGGCTTGCCCTTTTGCGCGTGCATAGACCAAGGAGCGTTGACTTCTGGAGAACGGTGACGCATCAGTGTCCGCCTCAACAAAGTATTGGCGAATCTCGGGTCGGATGAATTCAAGTAAAAACCGAAGGTGCCCGATGATTGGGTAATTTCTTAATATGGAATGTTTCTTTTGAGTGAGATCGTTCACCCCAAGAGCAGTCAACAGTAGGAAGAAGAGACACTGAATACCGCTTTGTGAAAATACGATCCACTGTAGAAAACTTAAACACAAGCCCGCCAATACTAGAAAAAAAACAGTGTAACGCACGGGATAAAGGCTATTGATTCGCTCAAGGATCATGGAGTGGTCTCGCTCAAAAAAGTTGTTGACTCATGAATGGGTATGGACCTGGGCCACCTCAGCATAGGTAGCTTTGAGTGTAAACCACTCTGGTGGCTGGGTCATGACGGGACAGTGTTTGTTTCAAGCCCCCCCAAATGGGGCCAGAGGTGCAAGCTGTGCATGAGGTAGGAGATGCCTTTGAGGCCATTGGACTTGAAATGTCAATGGCCTTCGGATTCTTTTAAAACACTCTCAGGGGATTGGCTTAGAGAGGGGAGCGTTCAGTTTTATTTAAGCGGCCATTAGCGCTGTGCTAAAACCGAGAACCAAGGTCAAACTTTTTTGAGTTTATCGGCCAATTTGTGCCGGGCCAAGGATGACACCTCAACCCTCAGCCTAGCCACAGAGAGTTGTCGATCGGCCGTGTGTTGGACTTCGTCCAAGTGGGACAAAATTTGAGTCCTCAAGGACTGGCTCTCCTCTTCGAGCACCTTCAGTTGAGCGCGCAATTGGCGTTGTTGCTCCATGCGTTGACTCAGCATATTGACGTTGTTTGCGATGGTTTTCCAACTTTTAGAGAGCTGGTCCTCAACCGGTTGTCTGAGCTGGTCAAACAACTCAGTGATCAAAGGATCATCGTTAGAGCTCGAGGGACTTGTGCGTTGTGGGTTGGCGTAGTGGTTAGGTTGCTGGGACGAAATGCGTTGTGACGGGTGTGTGGCTTGTTGTTGGACTTGATGCGCACTTTGTGTCATGCGTGGTGAGGCTTGAAAGTCTTGATGTGCGTTGGGACCACTCGTTTGAACACCCAGAGAAGACGGTCGACTGGGTGCAAGGGTTTCGGCTGATTGCATCGCATGGGCATCCAAGGATTCCCAACCCGCTTCCGGTGTGTACTGCTTGAGGCCTTTGAAGGCTAGAAATTGATCTTGATTCATGGCAGGCTTGGTTTCTTCAGTGTGCACCATTCAATGGGCGATGCGAATTGTGGACAAAGGAGAGAGTGTGTGTGAATACTTCGAGAGACCTTACATCTTTGCAGTATTTTGACGCGCAAACCTTTTTAAAAAGTCTGGTATGGCCAATGACACCACCGATTTGGCCTCAGTCAGGCTTTCCTGAGCTTTGCGTTGACGGTGTCTACTTAATATTGAATATGCAGCAGAGGGTGGTGTGTTGGCCAGTACGTTTGGAGTGCTTCTAGGCGACGAGGTGATCATTTTGTCAAACTGACGCTCACCATTCAATGTGGTTTTAGTGACTAAACGAGTCTTAATAGAGTTTTGCACTTGGTCTTGTGCTTGAGTAGAAATCCTAATATCTTTGGCAGCGACCACAGCTTGTGCGAAGGACAAAAAGGATTCACCACAAGCGTCAGGGAGATCCATCAAGTATCCTTGCTCATACATATCGCGTGCCGATTGACTCTCTAAAATGGGAGGCGCAAGCATGAAGCTCACCGGGAATCGCTGGCGAGTGAATATGTTTGAATTGAGTTGCTCAGACAGCACCCGAGTCGGACACACCAACAAGGCAGGAGACTTGGTGATGGCTGAATCAAATACCCAGCGATGTCGGCTAAGAAATCCTGATGTGGCGGCCAATTCAATCTCAGACACGGAGGTTGGGACCAAGACCATGTCAAACTCAAACATCAACTCACCTGCGAGCGCATCTGTCCACGTCAAGTCGGCCACCACAATGTCATGACCTTGAACCGCACGGCGTAAATGCATGCGAGCTTCAAATACAGGTCGGTTGCCACCCATTTCAATGGGCAAGGTCAAGTGTTGAACCAAGACCCCTACATTGGGCGCTCGTCTGAGCCAGTTGCTTGAAGACCCGTGAGGGTCCCAGTCAATGAGAGTCGTGCGCATACCCAATTGACATGAAAGGAACGCCGATAAATTGGCTGCGACGGTGCTCTTACCCACACCGCCTTTTTGGCTTGTCACCAAGATTTTGAATGCCATGGCTTTAAAGACTCCAGGAATTTTGTTGAATCGTGCGACACAGCACACAATTTCAGCCCAGAACCATCGAATAGTTAGAAAAACCAATATCGATGCCCGGGAATGGATCGTAACGTTTTAGTTGAATAAGGCCAACTATATCGTTGTTCTTAAACAACTTATTGTTGAAATGACGGTTTATAGCCGAGAAAGGATAATTTCACAATAATTTTATATTGTGAAATTATGTGTCTTGGGGGTGAGGAACTGGCCAACTGCGAAGGATGCAGACTGAGACTTTGCGACTTTAGTGTTGCTACGCCTGAAACAATAGCCCTTTACTTTGGGGCACTCAGGTGGTTTTTTTCATTGAGAATCGATGGAGGCGCTCCAGCGGTCGTCCCAATCGTGTTGAACGATATCCAAGTCTCTGCGTTGGCGTTTGGTGGGACGGCCTTGCTGAATGCTCGATGCGGGATCCTTGGTCATGGCATATTCGCGGGCGTTTTTGGCTCGCAATTCAATGCTCTCTGGGGTCTCTTGGTACAAGCCTTGCGCCGTGGAGGCTGGACCCCGCATGTTGCTCAACCCCAAGACCACCACCGTTTTGGTTTGGTGACCTTGACGCATCTGAACTAAATCGCCAGGTTTGATTTCTTTGGCGGGTTTGGCCGTGACCTCATTGACCTGAACTCGACCTTTGAGTAGTTCCTCGCTTGCCAAGCTTCTTGTTTTAAAAAACCGTGCGGCCCAGAGCCATTTGTCAATGCGCATTGTTTGAAGTGTAGGGTGGTCAGGTCAATGATTTTTAACTCAATTCATTATACGAAAATCAGCTTAAACTTCTTGCTTGCTCATGTGAACGCGCTCATTGAGAGCGGTGTTGATTTGAGCAAAAACATTCATCCATGAATTTGAGCCTGAGTTGTCATCTTTTTGATCGGACTGGGGTCTAAAGAGACGCATTTTGTTGTACCAAGGGCTATCGCTTCTGCCGTGAAACCAACGCCAATCGGAGCTTTGAGGGATCAAGAGCCAAGTCTCTTGGCCCATGGAACCACTCAAGTGCGCAACGCTGGTGTCCACGCTTAGAACCAAATCCAAGTTGCTGATCAACCCAGCGGTCTGGGAAAAGTTCTCCAACTCACCGCTCCAGTTGCAAATGTGCCCATGGGAACTCATCACATCTGATTCTTCTTGTGTGGGGTCGACTTGAAGGCTGTGATATTCCACCCCAGAGGGTAAAAATTCCACCCAATCTTTCAGTCGACAACTTCTCCTGTAGTCATACTGGTGTTGGGCATTACCACGCCAGGCCAAGCCGATTCGAAGCTGTTTTGGGGGGCCAAGTTTATCTTTGAAAGCTTGGGCAAGATGAAAAGGAGCTTTCAGGTAAGCCTCAGGCATTAAATCGTTCATGCGCTCAATATGCAAGCGTCCGGGTAAAGAGAGCAGTGGTAAGTGGGTGTCAAAATGAGGCGGATGTTGAGGGGATTGAACCCACGCATCGATCCCTGGTAATGAGCTTAGTAGATCCATTAACGCAAGGGGAATTTCAAACACGACGTGTGCACCGAGTGCTTTGAGAAGTGGGACAAACCGGCAAAACTGAATCGTATCGCCAAAACCTTGTTCAAAATAAATAAAGATCGTTTGTCCGGTGAGTGGTGCCTTACCGTCCCAGATCGGTTGGGAATAGTTTCTCTTGATGCTATCGAAATTACTCAGTTTCCAGCGCCACTCGTACAAGGGCCAGCCGTCCTTGAAATTTCCTTGGGCCAGTAATAAAAGCCCCTTATTCCAATGAGTGTCAACGTCGCTCGGAGCAAGGACCAGGGCTTTGTCATAACATGCGAGTGCCTCATCAAACCTTTGCAGATCAGTGAACAAATTCCCTAGATTCGTCAAGGCGAATCGATTGTTGGGTTGCAAGTTGAGAGCTTTTTCATAGGCCCAAAGAGCACGAAGGGGTTGATTTTTTTGAAGCAGCGCGTTGCCTAAATTATTGTAAGGCTCGGCCAACAAAGGATTTAAAGAGATGGCTTTCTCGTAACTAAAAATGGCGCCGTCCAAATCGTTCAAATCTTTGAGAACGATACCTTGGTTGGTATAGGCTTCAAGATAATCAGGTTTGAGAGCGATTGCTTTGGCGTAATGCTCTAGTGCTTGAGTATGGTTTTTGAGCTCATGGTGAATAATGCCCAAGCTATAAAAGCCTTCAGCGTAATCATGCTGCAGACTCACCACCTCTTGATGAGCTTTGAGTGCAGCATTCAAGTCCCCTAATTTTTGTAAAGCCAGGCCCTTGTTATAAAGAGCATTGATTTGATCGGGTGCCAAAGCCAGTGCTCGATCAAAGTCCATTACCGCCTCTAGCCAACACGCCAATTCCAAGTTGATCAAGCCCTTGGAGAAAAAATAAGCACTCACTTGATCGTTCAAAGCGATGGCTGCACTTAGACTTCGCCGTGCAAGTTCGAATTTTTTTTGCTCAAAGAGCACAAGCCCCTTGTGATAGTGGACCACACTGTCTTGGGGGTTTAGAACCAAGGCGCAGTTAAAAGACTCAAGTGCACGCTCGAAGTCCAATTGCTGTGTCAAGGCGTTGCCCAAATTTAAATGAGCCAGCGCAAATTCTGGATCTATGGTCAGCGCTCGTTCATAACTCTCAATAGCCTCATGCACGCGGTTCAATTTTAAAAGTACATTGCCCCGATTATTAAGTGCATGCGGATCTTCAGGCATGAGCTGCAAAGCTTGGTCATAGTGCTTCAATGAGGATTGCCAATCCCCCAATTCTTGCGTGATTTCACCCAGTGTGTATGCACATTCGGCATGGCTTGGGTCTAATGTGAAGCTCGTTTGTAAAGAGCTTAAAGCCAATTCAAAATGTTGCAATTCTTTAAGCAGCTTCCCCTTTTGAAAGTAAAGCATGGGCTCTTGGGGTTCGAGTTGCAAGGCCTCGTTAAGGTATTCCAAGGCCTCTTCAAAGCGTTGAGTGTTGACGTGAACCACGCTCAACATCACATGGTATGACGCTTTGCTAGGGTTTAAGGCTATGAGGGATTTAAAAATTCCTTCCGCTTCAGTCCAGTTCTCGCTATTGATCAGCGATAAACCCAGACTGAAAGTCTCTTGTTCTGACCCAAAGGAAAGTACGTGACTATGAGCGGATGTCATGATGAGGTTGCCATGAGATAAGCTCCACTAAAGAGGATCACCCCAAAAGAATGGGTGCTTCTACACTCTAACGCTATTCAATGTCTTTTGGATTGACATTGAACCTCAGGGTTCTCTCAGGGTTTAGGTGATGTGACTCTGGGTGTTACAGTCAACACGGCTCGGCCTGAGGTGACCACATTGCCTTCAGTGATCAAGACCGTAGCGTTTCGATCCTCTTTGGTGAAGACCAACATACTATTTTGTCCACGCACGGTACTCAGCAAGCTCCAGCCTTGCTTGGGGTACTGATCTAGAAAAAATCGGTAAGCAATGGCTGCGTCTTTACCAACATCTAGAGTGATTTTCCCGACCCAAGAATCCCCAGAACCCAAGATGAGGGTCTGATCATTGATCATTTTGGCGCCAGCAGGCAAGGTATTGGAAGTGAGGCCTTCAAACTCAGCGCTGTTCATTTGTTGTTGTGGGCTTTCATCCAGTGACGTTTTGGGAGCAGTAGAGCAGGCTGTACAAAACACCAACGACGCCAAGAGTGAGACCAGATAAGGGTTGATAAACGAAGGTTTCATGCGATGTGTCGAGTATTGATATAGGAAGCCAGTCGGAGTATTTTCTCCTTGGCGCTGGATGGTGCAAGCAGTATAGGGGATTTAGTCAAGTCACGCATCACTTTTCAAATTTGAAAATATTGATTGACGGGTTTGCCCCCTGTCTTATCCATTAAAGACAGGGGAGAGTGCCTTTGCACTGTGGAATTGAGTCAGTTGAGGCAGGACTGTTGGGCTTACTGAGCTCGCAAGTGGGTAATTCCGCCCATGTAAGGCACCAGTGCTTGTGGAACCTCAACGCTGCCGTCGCTTTGCTGGTAATTCTCGAGAACGGCGACCAAGGTGCGACCCACCGCCAAACCTGAGCCATTAAGGGTATGCACAAATTCGTTTTTACCTTGTGAATTTTTAAAACGTGCTTGTAACCTTCTGGCTTGGAAGGCCTCACAATTGGAGACCGAGCTGATTTCGCGGTAAGTGTTTTGAGCGGGCAGCCAAACTTCCAAATCATGAGTTTTGGCAGCACCAAAGCCCAAGTCACCAGTGCACAGCGCCATGACTCGGTAGGGAAGATTGAGTTTTTGCAAAATGGCCTCCGCGTGAGAAGTCATTTCATGCAAAGCCTCCTGGCTGTGATCTGGGTGAACAATTTGAACCATCTCAACTTTGTCAAATTGATGTTGTCGAATCATGCCGCGGGTATCTCTTCCATGGGCTCCTGCCTCAGACCGAAAGCAAGGTGTGTGTGCCGTGAGTTTCATGGGTAGAT
>DAISKH010000104.1:0-10969 GCA_036821105.1 Limnohabitans sp.
TAAGAGGCTTCAGTGCCCCAAGTTCCCTTTCACGCAACGTTTTGACATCAAGCGCCTAGGTGAGTTGGTGGGCGAAAGTTTTTAAAGCAATCAATTAAAACGACCGAACTTAACGATCAATCAAGAGATCGATAAAAAGAGATCGAAAAAAAAGATTTATTGAATTGATCAATCATTTACCCAAGAGTTGGACATGTTGACTTTGAATTACGAACAAACACAAACCACTCGGCGTCAACCCTTCTTAGCCAAGCTTGGGGTTGTGCTCAGCACTGCTGCACTTCTTCTGATGGGCTGGGTTGCCCAGGCCGCTGATTTGCCACCCGATGTGATGGTCAAAACTTTGAGCGACCAGTTGCTTGAATCCGTGAGCAACGACAAGTCCATTAAAACTGGGGATATTCAAAAGATTGCCGCCTTGGTGGACAACCAAGTCATGCCGCATTTGAATTTCCAGCGCATGACAGCCTCTGCCGTGGGGCCCGCTTGGAGGCAGGCCACTCCTGAGCAACAAGCACGGCTCCAAGAGGAGTTCAAGATTTTATTGGTGCGAACCTATGCCGGTGCCCTGAACCAAGTCAAGGACTTGGTCATCAACATCAAGCCCATGCGCAACGCACCACAAGACACCGAGGTCTTGGTGAGGACGGAAGTGAAGGGCCATGGAGATCCAGTACAAATTGATTATCGGCTTGAAAAAACCCCCAACTCGGGCCTGGGCTGGAAGATCTACAACTTGAACGTCATGGGGGTCTGGCTTGTGGACACCTACCGCACCCAGTTTGCGCAGGAGATCAATGCCCACGGTGTGGACGGCTTGATCGCCACTCTCACGGAGAGAAACAAAAACAATGCAAAACCCAAGTCTTGAGCTGTCGAAAGGTTGTTCTCTGCAAAGTTACTCTCTACAAAGTTGGCCTTTAAGAAGTTTGTCTTTAAAGCGGGCTTGCAGTTGCCTTGCACACTCCAGAGGTAAGCCATGAACGCTCCCTTGTCCAAGCTCGTGCTGAAGTTGCCCAGTGTATTGAGTCACGACACGGCTGCCGCTTGCATTGAGTCCCTTCGCGAGCAGTGCGACCAGTTTTTTGCTTTCGATGCGTCAACCCCACTCCAAGGGGCCTTTACCGTCGAGGTTGATGCCTCTGGCGTGGAGCATTTTGACTCCTCTGCGTTGGCGCTCCTGAGCGAACTTAAACGCGTGGTGTTGTCCCATGACGGTGTGCTCACTCTCACCCAAGTGCCCATGGCCATGGTGCGTTTGGCGCAGGTTTACGGCGTGGCCGAGTTGCTCATGTCCGCCCCCGAGAGCCCCGCTTATTGAGCCTTGCGACTTTTTCTTTTCACCCCCATCTGCGACGTTCTGCACCCCACACCATGCCAGCCATTTCATTTCAACAGGTCAGCAAAACCTTTGAGACTTCTCGCGGTCCCTTCAAAGCCTTGGACGGCGTGAGCTTTGAGATCGAGGAGGGCGAGTTTTTTGGTCTCCTGGGACCCAACGGGGCAGGCAAGACAACCCTCATCAGTATTTTGGCGGGCTTATCCAAAGCAAGCGCAGGACGCGTCACCGTGCTAGGACATGATGTGCTCCATGATGCCGCAGAGGCTCGAAGACTCCTCGGTGTGGTGCCCCAGGAGTTGGTGTTTGATCCATTTTTCTCGGTGCGTGAGGCATTGCAGTTTCAGTCAGGTTACTTCGGTATTCGAGACAACCACAACTGGATTGATGAGTTACTCCAAAGCCTAGGTTTGGCCGACAAAGCCAATAGCAACATGCGCCAACTCTCGGGCGGCATGAAGCGGCGCGTCCTGGTTGCCCAAGCGTTGGTGCATAAGCCGCCCGTGATTGTTTTGGATGAACCCACGGCGGGTGTGGATGTGGAGCTCAGGCAAACCCTTTGGCACTTCATTGCCAAGCTCAACAAGGAGGGACACACCGTGCTCCTCACCACCCACTATTTGGAGGAAGCCGAGGCGTTGTGCTCGCGCATTGCGATGCTCAAAACAGGGCGTGTCGTGGCGCTTGATTCCACCAGTGAGCTCTTGAAGGCGTCGGCCAGCAACGTGCTGCGTTTTAAACTCGATGCCCAGATGCCCGCAGCTTTGCAGGCCAAGGCCCGGGTGACGGGTCGCATCGTGCAGCTCCCCGCTCACACCGCGCTTGAGGTGGAGGAGCATTTGGCCGCTCTTCGCCTGGCCGGATTGGTGCCTGAGGACATTGAGATCAGAAAAGCTGATTTGGAGGACGTTTTCATCGACGTCATGAATCAACATTCGCAAGAGGTGCAGTCATGAGCGGCTGGCGTGCGTTGTTTTATAAAGAGGTGCTCAGGTTTTGGAAGGTCTCGTTTCAAACGGTGGCCGCCCCTGTTCTCACCGCGGTGCTGTACTTGTTGATTTTTGGACACGTCTTGGCCGATCATGTGAAGGTGTATGAGAGCGTGGGTTACACCTCCTTTTTGCTACCAGGCCTGGTCATGATGAGTGTGCTCCAAAACGCCTTTGCCAACAGTTCATCCTCCATGGTGCAAAGCAAAATCATGGGCAACTTGGTGTTCATTTTGCTCACGCCCTTGGGTCACTGGAGTTGGTTTTTTGCCTACATCCTCTCGGCCATGGTTCGCGGTATGGCGGTGGGCCTGGGTGTCTTACTGGTGACGACTTGGTTCATCCCTTTGACCTTTTACAATCCTTTGTGGATTTTGACGTTCGCCTTGCTCGGCTCGGCCATGCTCGCCACGTTGGGGCTCATCGCTGGTCTTTGGGCTGAGAAGTTCGATCAGATGGCGGCCTTTCAAAACTTCGTGATCGTGCCCATGACTTTTTTAAGTGGGGTGTTTTACTCTATTCATTCGCTCCCGGCTTTTTGGCAACAGGTGAGTCACTTGAACCCATTTTTTTACATGATCGATGGCTTTCGTTATGGCTTTTTTGGGCAAAGCGATGTCTCGCCTTGGCTGAGTTTTGGGCTTGTGGGGGCGGCCTGGGTGGCGGTCTCGACGTTGACCCTTTATTTGCTCAAAACGGGTTACAAAATTCGGGGTTGATGCAGCATCTTCCCCACCTTGCAACCCTGATCCACGGCTATTAGGACTTGATTTTTGACTTGATTTTTTGGTTTTATTTTTGTTAGTTTCTTTGGCTTTAATTTTTCGCTCACCAGCTCACACACCATGACCGCAGACGACCTCAAAGACCTCATTTCTAGTGGACTCACATGCTCGCACATTGAGCTCGAGGGGGACGGACGGCATTGGTTTGCCACCATCGTGTCTCCTGAGTTTCAGGGTTTGAGGCCCATAGCTCGGCACCAACGGGTTTATAAGACACTTGGCACACGCATGCAAACCGATGAGGTGCACGCCTTATCGATGAAGACGTTCACACCCGAGGAGTGGGGGCAGCAATCGGGCTCTTTGGGGGCTCCCTCCTCTGAGGCGAAGCACTAAGCCATGGACTCACTTTTGATTCAAGGCGGTCACCCCCTGAACGGCGAGGTGAGCATCTCTGGGGCTAAAAATGCGGCCCTTCCCGAGCTTTGTGCTGCGCTACTCACCCAAGAGGCGGTAGAACTTCGAAACGTGCCTGAGCTCCAAGATGTGGCCACCATGGTGAAGTTGCTCACCAATATGGGCGTACAAATTGTTCGCCATCCCCACCACGGGGTCACCCTCACCGCTGGCCTTTCCATTGAACCCGTGGCACCCTATGAGTTGGTGAAGACCATGCGTGCGTCTATCTTGGCGTTGGGGCCCTTGCTGGCGCGTTTTGGGCGAGCACGGGTTTCTTTGCCTGGGGGATGCGCCATTGGCTCACGCCCTGTGGACCAGCACATCAAGGGACTCCAAGCGATGGGGGCACACATTCATGTCGAGCACGGCTACATGATTGCCTCTTTGGGCTCGGGCGACGGTTCCACAAAGCGTTTGAGGGGTGCTCGCATCACCACGGACATGGTGACGGTGACGGGCACAGAAAACTTGATGATGGCCGCTTGCTTGGCCACGGGTGAGACGGTGCTGGAGAACGCCGCCCAAGAGCCCGAGGTGAGCGACTTGGCGCGCATGTTGATCAAGATGGGCGCACACATTGAGGGGGTGGGCACCTCACGCCTACGCATTGAGGGCGTTGAAGCCTTGCACGGCACAAGCCACGAGGTGGTGGCTGATCGCATTGAAGCGGGAACTTTTTTGTGCGCTGTGGCTTGCACAGGCGGTCGTGTGTTTTTGAAGGGTGCCCGCTCTGAGCATTTGGAAGCGGTGATAGAAAAACTCGTGAGCGCAGGCGTCAAGATCGAGCCTAAC
Organism: Limnohabitans sp.; assembly: GCA_036821105.1. Lineage (GTDB taxonomy): Bacteria > Pseudomonadota > Gammaproteobacteria > Burkholderiales > Burkholderiaceae_C > Limnohabitans. The sequence continues at coordinate 4,305 of DAISKH010000104.1, forward strand.
GAGCACGGCATCTGGGTTGAGGCCAGCGTTGGGGCTCACCAACATTTACGGGCGCAAAGTTTTAGAACGAGCGAGTACCCAGGTTTCCCCACCGATATGCAGGCCCAGTTCATGGTGCTCAACACCGTGGCCAGTGGTTCGGCCATGGCCACGGAGACGATTTTTGAGAACCGTTTCATGCATGTCAATGAGCTCGTTCGTTTGGGCGCGCACATCGAGATCGATGGCAAAGTGGCCTTGACCCAAGGTGTGGAGTCTCTGTCCGGAGCCGATGTCATGGCCACCGACTTGAGGGCCTCGGCCAGTTTGGTGATCGCGGGCCTTGTCGCCCAAGGTCAGACCCGAGTGCAACGCATTTACCACTTGGACCGCGGATACGAGAAAATGGAGTCCAAACTCGCCAGCCTTGGCGCACACATTGAAAGAGTGAAATGATCACATTGGCCCTCTCCAAAGGTCGAATTTTTGATGAAACCTTACCGCTCCTGCGCTCAGCAGGCATTGAGGTCTTGGAGGACCCCAGCACCTCCAGAAAACTCATCCTTCCCACCAACCACGCCGGCGTGAGGGTGGTCTTGGTGCGTGCATCCGATGTGCCCACCTATGTGCAATACGGGGGTGCTGATTTGGGCGTCACGGGCCTAGACACCTTGATCGAGCACGGTGGCCAAGGGCTTTATCAGCCGCTAGATTTGAAGATCGCGCGCTGCCGCATGAGTGTGGCCGTGCCCAAGGGCTTTGATTACGAGGGCGCGGTGCGCCAAGGCTCCCGCCTAAAGGTCGCGACCAAGTACTTGAGCATTGCCAAAGATTTTTTTGCCACCAAGGGTGTGCACGTTGATTTGGTCAAACTCTATGGCAGTATGGAGTTGGCCCCCTTGACCGGTTTGGCCCAAGCCATTGTGGATTTGGTCTCGACCGGGAGCACGCTCTTGGCCAACGATTTGGTCGAGGTCGAGCGCATCATGGAGGTGAGCTCTAGGCTGGTCGTGAACCAAGGGGCGTTGGTGCTGAAAAAGGAGCCCATGCGAGAGTTGATTGATGCCTTTGAGAAAGCGCTCTCATGAGTTCGCCAGACACGTCTTTGAGCGCTTCAGTGAATACGTCATTGAATACTTCATTGAATACGTCATTAATTGCTCCCCTTCGCCTTCACACAAGCCAAGCCGACTTTGAAGCTCGGTTTCAAGAGCGACTGCATTGGTCCAGCGTTCAAGACGAGGCCATTCATGCGCGGGTCAAAGGCATTTTGGAGCGAGTGAGACTTGAAGGCGATGAGGCCCTCTTGGCGCTCACCCGAGAGCTCGATGGTCTTCAAGCCCAGAGCATGTCGGATCTGGAGATCCCGGCCAGTGAGCTGAAGGCTGCCTTTGAGGGGCTTCCCCAGGCGCAAAAGATGGCCCTAGAAACGGCCGCTCAACGCGTTCGTCACTATCACCAAGCGCAACTGCAGTCGTGTGGGCTATCGTGGAGTTACGTGGAGACAGACGGCACACGTTTGGGACAAAAAGTCACCCCCCTTGATCGTGTGGGGATCTATGTACCGGGTGGGCTCGCGGCCTATCCGTCTAGCGTGATCATGAATGCCATGCCCGCCCAAGTTGCAGGCGTGGGTGAGGTGGTGATGGTGGTTCCCACCCCACAGGGGGCGAAGAACGCCTTGGTTTTGGCGGCAGCCCACGTCTGCGCAGTGCACCGGGTGTTCACCATTGGGGGTGCGCAAGCGGTTGCTGCTTTGGCGTACGGCACCCGCACGGTGCCCCGGGTGGACAAAATCACCGGTCCTGGCAACGCTTACGTGGCCAGTGCCAAGCGCCAAGTGTTCGGCCAAGTGGGCATTGACATGATTGCGGGGCCCAGCGAGATTTTGGTCTTGGCCGACGGCAGCACTCCCCCCGATTGGGTGGCCATGGACTTGTTCTCCCAAGCCGAGCATGATGCTTTGGCGCAAAGTATTTTGCTCTGCCCCCACGAAGACTACATTGAAGCCGTCTTGGCGAGCATGAATAGGTTGCTGCCGAGCATGCCACGCGCCTCGATCATTGTGAAATCCATGAATGAGCGTGGTGCCTTGATCAAGACTCGCAGCATGCTCGAAGCGTGTGAGATCAGTAACCGAGTGGCGCCCGAACATTTGGAGGTGTCCTCCAAGTCTCCCAACGAATGGGAGCCTCATTTGAGGCACGCAGGGGCAATCTTTTTGGGGGCTTATACGAGCGAATCCTTGGGAGACTATTGTGCGGGGCCTAACCATGTGTTGCCCACCTCAGGGACGGCGCGGTTTAGCTCACCCCTTGGAGTTTATGATTTCCAAAAGCGCACGAGCTTGATAGAAGTGAGCGAGAGCGGCGCAGAGTCGTTGGGCAAGGTCGCGAGTACCTTGGCACATGGGGAGGGGTTGTTTGCCCATGCCCGAGCAGCGGAGATGAGACTTCTGGCCGAGCGAGGTGCGCCGAGTGTTCCTGGCTCAGACCAGGACCGTGCCCCTGCCCCTGCCCATAAAACATAAATTGCCCACATTAAACCCTAAGCCTTAAACTCTAGGGCAATGTTCCCAAAAGCGCTTTAGATCCATTTTTGATTTAATTTCCAATAAGTAGAACTTCATGTCCGTGATCCCGTCACTCCACGTCATCCGAGACGACATCCAGGCCTTGAGCGCCTATACAGTGCAAGACGCAAGTGGCATGATCAAACTCGACGCCATGGAGAACCCCTACGTTCTAGAGCCTGCACTGCGAAAAGCCATGGCTGAGCGCTTGTCTGGTGTTGACGTCAACCGTTATCCGGGCGTGCGGGTGCAGGCCTTAAAGGACGCTTTGATAAACCACGCCCAAGTGCCCTCGGGCATGTCCTTGATGCTGGGGAACGGTTCAGATGAGCTCATTGGTCTCTTGGACCTCGCCTGTGCCAAGCCTGGTGCTTGTGTGCTCGCGCCTGAGCCTGGTTTTGTGATGTACGCCATGAGTGCGAAGTTGCTGGGTCTGAAGTATGTGGGGGTGGACTTGCAAAAGAATTTCCAGCTCGACATGCCCGCCATGCTAAGCGCCATTGAGGAGCACCGCCCCTCGATTGTGTACTTGGCCTATCCCAACAACCCCACGGCCAACCTGTGGTCCCCCCAAGACATTGAAGCCCTCATTGAGCAAGTGAGTGCCTACCAAGGACTGGTAGTGATGGACGAGGCGTATCAACCCTTTTCCAATGACACGTGGCTTCACCGCATGCGAGATGAGCCCCAGAAAAATGCGCAAGTGCTCTTAATGCGCACACTCTCCAAGTTTGGCTTGGCCGGTGCGCGCTTGGGGTACTTGGTGGGTCCCAAGGAGTGGATTCAAACCCTTGAGAAAGTAAGACCTCCCTATAACGTGAGTGTGCTCAATGCTGAGTGTGCGCTCTTTGCGCTCGAGCATGAGCCGGTCTTTAAGCGGCAAGCCGAGCACATCATGGCTGAGCGCGAACGCTTGAGTGAGTCTTTGTCGCAGGGGCTTGGGATGGAGGTTTTCCCAAGTGAAGCCAATATGCTGCTGTTACGCTTGGACTATGAGGTTTGGGCTCCCGTGAGTGGGGTGCCCTTGGACTCACCCGATTTGCCCCATCAACTCGCGGCCCATGTCTTCCAAGGCTTGAAGGCCCACGGCGTGCTCATTAAGAACGTCTCTACAATGCATGCATTGCTCAACGGGTGCCTTCGGGTGACTGTTGGCACTGAGAGCGAGAACAATGCATTGCTCGAGGCCTTGAGGTCAATGAGGTCCATGAGAGGTTTGGCAGACAAAACAACGTCGGCTTGATTGATCTCATTGATTTCATTGATTTCATAGGCTTCACTGCCTTCATTGAGTTCATTCATCTGAGCAATTTTTGCAAAGAAATTTTTATTTTTTCACTAGACCCCACACGTTGCCATGACTCAACACTCACCCCGAACCGCTGAGGTCACTCGTCAAACGGCGGAGACGACGATCACCGTTAAACTCAATTTGGACGGTCAAGGTGTCTCCAAGTTGTCAACGGGCATTGGTTTTTTTGATCACATGTTGGACCAAATTGCTCGCCACGGCTTGATCGATTTGGAGATCCATGCCAAGGGCGATTTGCACATCGATGGTCACCACACGGTGGAAGATGTGGGGATCACGCTGGGCCAAGCCATCGCTCAAGCAGTGGGAGACAAACGCGGCATTCGTCGTTACGGCCACGCCTATGTCCCCCTGGATGAGGCCTTGAGCCGTGTGGTGGTGGACCTCTCCGGGCGTCCAGGACTAGAGATGCATTTGCCGTTCACATCGGGTCAGATTGGTGAATTTGACACCCAACTCACGTTTGAGTTCTTTCAAGGCTTGGTCAACCATGCCTTCATGACTCTACACATTGACAACATCAAAGGCGTCAATGCACACCACCAAGCCGAGACGGTCTTCAAGGCCTTTGGGCGTGCCCTTCGTGCTGCCCTCGAGTGGGACCCCCGAGCCTCGGGTCAAGTACCCTCGACCAAAGGCTCACTGTGAGTCTCCTTTTGGTGGTCATTCAATAGCAAATCGGCAGTCAACCCAAAGCAAATCAGCAGCAACGAGAGAGCACAAAACATGAGCGACGTGGTGGTGATCGATTACGGCATGGGCAACCTGCGCTCGGTGCTCCAGGCTCTGCGTTTTGTGGCCCAACCTTTGGGGCTCTCAGTGGAGGTCACCCAAGACCCTGACGAGGTGAGAAAAGCCACCCGGGTCGTTTTACCCGGTCAAGGCGCCATGCCCGATTGCATGCATGAGCTCAAAGCCTCTGGCCTACTCGAGTCTGTCCTGGAAGCGTCTCAACGTAAACCGCTCTTTGGGGTGTGTGTGGGCATGCAAATGCTGCTGGAGTCCTCGGCCGAGGTGGCCCACCAGGGGGACGCGGCAGCAACGGAGGTGGGCCTTGAGCCTCAAGTTCAAGCCCCAGATGAAACTCAAGCGCTCAAGACCTCTTGCCTAGGTCTCTTTAAAGGGCGGGTGGTGAAATTCAATTTGTCAGGTCGCCTGCAAGCCGACGGTCACCCCTACAAAGTGCCCCAAATGGGCTGGAATGCAGTGCACCAAAGCCGCGAGCACCCACTGTGGTCGGGCGTTGAGGAGGGTAGTTATTTCTATTTTGTTCACAGTTATTATGCGCAACCGTCAGAAGTGCACCACACTGTAGGGGAAACTGACTACGGAGCTCGCTTTACCTCGGCCATTGCGCGCGATAATATTTTCGCAACCCAGTTCCACCCTGAAAAGAGTGCTGAAAATGGTTTGCAGTTGTACCGAAACTTTTTGACCTGGTCGCCTTGACACTCATCCTCTCAATGCCTAAAACCACTCCCTTGTCTGAAGGGGGAGACGGCCAATGACTGCAACTTTGAACTGAACTTGGTTTTTCCCCTCCAAACTTTTTCTCCCACCCTTATCCGACCCTTCAATTCTTGACATCATGCTACTGATTCCCGCCATTGATTTAAAAGACGGCCACTGCGTTCGCCTCATTCAAGGAGACATGGACCAGGCCACCACTTTTGGTGAAGACCCCACTGAGATGGCGCTCTCTTGGGTCAAAAAAGGCGCCAGACGTCTGCATTTGGTGGATTTGAATGGAGCTTTTGCCGGTAAACCGCAAAATTACAGTGCCATTCGCTCCATCTTGAAAGCCGTGGGAGACGACATCCCGGTTCAACTCGGAGGCGGTATTCGGGACTTGGACACGATTGAGAAATACATCGACGGTGGGATGCGCTACATCATCGTGGGGACCGCTGCGGTGAAGAATCCTGGCTTTTTAAAGGACGCGTGCTCAGCCTTTGGAGGACACATCATCGTTGGTCTTGATGCCAAAGACGGCAAAGTCGCCACCGATGGCTGGAGCAAACTCACCGGCCACGAGGTGGTGGACTTGGCCAAGAAGTTTGAGGACTACGGTGTGGAGTCCATCATCTACACCGACATTGGACGAGACGGCATGCTCTCCGGGATCAATGTGGAGGCCACAGTGCGCCTCGCGCAAGCGCTCTCCATCCCCGTGATCGCCAGTGGGGGCTTGTCTGGGATGAAAGATATTGAAGCCTTGTGCGCAGTTCAAGACGAGGGCATTGAAGGGGTGATTTGTGGGCGCGCGGTGTACTCGGGTGACTTGGATTTCGAGCAAGCCCAGGCGCGCGCCGACGAGTTGGACGCCGACTGATGCTGGCCAAACGCATCATCCCGTGTTTGGATGTGACCGCGGGTCGAGTGGTCAAGGGCGTTAACTTTCTGGCCTTGAGGGATGCGGGGGACCCTGTCGAGATCGCTGCACGTTACAACGAGCAAGGGGCCGATGAGCTCACCTTCTTGGACATCACGGCCACCTCAGACGAGCGTGACATGATCTTGCACATCATTGAAGCGGTCGCCTCCAAGGTGTTCATTCCCCTAACGGTGGGCGGAGGGGTTAGAACTGTGGAGGATGTGAGGCGACTCTTGAATGCAGGGGCTGATAAGACCAGTTTCAATTCGGCAGCGATTGCCAACCCGCAGGTGATTCGCGATGCGGCCAATAAGTACGGATCTCAGTGCATCGTGCTGGCCATTGATGCCAAGAGAAGAACCCCCGAGCAAGAGACCAGACCCTCCTCCAGTGGGGGGGCGATGGGGCCAGGGTGGGATGTTTACAGT
>DAISKH010000105.1:0-10943 GCA_036821105.1 Limnohabitans sp.
TATTTCTTCGATGAACTTGCAAACTATAAAACTTTACTTAATAGTCATCCAGTTATATTAAAAATAGCTCCTTAAGAGCGTTTAAGCCATGTAAGTTACAAATGACGCTTTTAGATATAAACATAGCAATTATTAATACTTTAATACTATTTTATTCTACTTGTTAAAAATCCGGATAACGAATTAAATTAAAAAGAATTACAATATTTGAGGCGTAGATTCAGTACTATTCTTTTGACAAAGGTTATCTAAAAAATGGCAACGTATCCAATTATTCAAGATACCACAACGAATACCAATAATCTAGTAGCTCGTCCAGAGCCATCAAGAGCAAACGATAAGAGTACCAACATTCACATTGGTGAAGGTGTCTCGATAACGGGGTCTATTACATTGTCAGGGCATGCCACAGTTAACGGAACTGTTGATGGTGAATTGAGAGCTGGTAGCTTGGAGATTGGTCGCACTGGACAAGTCACTGGTAAGATTTTCGCCAACAGCATCAGCGTGTCAGGAATTTTGAAAGATGAAATTCACTGCCGTGAACACTTTCAAATCAACGCTTCTGGCCAAGTCACGGGTAACTTAGAGTACTCAGAAATTGAAATTGAGCGTGGCGGTAAATTCATTGGTGATATGAAAGAGATCAAAAAATAATCTCTTTAAATTTTGAGCCTTGGTAAATTTACCAGGCTCCAATCACAAACTACTCAATTCTTTCTTGATCTGATCGAAAACGGCTTCCCATTGGCCTAGCTCGGTTTGCCTGAAAAGCCTGGTGCTTGGGTACCACATACAACGCTCGCCCTCATTAAACCATCTCCAATCTGCGTTGAATGGCAACATGACCCATGTTTCTTTGCCAATGGCTCCAGCAAAATGAACAGTTGAATTATCAATTGACAATACGACATCACAGGCTTCAATTAGAGACAATAAACCATCGACATTACTGAAATTGTCAATTGATTCGGCGGTTTGAATCTCAATTCCATATTGATCTTTAATGAACTTGAGATCAGCCTCTACATCGCCATACTGTAAGCTAATGAAATCCAAGTCTAAATGATGGACTGAATCAAAGAATTCAACCAATTTGATTGAACGATCTAGCCCTGTTGTCTCACTCTTTGTAGCCCAACTGATTCCAACAAGTGGTTTTGAGCGCTTAAAGAGCTTTCTCAATTGATCCGCTTGGTCTTTTTTTGACTTCAGGTAAGGGCGATTAGTTGTTCTAAATGAAGTCTCAGAAAAAAGATGTTGAGGCAAACTTCCCATAGGTAAGTGGCAGTCGTAAGAGTTGGGGTCAACTGGCTCTGTGTTTGAGGAAAAGCTCAACTGAGGGTAAGAGCGGCGATAAATCTCAAGACCTCTGGGATCAACCAAGACTTCAACATGTTTTGACAATGTATTCACATGCGTCAAAAAATTTGCGAACATAAACTCTGTACCGATTCCTTGTTCAGACCAGATCAACAATCGCTTGTGTTCATCTCCACGGCCCCAAACTGGATGAGTAGTGGTCAACTTCGTTGTTCTAAAGTCAGCGCCAACCCATCGATATTCATAGGCTATCCAGCCTTCCTCAAAATTTCCCATTTGCAATAGGAGTAATGCTCTATTCCAATGTACTTTAACTAAGGATGTATCAAGATCTAATGCACGATCGTAACTCTCCAAAGCCAATTCAAATTTATTCAACTCTATCAAGACATTACCGCGGTTGACGTAAGCGAGTGCGAACTGAGGATCAAGGTTCAACACTTTTGCAATCACTTCCAGGGCAACAGAATGCAACTTCAAAAAACGTAGAACAATTGCCAGTTGATTTAGAGCCAAAATATGATCGCTTTGCAAATTCAAAGCATTTTCAATCGCAGACCTTGCTTCAATATAACGACGAAGCTTACAAAGGATGATGGATTGATGGAGATAACAATCAATATAGTACGGGTCTATTGCTAGGGCCTCGTCAAATGCGATCAATGCTTTGTCAAAATGCCCCATTTGCTCTAACACTGACGCCTTATTGAAAGCAGCTTCTTTAAAATTATTTTGAAAATAAAGCGCTAGGCTGTAGTTCTCTAAGGCATTATCAAATTTGTTCAGTTCTTTATAGACGTTACCTAAATTAAATAAAAGCGGGGCGTAATTTTTATTTATTTTGAGTGCATCTTCATAGTGAACTAATGCAGTTGAATAATTTTTTGTCAACTCAGACAAGAACCCCAAATTCATGTGAGCACTAAAGAAATCGGGCTTGATTTCAAGACAACGGTGATAATAAATCTGAGCTTTTTCCAAATCACCGATTATTTGAAATGTGATGGCACAGTTGTAATACGAATCAGCAGACAAAGGATTATTTTCAATTGCCTTTTGAAAATACTCAATTGCCAAATGATGTTGCCCTAGCTTTTTTAGCAAGAGAGCTAAATTATTTAAAACAATCGAATTACTCGAATCAATCTCGATGGCTTTATAAAATAATCTAAGCGCCTCGTCATCACGTCCAGTCTGCGCTAACAACATACCAAGCAATTGCAACGCATCGAAATTTTCAGGATCAATCAATAATATTTTTTCATACAAAGATTTGGCCCGATCCAAATGACCTGATTCATGCAAGGCATGAGCTTTAATCAACTCATCTTTGAATGACAATTTAAAATCCAAACAAAATGATGGCAGCCATGGATCCTGACAAACAAGTCGAGAGCATCCCAACCAGTAAGGAGCGGGCACCCATTTCAATTATTTCTTTCTTTCTTTGTGGTGCCATTGCACCCAATCCACCAATCACAATTCCCAAACTTCCAAAATTGGCAAAACCACAAAGTAAGTATGTCATCAATACTCTTCCTTTTTCAGACAATGACCCATCGGGTAATTTCGACAAATCCAAATACGCAATGAATTCATTCAAGACAAGCTTGGTACCTAAAAGCTGTCCAGCAACAGCACAATCTCTCCAATCTAGCCCCAAAGTCCATGCAAAAGGCTGTAAAAACCAACCCACTAACCTTTGAAGTGTTAAGGGACTATCAAAAAAATTAGGCAAGTAAGCAAGAAAATTATTGATAAGCGCTACGAGTGCAACCAATACGATCAACATGGCAATAACATTAGCCAGTAATTTAAGCCCTTGATAAGTACCCTCACTAATTGCATCCATGAGGCTCTCACGTGAATGATTGAGAGAGATTTCTAAATTAGACTGACTGGGTTGCTCGCGCCGCAATAACATTTTCAAAGAAGTTAATAAATCGACTTGTTCAAGTTTTATCGACTTTTCTTGCTCATTAGTGAGAGGCACAACGATGAGTCCAAGCATGACTGCAGCTGGTGCACTAATGATTGAGGCAATTAATAAATGTGAAATGGCACCAGGCACAGAATTTTGTAGAAAAGTTGCGTATAAGACTAAAACCGTACCTGATATGGTTGCCATGCCTGACGCCATGACAATAAATAGTTCTGATCGGTTCATGTCTTTTAAATAGGGTCTCACCAACAATGGAGCCTCAACCATCCCGACAAAGACAGTTGCTATAGTTGCAAAACTAGTGGCTCCACTTAGAGCGAATACACGCCTTAGTCCCCAAGCAAAAATATTGACCACAATTGGAAGAACACGCCAATAGTAGAGAACGGATGAGAGTGCACTGAAAATCAAGATCATCGGTAGAGCTTGAAAACCTAGAATAAATGAGCCACCTTCGTTGACTTCTTTAAACGGCAAAACACCACCTCCGACATAGCCAAAGACAAGCGAAGTTCCAGCCAATGTTGCTTTCTGGATCGCCAAAACAGCATCATTCAAACGAAGGAAAATACTCTGGAACTCAGAGGTCTTAAGCAGTAAGAGTGCAATTGCAAACTGCAATATCAAACCTTTGAAAACACCCTTGACCAATACTTCTTTTCTTCTTTCAGAAACTAGAAAAGCAATGCATAGTATCAACACGATACCAATAAGGGGTTGAACAATTTCCATGAGAAGTCACACCGATGTTTATAAAAACTCATTATCACAAACAATTATCGCAATAAAGTAGGCTTATTCAACCAAGTTTAGAGTGATTATTTTTGATTGATGATCTGCAATATCATCTAGAGCTCAACAGCAATATCCAACTGAATAATCTTGACAAAGCACTCACTTTTTGTTCAACTCAAGTGCCTGAGTGCAATCATTTTTCAATTGTGTCTTTTTGATGAGCAGGAATTGACCATGGCTATTAATCCCAAAATTCTTTTCAATGTGGCCACATATTCATCAATATTAATGACTTTTATTTTTTGTGATTTGTCGTTTTCACAAACAACGCCGAATAGTGCAAGCACTCAACCCAACCGAAGTGGTGCTACCACGACCTCTGCAAATGGCGTAGGATCCAATCAAATTCAACCCCAAATTAGAATTGATGCGCAACAATTGATCAATTCTCAAAATCAAAATCAAAAACAGGAAAAAAAACCACCTCCAAACCCTAACAGAGATTACACCGGGACAGCGCCTAACAATACAAGAATTGGGTCAAATGGTGACTATATAGATAATTCTTCCTCTGAACAAATTACATCATCTGGTCTTATTTGTAAATCAGACAGAAATTCCAAAAAATGTAATTAAAAATATCTTACCTAGGCTAAAAATTAGGGCCAGTTTTTCATTGCTTTTTTCTTAACGATAAGAAAAATAAAATCAAGCCTAGAGTTGCCATCAAGCATGATATCCAAACAGCTGGGGTACCCAATGGATAATCGAATTCTCTGAATAAATTACCAACACTTAGGAGCCACAATAGCAAGATTGTGATCCATTGAATAGTTCCTTTTTCCCAGAACATGTCAAGTCGTCTCGCAAGTATCACACCGCTGATACCGCCTATCCATCCTACAAATGCACCAGCCAATACATCATAGGGCCAGTGTGCTCCAACCATAATTCTAGACAGCCCCACCAAGATAGCCAAAATAAGTACTGAGTAAGAAACTATTTTTTGCTGAATACTGCTAGCATATTCAATGGTCATGATCACCGCACAAGCCGCCGCAAAAGCTGTAATCGTATGACCAGAAGGAAATCCATTGCCTGTCAAGACAGGTCCTAAAATTGTAATGTCAAAAGTGTCGCTCAATATGGCCGGCCTCGGTGCACCAAATAAATGCTTTAATGCAACGGACAAAATACCGCCCAATGGAATTGCAGAAATCGCTGCAAAAACGGTTCTCGGGCAATGCCACATGAAGAGTAACAGCATGGGCCACAGTACAGAGGTGTCTCCAAATAATGTAAGGCTACACCAGACACTTGGATCAATGAATTTTGATTTTTCATTGATCACTAAAAATAGTTCTTGATTGACTTGCTTGAGTCCTATTTGACAACCGACAAGAATTATCAAAAGGAAAAAACAAAACAAAAGATGAATTTTGTAATTCTTTTCTTTATGAAAGCCATTCATAGAATTATTGTCGAGTTGCTCTATCATTTTTTTTATTTCATTAGAAATGATATCTCACTGCCATTTTTTACATTTTAAAAAATTAAAATGTGCAATCTGTCGGCCCATATGGGTAACAGGCATCTGTTCTAACAAGTCACAGGACTCGAACTGGTGCACTCCAACAGGCGGATCAAAAGTCATCAGCGACCAATCAATCCAAACCACTTCATCCCCAGGTTGCATTGGGCCGAACCACAAATCAAACTGATCGTGGTGACTTTGTATGACCTTTACTGGCATTGGTCTCGCATACCAAGCTATTCGACTTGCAAGCGTCCAATTCATCACAGCCAAAGTTTGAACATGATTTTGTGCAGCCAATTCAATGCCTTTTTTTGCAGCAAGATCCCAGCCAATCAAGTCAGCAAATGGATTGGGTTTTGATGTAGCAATTTTTTCACCCGGCAAGCTCACGGCAGCACGATCCAACTCCTTGCCAACACCTGCACTGAGAATTAATCCACCGAGTGCAAGGCAACACAACACCTGAAAACTCAGCACCAAAGACCACAAACGACGTTTTTTCTCCCTCCAGCGCTCAATACCAAATGAGGCCAATGGAATAAGAGCTACCCATGCAGGCGCAATCCAATGTGGCAATGCACTTCCCCTTCCCGCTAGCGCAATCAGTAACATGAGCGTTGGAGCAGCATAGACCCAAGAAAAATAGGAATCCGACATGACTGGACTATTTTTATTTTGAATGACCTCTTCACCGCCAATCTGATGCACCCAAGGCTCACTTTGGTCTTTTACTTTCCCTGATCGCCTATCAAACGAAAAGGAAATCACAAGTAAGGGACCAAAGGCTAAAAATAAAACCAAGGCATAGATTAGACTTTTTCTGAACTGCCACGTTTGGCTTCCAGATGCATGTCCAAATTGATAAAGAAATGAAATCCACTCATGCTCGTAATTCCAGTAAAGCACTGGAGTGATCATCAGGGTCGCAATCAAACAGGCAATCCATAGGCCTTTTTCCCTGAAAAGTTTGAAGCCATGAACTCGTAAGAGCACAAATGCTGTAGAAAATGCGAGCAACACCGCCGTATATTTTGACAATCCACAAAAACCCAACAAGACACCCAAGCCTAGCCATTGCTTTGTTGAAGGAGTATTGGGCCGCTTAACCATCTCCCAGGTCCACAGCATCATTGCTGAGACCAATGGCATGAGCAAGCAATCAGGCACCAGTGCAATACTCAGTAAATTCAATAGCGGCGAGGCGCACCACAGTATCAATACTCCAGCAATTCGCTCTTTTGATTCTGAAGGTTGAGTTGAATAGATACTATTATTTTGTTCACGCCATGATTTGAACTTTTGATACAAAACCAAGGACATATACGTGCTCAGCGCCCAACAGGCCATGGGGACAAGCCTGAGGACGACATCGGTATCACTGACTTTATAAAATGGCCACTGAATCCATCCAACCATGGGAGGATGGTCGTAGTAACTCCAATCTAAGTGACTGGCATACAAAGCATAATGCGCTTCATCAGGTGATAGGTGGATTGAGAAGGCAAATGCGAGGTGTAATCCCAAGACAGCAAAAAACAATATTTTTTCTTGAAATTGGAATTGGATCGGATTCTTCAAATGCATAGTTTTTGATCCAACTGTGAGGCAAAATGAGCCTAAGTATTCAAGTCAATAAATGTCGTTGAACAAAAAATAGACTAAGCTTTCTTTTTTGAGCGTTTTTTGGGCCAAACCACCAATGAGGTGGCAACATAGTTCCAAACAACCCCCACCAAAATACCAGCCAATCCTGAAAACACCCAATATCCATAGCCTTTATAGATAAAAGATGCAACACCTACATTGGCCACTGCCCCAATACTACAAGTCAAAATAAACTTGACCATGCCTATATAAAAATCAACTCCACTCAACTTCTGATCTCGATAAGTCAACATGTTATTGAGATAGAAATTAAAAATCATGGCTCCCAACACTGCAGCAATTTGAGAGTTCGTGAATAAAAAGCCAAACACATTCAAACATAGGCCCAAAATACTCAGATGCACGAGTACCCCTATTGAGCCAATGATTCCAAAGGAGATGAGCGAAGCGGGAACGACTGACCCTAATTTTTTATCAATCAACAATAAGAAATAATCCCAAATGACGCGTTGGTCTAACTTGCTCTCGCCAGCATGTCTCTCACGGAAGTGAAAAGCAACTTCTTTAAAAACTAAAGGCTTTGGGGCTGAAGCGACGATGTCTAGCAATATTTTGAATCCCATGCTGGAGAGATTATTGACACAACTTTCAAACGATTGACGTTTGATCATAAAAAACCCACTCATGGGATCCTTTAAGGTAACGCCCAATAGTTTCTGACTCAATTGAGTTGCCCACCTAGAGGATGCTTGCCTTTTCTTATCCCAATCTCCAACTCCCCCCCCCTCCATGTACCGAGTCCCAACGACAAGATCAACATCGTCCTTGGAGATAACGTCGTACATGGTGGTCAACAATGTTTCATCGTGCTGCAAGTCCCCATCCATCACAGCCAAGTATTTCGCGCTACTTGACATCATGCCTTCTATGCAAGCACTTGACAGACCTCTTCGTCCAATGCGTTTAATGCATCTGATTTGAGGGTCCAGCAAGGCCATTGACTTTGCCTTTTCTGCGGTGCCATCTGGAGAATCATCATCCACAAAAATGATTTCCCAACGAATGGGTCCCAACGCACTTCTCACACGCCTAACAATTTCCTCAACATTGTCCAACTCATTGAACGTGGGCACGATGATTGACAATTGAGCTCCCACAGGCCCGTCCAACTTGGAAGAGGAAAGCTCAGAGGGATTGGCGATAGTTTGCATTATTTATGTATTGCCCACATCAATCATTAAAATCAAGTTCCAATCTTATAGGATGATTTGCATATCCCAACATCAAAATGTTCAAACCAGTGCAAGCGCTAATTAGAAGCATTGAACCTACTCTCACTGATTTTGCAGAAAGTTAAACGTTTTGACTTTCTGAACCTACAAAAACGACAACGCCTAGGAAAGAGCAACACGTGTTGCTCATTGCCTAGGCGTTTGATGTAGTTAAATTTAGGCTTTTTTATTGTAAGCGCTACACCATCCATTAGCAGACACTTGTTTGCCAGCAAATAATGGGCATCCGCCTGCTGCATCAGTGGGTTTACCTTGGAACAACGCACAGTTTTTGCAAGCTTGTGATTTGTCGTGCTTGGGGAATTTACCAGCATCAACTTTGCTTGAATCACTCTTATAGCCCAAAGCAGACGCTTGTGGGTCACTTTCAGCCACTGTGGCTTGCGCAAAAACTTGGCCACCCGCCAAAGCGGTTCCGATGAGGGTTAAATTAACGAAAAACTCGCGACGTGATGTCATGGCAATACTCCTTTAAATTGATGCGAAATTAACTAAATGATGATATCAAAATTTTTGTTTTATATGTTTGACCTCTGGTCAAATCTGGGCTTAGGTCTAGAGAGGGTTATTTTACTCGAGCGTATTTCTACAATGTAAAGTAGCCCAGATGTACATCCGACTTTCACTCTTTAGTCGAAGGAGCCAATTGAGGTGAGGATGTGCTAGAAGGAGAATTGTTTGGTGTCAAATTGGAGGTCGAAGGCGGGGTAATGTTTGTTGGAGCTTTTATAGTGCTTGGTTTTACACTGGGTGCACTGACATTGTCGGGGCTAGTCGCCGCGGAATTTGCGTCAGGCTTAGTACTAGAGCCTGGATTGACAATGGAGGAGTTCGTTTTAAGGGAGGTATTGGCACTACCCTCCCCAGAAGTTATAGGCACTGCGGATGAGGAATTCCCATTGGAAGCCTTGACTTCATCAGGTGAAACTTCTGCCTTTGGGACACCCTCTATCATCGGAGTCGGAACAGTTTCGCTCTCAGACGCAGGGGCGGGGCTTGTACTCGAGGCAGAACCTTTGAAAAAATCCAAAACGTCGTCTTTGGCTCTGGGCTGAACAATCACGATCACGCCAAAAATGACCAACAAAAACAACAAGAGTTTCACTCCAAACCCCATGGAGCCCGACGAGTCCCTGGCGTCGCTCAAAGGACTCTCATTGGAGGGCATCGATAAGGCCAATGGCACGGAGCTCGATTGCTCACTGAGATGAGTCTGGCTGGGCTTTTTGAATGTAGGCGTTGCTTCAGCTTCTGAGGAGGCATGCGTAGTCTCAATAGCCTGGGCCTGCAATTGAGTTTCAGTCACCTTGGGGGCAGGAACAACTGCCTGAATAGGATCTGGTTCTATGGGCTCAGAGGTGGGCTTGCTACTCAGCTCGACAGTCTTGGTGACAGACTGAGTTTGAGCTTGTGGAGCCTCCAAAGTAGCCGAGGTTGACAAAGTCTCTTGGGGCACTTCAACTCTAGATTCAATCGCTGAGGTGTTGGGAGACAACATCTGCTGCTCAAGTTCAGGTTGAACGATCGCATCTTGAGCAAGTGTCTGGGTTTGGCTTGAGAGCTCAAGGGTCTCCTCATTGACGAGGTTACGACCAAACAACTCATCTTCGCTCAAGCCAAGTATGTGGGCATTTTTTTTAGCCACTGTCAACTTGATGGCCAAGCTGTAAAAAGCGCTGTCTCCGCCCTCCTCGAGCTGCTTGACTTGCTTGGTGGACAAGCAGGCACGGGCAGCCATGTCAGCCAAGGTCCAACCCATTTCTTCTCGTTTTAGGCGCAATAAAGCACCATTGATATCGGTGTCAGAGCTCATCTTGGGACAGTTAACAAGATTGAATGCGAAGGTTTACTTATCCAGCAACAACTCGCCTTTGATGGACGCGCCTTTTTGGACAGATATCGTCTGATAGACCACGTGACCATCCACAGTTGCCGAAGAGGTCACAATCAATTCATTGCAAATGGCAGTGCCAGCAAACTTACCCTTGATGTGAAGACTGTGACAGCTCACCACGCCTTCAACTGCCCCTTTGGAGCCAATTGTGAGTTCGTTGACTTGAATTTGTCCATTCAAAGTGCCTTCCACATGGATGGCACCTTTGGCATTGATTTCACCGCGGAAGGAAAAACCTTCACTCAAAATGGAGGGTTTGCTATTGGCTGGGGCCAACATGTCCATCACATTGGAGCGTGGAGCGGGTGCATAAGGTGTACCTGTAGCAGGTAAATTTTCAACGGGTGGTGTAGACATGGCGTTTAGAGATGAAACTGAGGGTGAATCTTGAAGGATGGGGTCTGAAGTGGGTGCCTGTATATTAACTGGACTTTGATCGACGTTGACAGTGGTTTGAGCGTGGGTTGTGTTATTTCTGGTATCTTTATCCAAAGATGCAACGACTTTTTCTACAAGACTACTGTTTCTGATTTTGGACTTCTTGAACATACTGCGCAGTGCGAATTACCTTTTGTGGGTTAACAGGATAACCGCCAACTAAAATTTCTAAGTGAA
>DAISKH010000106.1:0-10893 GCA_036821105.1 Limnohabitans sp.
TCAATTGAACGACTCATTCAACGTTGTCTGGATGAACTTTCAAATCGATCAGAGCCATCAATCATAGTAGAGCTTAATATTCAAGATAAAGACAGGTTGGAGGAGTTGTCAGGTGAGGTTTCGGGTCATGTACAGCTAAGGGCGGTACCAGGACTTCAAGTTGGAAGCGTGAGAGTCATTTCTGATGATACTCAAGTAGACGATCTCATTACCAATCGACTCGAAGGCATGGCCCATAGCCTATTGGGACAACCCGAAATATGGCGTGAAAAGTCACCCTTTTTCCGTCAACCTCTAGCTCAACGTGATTCTGATGTTCAAGATGTAAAGCAACGTATCACCGCAAGTGATGATTCATTCGTGGAGAATTTTAATGATTGACTGGATCAACGCATTATTGAGAGCAGTCATGTGCTTGGGTTTCCTGATATTGGTGGTTAAGCCTATGTTGATGGTTTTTACTCGCCGTGAGTTTAATCATATCGAACTTGAAGATGCCGCACAAAGTTCTGTAAATTCTGCATTTCAAGCGTGGAGGGTTAATCATGGTACACATTACTATGACAATCCAGAGTATGCAGAAATGATGGCATCAAATCCTAACTTGGAGTTGCCAGATCTATCAAAGCCACCAGAGTCATTACCTGCTCCTGAAGCTCCTACGGTAAGTGCCGAGGACTCCAAGTCGATGGAAGTAGGCGATAAGAGTATTGAAGAAAAGCGGGAAGATAAAGTTGCAGATCAATCTGTTTCCCAAGAAGTTGCATTAAAAGATGAGCCAAAGAATGATGAGTCTCATGCTAGTGTTGAAGAAGTCACCGAAGAGGAGGACAGCATGGACGCGATGAAAGCTAAATTGGCAGCAGAGAAGAAAAAGAAAAAGGCTCAAACTGTACCGCCCGAGCTACTGAATAATGCAAATACTTATGAAGATAAATTGATGGTTGTTCGATTGATAACTGAACAAGATCACGGTCGTGTCGCTGCCGTACTCAAGAAAATGATTCAGGGTGGTGTTTAAATGAATGCTGTAACCTTGGATTTTGTAAATGAGGTAGAGCAATGCATTCCTCGTCTTCGTGCTCCACAACCTCAAAGAACTGGAACGCTAGTTCGTCTGGTTGGTATGACACTAGAGACTCGTGGCATCATGGCGCCTTTAGGGGCTTGTTGCGAGGTATTGGGTCAGCGCGGTCATCGAATTGAGGCTGAGGTTGTTGGATTTCAGGACAAAACTTTATATCTGATGCCTTTCAATGACCCTGTGGGCGTAGGGCCCGGTGATATGGTTCGTGTGCTTAGCCATTCTTCGCAGGTTTTATTAGGTCCTGAGCTTTTGGGAAGAGTTATTGATGGGAGAGGTCAACCGCTTGATGGTAAAGCAGCACCTCAATGCAAAGATTCTTTGGCGTTGATGGGCCGCCCTCTCAATCCCATGGAACGTGGTCCAATCCATGAAGTTCTTGATGTTGGAGTTAAAGCTATCAATGGAGTACTGACTGTTGGTAGGGGACAACGCATTGGCTTGGTTGCTGGTTCTGGTGTTGGTAAAAGTGTACTTTTAGGAATGCTCACGAGATTCACGAAGGCGGATGTCGTTGTGATTGGCTTAATTGGAGAGCGTGGTCGAGAGGTGCAAGCGTTTATTTCAGAATCTCTGGGTGAAGAGGGCTTGGCTAAATCTGTCGTTGTTGCAGCGCCTGCCAATGTTTCTCCAGTGTTGCGTCTAAAGGCGACACATATGGCCCATGTGATTGCCGAATATTTTCGAGATCAAGGTCAAAATGTTTTATTGCTCTGTGATAGTTTAACTCGAGTTGCCCATGCTCAACGAGAAATTGGCTTGGCTATTGGAGAGCCGCCAACAGCAAAAGGTTATCCGCCTTCAGTTTTTGCACTCTTACCTAACCTAATTGAGCGCGGTGGAGTAGGCCGAAACGGCTTTGGATCCATAACAGCAATATACACAGTTTTAGCAGAAGGTGACGATGCATCGGATCCCATTGTGGATATTGCTCGAGCTTCCTTAGATGGTCAAGTCATGTTGTCTAGAAAACTAGCAGACTCTGCTCATTACCCCGCAATTGATTTGAATGGATCAATCTCTAGGTTAATGCAGTCATTGTTAGAACCAGAAGACTTGAAACAGGCGAACAAACTTAGACGCCTTTGGTCACTCTATCAACAAAATGTGGATTTAATCCAAGTTGGCGCTTATCAAACTGGATCAAATCTAGAACTTGACGAAGCCATTCGGCTTAGGGAAAAGATTGTAAATTTTCTTCGCCAGGATATGAATATTGGTCAAGATTATGAAAAGACACGAGATGAGTTAAGGCAGTTGATGACTCAGTAGATTGGAGGCCTTTGTAAAGATCAATGGCATCGAGACGCTTACTAATGTGAAGTCAATGATCATTTTTAATTTAAATTTAGATTTAAGAAAGCAATACAAATGAAACCCCGCGAATGTTGGACAGTCTTGGCCAGCAAAGCTCAAGACAAAGTCTCTGAAGCTCAAAATCAACAGCAAAAAGCCAAAGAGGCTTTAGATAAATTGCTGGCCAGTCGCGAGCGAATCAATGTGATGGTTGAAGAGTATAAACAAAAGGCGATGTCGCTCGAGCAAGGAATTCATTCTGTCGCTCAGAGTATGAATTCCAGACAATTCATCTCTCAACTTTTGCAGTTGATTCAAAGATTGGAACTTGACATTGGTCAAGCAAGGGTTAATCTCGAAAAGGCTACACAATCAGTGAAGGTTTTAGAGTTGGAAAGGCTGAAAATGCAGTCTTTGGTAGAGCAAGATCTTAAAGCCGTTCAAACATATCACCGAAAAGAAGAGCAAAAGCAAATGGATGCGCTGGGGCTTACCCTCTTTAACGTTAAATCGTCTCATCTCAAAGCAGCTTAGACCTTGGCATTGCTCAATCGATCCTTTAAATGTCTTCATTACTTAAGCCCACACAAAAAGTTGCTAGAAAGGATATCCGCTTCGGACAATCACAAGCAATTGGGAGGAGTGACATAGCAAAAAAGTTAAATCAAGTTATCCTTTTGCATCAAACGGGAAATTTGGATGAGGCAGAGGTGCAATATCTACAAATCTTATTGACTCATCCAAACCATGCTGATGTACTGCAATTACTGGGTACCTTATACGCTCAAAAATTGCAGCCCGATAAGGCCTTGGAGTATTTCAAAAAATCACTTGAAATTAATCCCCAGCAAGCGATAGTTCTAAACAATTTAGGAAACGTATATTCAGATCTCAAACTGTACGATAAGGCTTTGGAATGCTATGAGAATGCAATTCGCCTTCAAAATAATTATGCGCAAGCTTGGCATAACAAGGGAAACATATACTTTTCATTAAAAGATTACTCTAACTCATTTGAAAGCTATAAGGTAGCTGTTCAATTGAATCCAACTGATTCACAAAATTTTAATCATCTCGCCAATGCACAGCAAGAACTGTCAATGTATTCCGATGCATTTACAAGTTATGAAGAAGCGATCAAACTTAACCCTAATAATTCGGAAGCCTTTAATAACTTAGGTGTACTACAACTGAAAAATTTTCAGTTCGATTTGGCGTTGAAAAATTTTGATCAAGCGATCGCGATACAACCACTTGACGCACAAGTTCACTATAACCGGGGTAGAGCGCTAAAGTCTCTCAATCGCGTACAAGAATCTATTGATTCATTTTGTCGAGCTATTGAGCTCAAGGCTGACTATTTTGAAGCCTATAACAATTTGGGCAACGTCTTGAAAGACGAAAATGATCTTGAAAATGCATTTTCACTTTACTCTAAAGTAATTGAAATTAAACCAGATTACGCTCAAGCCTATTTTAACCGTGGCGTAATTTTGCAAGAATTCAACGAGCTAGATCAAGCTGAATTGAATTACGAAATGGCATTGAGTCTTGAGCCATCTTACGCAGATGCACATTTGAATCTTGGTTTGATTAGCTTAATGCGGGAAGACTATGAAAAAGGTTGGGGACATTATGATTGGCGGTTCAAGAGTGAACGTTTAAATATAAAGTTTCTGGAATCCAGTCGACCGCAATGGGATTTTTCAAGCTCTACCATCCTTAACAAAAGATTACTCATCTGGTCTGAGCAAGGAGTGGGTGATGAATTAATGTTTTGTTCATTATTGCCTGAATTCATTGCCAGATTCAAGTGCATTTCACTTTTAGTACAAGTTGATGAACGTTTGTTACCCTTGATGAGAAGATCTATTGAAGGCGCCAAGTTTATCGCTAAAAATC
Organism: Limnohabitans sp.; assembly: GCA_036821105.1. Classification (GTDB taxonomy): domain Bacteria; phylum Pseudomonadota; class Gammaproteobacteria; order Burkholderiales; family Burkholderiaceae_C; genus Limnohabitans. The sequence continues at coordinate 4,283 of DAISKH010000106.1, forward strand.
AGGAAATTAATGATCAAGATTTTGATACTCAAATGTCACTTGGTCAATTGGCTTCAATCCTACGACCCAGTGCTGAATCGTTTATAAATCAGAAAGTCTCTTATCTATTGCCTGACAAGCAAAGAACAAAAGATCTATATCAAAACTTGCACCCTCAACATTACTCCAACGAAGCCTTGCATAAGGTTTTACCGTTTCAAAAAACTATTGGTATTTCTTGGAGAAGCAATGCACCAAAAACCGGCTTTCAAAGAAGCTTGGCTCTCAGCGAACTAGCCTTAGCAATCTACAAACCTGGTGTGAGACTTATTTCTTTACAGTATGGTGAAGTGCAAGAAGAAATTGGTATTTGTTTAAGTAAAACTGGAGTTATCACTGAAGTTGTAACTGGTATTAATAATTTCACAGATCTTGATGGGTTAGCCGCTTTGATGAATGTTTGTGATGAAATTGTCTCTATTGATAATATTACTGTTCACCTTGCTGCCTCCATGGGTCTAAAAGTAAAGGTTCTTTTACCCTTTCATCCCGATTGGCGTTGGGGTTTATCAAACTTAAAAAGTGTTTGGTATCCCAGCATTGAACTCATTCGACAAGATGTACCGGGTGACTGGTCATCTGTTTTACTTGAACTTAAAAAGCAAACTAATCTAACTTGATCCTTAGGTACTAAAGTTTTTTGCCTTCTCAATTAACTGGTTGAATAAATGATGCAAGTAATAAATGGCAGTAATTAGGTTTGAAATACCAAGGGATTAACTGACATGTTTGGGCGGTAGGGAAGACTTCTTCACTTAAATGATCTTGCCATTCTCCTTTCGCATTAACTTGATTGAGTAACGATTGAGTACCCTCATCAAACTCTATTTCTTTGTCGTTCAAGATCAATACATTTTGACTGGGTAATACTTTTTCTTGTCGTCGAGTAAATGCAATTGTGCTGGTCTTATATAGTGAAGTTTTGTTGATATTTAGTAAATCATTATTTACTTCAACTGGCCCTGATAGCCAATCATGAATACTACCCCAGTGCCTGCCTTTTAAAATTTCTTTGATGTGTTTCAGATGACGAACCACCAAGTCTTCATCTTTGAGCTTGAAACATTGTTGCCCCAATACATTGTCAAACCATATCAATGACTTTGTCGATTCATTAATCAAGAGAGGCAATTCTCTCAATCCATCGCGACGTTCAAAGTACCATTTTGTACCTGATTTTTTCAGTGCTTTGCCGTGATTTAAACTAAAAAATATCGGTGCCAAGGGATCGATATCTATGATCTTGATCGTTCTGAATTGAGTGAGCCATTGGCTTGACATCATCCATCCTCCGCTCCCACCGATCAAGAGTAATTCACTGTGATTGATCGTTTCTTTTGAAAGCAAAGAATCAATGATGCGTTGAGTGGGCTCCCAACGTTTTTTTGCAAACCAGGCACTCGTATGCCAAGATAGTCCGCCTGTTCCTTGGGCATGCAGTGCATCTTTTAGCCATTCAAGAGCGATAGGACCCAAAGAATAGCTCTTATCGGTCACAGACTGCCTTCCGTATATTGACCAAGGGAGTCTGAGGGGCGATCGGTTGCCAAGTGTCCATGACGCCTTCACTTTCTAGTGTTTGCCCTGAAAGTCTTGATCCACTGTGCCATGAAACTGAAAGAGTTTTCACCATGCTAGTTTGACAATTAAATTGAAATAATGACCGAGTAGATCTGAAACTAACACCCTTCGAAGTCTTCTGAGGCTCTCTATAGTCCAACATGGTCCAAACTTGACGCAAATGACTGTTGTTGGGATCGGGCTTAGAAATACTTTGCACGTCGATATAAAAAATACCCAAATCCATCAATCCAACTGATTCCCAGTCACTGGCCTGTGCAGCAAATGACAATAAGATAGCCCAGAGGAAGACTCCAGTGCCCTTAGGGCACGATTTCATGGCATTTTTAAGCCGATAAAGTGTAAAAATTCTCATCTTTTGGTGCACCATGCGCGATAATCCGTTCAAACCAATTGTCTGCATAAAATGGCATTGAATCCATCTCACTCTTCAGTGTTCCAGGCCCAGTTAGGGTCTTGTGTGAAACTTTCAGTGGATTTTTACCTATTTTCCCCAAAAATATCCGCCTTACCCCTGAATAATTTGGAAATGGCCTATGGAAAACCATGAATTGGGTCGTTTTGCGCTGAGTACCATTGGCGTCTTGATATTGTTGGCCGCCTTCTTATGGTGGTTTCAACAAAGAAAGGGACAACCTTTTGGTAAATTGTTAGAAAAGAGAATCAAGGTTTTAGAGGTCTACCCCTTGGGTTTGAAACACAAAATGATGCTTTTACAGGTTGACGATCAACGTATTTTGGTTGCAGTTAATCCACAGGATATTCGTACTTTGCATACTTGGAGAGGCCAAGAGATTGATTCAGCGTCAACCGAAAGTGTTGATTTGGCAAATAGAAGTCTCTCTTCTACGTCAAGAGTTGATGGTTTGTAGTGAGTTCATGATGCAAATTGATGACAGCTTAAATCGTATGTTGGTCAGACTTTCGTCTTGGTTGCAAAGCCAAAGCGCCAGTTAAAAAGGATGTCAGGCATGGTTGAATTACGGGTTAAATCGCTGATTGATCAGTGTATGAGTTTAATAAAACTAAAATTAATCACACTTTTTATGAGTAGGAATGCTTCTCCCTTGAGTTCTGGTAACCGCCCACTAAGCGCTTTGAACAATCAAAGAACAAGTTACTCTTGGCTCAAGAGTCCAATCACTCTGGGCCTGGGCGTGGTGCTTTGCATGTCCCTTTTTTCTCAACTGTCTATGGCTCAAGGTTTACCCATGGTCAATGTGACCGGTGGTAAAAATGGCCAGCAATACAGTCTGACGCTTCAGTTATTGGCATTGATGACCACCTTGTCATTGTTGCCATCGATGCTATTGATGATGACGTCTTTTGTGCGCATCATTATTGTGCTTTCTTTAGTTCGCCAAGCTTTAGGCACGGGTCAAACGCCTCCCAATACGGTACTGGTTGGGCTGGCCTTGTTCTTAACTTTGTTCATCATGTCGCCAGTGTTTGAAGATATTTACAACAATGCCTTATCTCCCTATATGAATGGCAATATGCCTTTTGAAAAAGCGTTGGGTATTGCAGAAAAACCTATTCGTGACTTCATGATGTTGCAAACCCGTGAAGATGACATCAATATGTTCATGCAAATCGCACAGAAAAAAGAAGTGGTCAGTGCTGATGAAGTACCGTTCACGACTTTAATGCCTGCTTTTATTACTTCTGAACTTAAAAGCGCATTCACCATTGGCTTCATGATCTACATACCATTTGTGGTGATTGATTTGATTGTGGCTAGTGTATTGATGTCGATGGGCATGATGATGTTGTCACCCATGATCATTTCGATGCCATTTAAGTTGATGCTTTTCGTATTGGTGGACGGTTGGACTTTACTCATGGGGTCTTTGGCATCGAGTTTTGTTTTTAAATAAATACCAGCTTTGAGGAGGAAACTTCATGGATACAGCAATGGTTGTAGATTTAGGGCGGCAAGCATTGTGGATCACCATGCTCATTTGCGCTCCCATGTTGGGAGTTGCCTTAGTGGTGGGTTTATTGGTCGGTATTTTTCAAGCAGCCACCTCTATTAATGAGCAGACATTGAGCTTTATTCCTAAGCTTATCGCGTTAGGGCTCACTATCAGCGTACTGGGTGGATGGATGATCAATACCTTGGTCGACTACACCAAAGTCATTTTTGGGCGTATTCCCACTTTGTTTGGCTGAAGTCAGATGAATTTCCTTGCTGCCAATTTGGTCGATCAGTTTTATTCACTGATTTGGCCTTTGTTGCGTATTTCAGCGTTTCTGACGTTTGCTTCGATTTATTCGATCCGAGCTGTCAATTTGCGAGTTCGCATTACATTGGCACTGTCGTTGACGGTCTTTTTGGTATTTCAGTTGAGAACCGAAATGCCACGTATAGATCCCTTGAGTTTGATGGGTTTGCGAGAAATCTTCAATCAACTCTTCATTGGCTTCACTTTGGCCATGATTATGCAATTGGCCACTGCCAGCTTGGTAGTCGCAGGTCAGGTAATTTCGAATGCAATGGGGCTATCGATTGCCAATTTGATTGATCCAAACTTGGGCAATGTTCCCTTGACATCGCAGTTTTTAACCATCATGGGAACTTTGATTTTTATCACTACTGGAGGGGATTTGATTGTGTTTGGGATTTTGCTTGATTCATTTCATCATTTCCCAATTGGTCAAAACATATTCTCTCAAGATTTGATGGGCAAAATGACGGCTTGGAGCTCAATTGTTTTTGTCGGCGCAGTGTTGGTGTCTTTGCCTGTCATGATTACGCTCTTATTTGTCAACATAGGTCTTGGCTTTGTTACCCGAGCGGCTCCTAGTTTGAATATTTTTTCAGTAGGCTTTCCTGCAATGATGTTCACGGGCTTTATTATTTTGTGGCTAGCGATACCTAGCATGCTTTCACGAGTTGATTGGCTTTGGGTGCAGACCTTTAATCAAATGCGTGACTTGATTCTTCAATCAAGTTGACCTACAAGTGTTTTCAGTGATTGAATTGGAATGAAGTAAATGGCTGAAGAAAGTTCCGCAGAAAAGACAGAACAACCGACCTCGCGAAGGCTAGAAAAGGCACGCGAAGAGGGGCAGATTGCACGCTCGCCTGACCTCTCAACTGCTGTGGTGTTGGTTACTGCCACTATGATTTTTACGTTTGCTGGTCAATGGATGTTTTCAAAAATGGGACAACTCTTTGTGTCTCAATTGCAATTTGATCGCAAGATATTGGATAAATCGGAATTGTTACCTGTTCATTTGGGGCAATCTTTATTTGATGGCTATATGGTGATCTTTCCTTTCATGATCACATTGGCTGTACTGGCTATTTTGTCCACCGGTTTGACTGGTGGATTTATTTTCTCGGCAAAATTATTGCTGCCTAATTTTGCTAAGCTCAACCCGATGTCTGGCTTGGCAAGAATCTTTGGAACTAAAGCTTTTATTGAACTTGGTAAATCAATTTTAAAGTTTTCCGTGGTCGGCGTTATCTTATTTTTCACCGTGATGCACAACGTTGAAGGTTTATTGAATTTAAATCGCATGGAACTGAGCGTTGCCGCCAAGCAGGCGGGCTCTATGATTGTGGATGCTTGTTTTTGGATGTGCATGGGACTGGTTTTGATCGCCTTGGTGGATGTACCCTTGCAGATCTATCAGGTCAATAAGCGCCTGAAAATGACAAAACAAGAGATCAAAGATGAAATGAAAGACCAAGAAGGTCGACCAGAGGTTAAAGCACAGATTCGCCGAAGACAAAGAGAAATGGCCAATAATCGAATGATGGCCAAGGTTCAAGATGCAGATGTGGTGATCACGAATCCGCAACACTTTGCCGTTGCCTTGCAGTACGATCCAACTTCGGATGGTGCACCGATTTTGTTGGCAAAAGGGGCCGATGAGGTTGCGAGACGAATCAAGGAGGAGGCTTTGGCGCATGGAATTGAGATTTTCGAGGCGCCAGATTTGGCTCGTGCACTTTACTTTACGACTAAATTAGACGCTGTAATTCCTGAAGGTTTATACCATGCCGTGGCACAGGTGATTGCATATGTTTTTAGCTTGAATGACGCCTACTCAAAATCACAAAAATACACAAAACCTAGTCCGAAAATACCAGACAATATGCTATTTGATGAAAATGGCTTTTTGCGTACACAATGATTCGATTTAAAAGGTTCAAGAATTGAAGGATTTTTTCCAAAGCCCGAGTGATAAGCTGCGTTTAGAGATCATGCTCAAGTCATTGAGCCAAGGTGATCTCAACTTGGCCATTTTGGGTGACGATGAAGTTGCTTTGTCCTTCTATGCTCGCCGTATTTTTGAACACTTGAAAGCTCAAGATCAAGTTCAAGTGGACCTGTGCTTGTCCGCTGATTCTGAGAAATTGGTTCAGCGTTTTAATCAAATTCTCTCTGAATTGACCCTAGATGAAGCGATGAGTAAGAGCCAAATGGCCCCTATTCGTCGGTTTTTGATCTTTCCTGATACTCAATATATTCAGGATTTTGATTTGCAACTCTTGGCTCGTTTGGTCAATGGATTACCCGCATCTAATATTCATGTTATTTTGCTGTTCAATTTGCGTGAACCTTACGAAAAGAAGCTGAGCGTTTTCGGTAAGAATTTGATTCAATGGGTGCTTGAAAAGGAAAGTAACCATTCCACAGGATCTTACGAAAAGGATCTTGAAACTAACTCTTCTCTCAAAGATTCTCATTTGGGTGCTGCCATCAGTGCTAGAGAGTTAAAGGCTAAAAATGGTTGGTCTTCAGATGAAGATCTGACTCCTCCAGGCCACTATCCTGGTGAAGATCGAATTGAGCCAGCGCTCTCAGAGGCAGAGTTGTTGCAAGCGGTTCATGATGTGGAGTCTGAGCTTAAGCGCCAAGAATCTCTCCAAGACGATGACCCTCAGGGGGAGGAACCCAAGCCCAAATCCAGTCGTCTTGGCTGGGGATTGTTGTTGGGCTTTTTACTCTCAATGGGTGCATTGGCTGGCATGTACC
>DAISKH010000107.1:0-10883 GCA_036821105.1 Limnohabitans sp.
GTCTGTACCCGTCAGCTTTTCGGCTACTCCTGGGGAAATTCGCACCCCCCCCCACACTTGGCCAACATACAGAGGAGGTGTTGAGAGAGTTTGGGCTTAAAGATCAAGAAATTCAAGCTCTCAGCAATCGATGATGAAAAATCTCAATAGCACTCAAACGCATTCTCCACTTCGGAGAAAAACACTCAAGGTTCTGGGACTGGCAATGAGTGCACCCAGTCTTTTAGGGCCGACTAAGGCTTGGTCACAAAGTCAATACCCTGACCGCGCTATCCGTTTAGTTGTTCCGTTTGCACCGGGTGGATCAACTGATATTTTAGGTAGGCGTATCGCTCAGCGCCTCACTTCAATTTTAGGTGTGAGTGTCGTTGTAGATAACCGAGCTGGCGCTGCGGGTGCAATTGGTTGCACTGAGGTAGCTCACAGCACTCCTGATGGCTATACCTTGCTTCTTGGCACAACTGGTACTCACGCCATCAACCCTTTTACCATGATCAACCCGACCTATGATGCAGTCAAGGACTTCAACCCGATTGCACTTCTCGGAACGCAACCATTTTCACTGGCTGTCCACCCATCTCTCGGTGTTAATAATTTAAGTGACTTGGTGAACTTGGCGAAACAACAACCTGGGAAACTGTCCTACGCCTCTGCTGGTGCAGGTGGAATTGCACATTTAACTGCTGAGCTTTTTAAGCAAATTGCAGGTAATTTGGACATAGTTCACATCCCTTATAAGGGTGGTGGCCCTGCCATTCAAGACGTATTGGCTGGCCATGTTCCAATCATCTCTGACTCTTTCAGCACAACCTACCCTTACCATCGACAAGGAAAATTAAAGGTCTTGGCCATGACTGCCAGCACCAGATCAAAGTCTGCACCTGATGTTCCAACTGCGATCGAACAAGGCTTTGTGAATTTCACCTCGGCAACTGCTGGAATACTTTTGGCTCCCTCTAAAACACCAAAACCTGTCATAGAGACGGTTTATAGAGCCGTAGAAAAATCCTTAGCAGACAATACTTTCTTAAAAGAACTTGAAGCAATTTCAATAGACCCTAGCCCAGGATTCACTGCCGATAAAACCCTTCAGTTTATTAAAGCGGAGATGAGTAAATGGGGCCCAGTAGTCAAAGAAACTGGCACAAAAATGGAATGAGTTAATGACTGTACACCCCAATTCTAAAAATTTCACAGATAAAGTTGCACTAATCACTGGCTCGAGTCGAGGTATTGGCTTGGCTATTGCAAATCGGTTGTGCCAAGACGGTTATCGGGTCGTACTCAATTCCAGCAAGGAGGCCTCTTTAAATGAGGCCACCCAGTCACTGATGAAGCAGTATGGAGAGACTCGAATTTTTGGTGTGCAAAGCGATGTTAGCGATGAGTCAAGTGTTCGACAAATGTTCGAGCGAATTCATTCCCACTGGGGTCGGTTAGACGTACTGATGAATAATGCGGGAATCTCACCAAGGCTTAATGGGGAAAAACCCACCGTTGAAACCACACCAGCCGAACATTGGTTACAAACAATTGCGATCAACTTAACAGGCACTTTTTATACTTGTAAATATGCATTGCCAATGATGAAACCTCAAGGATGGGGACGAATCATCAATATGAGCTCGCAAGCTGGACGAATGTTCACTGGCTTTGCCAGTGCACATTATTCGGCCAGTAAAGCTGGAATCATTGGTTTTTCAAGAGTGCTGGCTGGTGAAGTTGGTGAATTTGGCATCACAGTCAATTGTATTTCACCAGGCAAAATTCAAACCTCCATGGCCGCCTCCTATGCAAAAGCACAGGAAGTCGAAGACATCTATCGCGCCAGAACACCACTCAAGCGAATTGGCGAAGTTCAAGATGTGGTGGGAGCAGTTTCCTTTTTGGCAGGTACAGAATCAAACTTCATGACAGGTTCAGTTATCGACGTGAGCGGCGGTTTTTATATGCCTTGAGAATCTACCTTGACAATTAGTTCAAACTATTTACTCTATCAACTCAACTCCTCACTACTACAAACGCAATGGGTCCTCTAGCGCACCTGAAAGTGATTGAAATGGCTGGTCTTGGGCCTTGCCCCATGGCAGCCATGCTCTTAGCAGAAATGGGGGCAAAGGTGATCCGCATTGATCGACTCCAAGCTATTGACTTAGGGCTTAAGCGTCCACTGAAGTTCGATCTTTTAAAGCGCTCAAGGGACACCGTAGGATTAGATTTAAAGCGCAAAGAGAGTATTGCATTGGTACTCGACTTGGTCAAAGAAGCCGATATTCTCATTGAAGGCTTTCGCCCTGGGGTCATGGAGAGATTGGGTTTAGGGCCTGAGGAATGCCGCAAGGTCAACCCCAAACTTGTATTTGGTCGGATCACAGGTTGGGGACAAAGTGGTCCCTTGTCCCAAGCCGCTGGACATGACTTGAACTACATTGCTCTCACGGGTGTGCTCAACACCATTGGCCCCAAGGGACAAGCGCCTTCAATTCCTTTGAACTTGCTGGGCGACTTTGGAGGTGGAGCACTCTACCTGGCCATGGGTGTCCTCGCTGCAACATTGGAGTCTCAACGCTCGGGGCAAGGGCAAGTAGTGGATGCGAGTATTGTGGACGGCGTTTCTTCGCTTGCCACAATGTTTTATGGATTTATGGCGGCAGGCATGTGGAAAAACGAACGCGCCAGCAATTCGATTGACTCGGGGTCACATTTTTGCAATATTTATGAATGCTCAGACCACCGCTACATCACCATCTCTCCTGTAGAGGGTCGGTTTCATGATTTGCTGCTAGATAAGTTGGGGCTTGACAAGGAAAAGTTTGGCAATCAGATGGATGCGCAATCTTGGCCAAAGATGATAAAAACCTTATCGGACATCTTTAAAACTAAGACACAGCAAGAGTGGTGCGAATTGCTCGAAGGCAGCGATGTTTGTTTTGCACCAGTCCTCACCTTGGAGGATGCACACTTGCATCCTCACATGGCAGAACGCGAAACACTGGTCACGGTCGATGGAGTATTACAGCCCAATGCGTTTCCACGGTTTGAGAAAACACCGCTGAACAAACCCACACCCCCTAAAAGTATCAACGCTCAAAACACTCGTCTTTGCTTATCAAGTTGGCTTAACTCAGAACAAATGAAACACTACACAGACATGGGCGTCATTGAATAAGCAACCCAGGATTTTTATAAACGAAAGGGAGAAACTGATGATCAAAAAATTACTAGCTCCAATCCTCTTCAATGGGCTATTGATTGCAGTTTGCTCTCAGGCTCAAACACTGCCCTATCCCAATAAACCCATTCGACTCATCGCACCTCTCCCAGTTGGTACTGCTACCGATACTGTGGCAAGAATTTTGGCCAATGAGCTCACGAACTCCTTAAAGCAAAATGTAATTGTGGACAATCGTGTCGGTGCAGACGGAGCAATTGCGGGTGCTGAGGTGAGTCACGCCCCTGCAGATGGCTACACCCTTCTCTTTGGCACCAATAGTCCAATGGCCGCGGTACCAGCCTTGCGGAAAAATCCACCCTACGATCCCACCAAGGATTTCACCCCTATCACCTTGGTAGGACGTTATTCATCGTTTCTATGGGTCAATTCAAAACTTCCCATCTACTCATTGTCCGATTTGATTTCATATGCACGTGCCAGTCCAGGAAAACTCAATTACGCGACAGGCAACACGGGTGGAATAGTAGCGATGGCACAAACTTTGTCCCTTGCTGGCAACTTAAAACTCGTGCACGTACCGTACAAAGGCGAGCCTGCCGCTTTAATTGATTTGGTTGCAAACACCATCCAAGTGATGTTTGCCACACCCACTACTGCACAGTCTTATGCACGTGAGGGCAAAATCCGCGTTTTAGCAACCACATTACCCCAACGCAGTCCAGGATCTCCAGAAGTACCCACTTTGGCTGAGGCAGGGATACCGAAGTTTTCCGTCTCCCTTTGGGCCGCAATCTATGGTCCACCAGGCATGTCCAACTTACTTTCAGAACAGTTGGCAAAGGAGATTGGGAGTGTTTTATCTCGCACAGATGTTAGAGAAAAGCTGGAGGCGCAACAATTTTTTGCTCAAACCTCAACCCCTAAAGAGTTAGAAGTTTTCACAGCAGAACAACTGCAGATTTATGCCAGAACACTAAAAGAGGCTGGCGTACAAGCCGAGTGAGACAAACCTCTTGCGATTTGTCTCCCGATCAATACTCTCACTGTAAAGAGGGAAAACTATTATGTTGTTTTATCAATCGAAAAACTTAAAAAACGCATTGAGACTCAATCACATCTTGCTAGGCGTATTTTTCTGTTTAGCCTTCATTTCTTCAATTCATGCTCAATCTTTTGCTCCAACCAAACCCGTCAAATTGATCGTCTCATTTGCACCGGGTGGCTCGGTTGATACAAGCGGACGAATCATAGCGGCCAACTTAGCTGAGCTTTGGCATCAAGGCGTGATTATTGAAAATAAAGCAGGTGCTGATGGAAATATTGCAGCAGATTATGTTGCAAAAAACAATGGCGACGGTTCAGTCCTCCTAATCACCTCCAACGCTCTCACGATCACGCCAGCGCTGAACCCACTTCCTTTCGATCCATTAAACGATTTGAAGCCTTTGATACGAGTAATGTCAATTCCGAATTTTTTAGTCGTACACCCATCCTTACCTGTATATAAACTTCAAGATTTAATTGAATTTGCCAAGAAGAACCCCAACCGCCTATCTTTTGCCAGCAGTGGGACAGGAACGACACCTTTCATGGGAATGGCACTCTTGGAGTCGTTAACCGGAATACAAATGACCCATATACCATTTAAAGGTTCGTCGCCTGCTGTGCTTGCGACATTGTCCAATCAAACCCAATTAATGTTTGGTGACTTAAATTCCACCTTACCCCATATTCGATCCAACAAGTTTAGAGCCCTTGGGGTAAGTGGCTCTATACGTTCAAGTCTAGCAGGTGACATTCCCACTATTGCTGAATCGGGCGTATCGTCACTCGCAGCATTTGAGACCTCTACTTGGGTGGGTATTTTTGGTCCTAAAGCCATGAGCTCAACGTTGGGGCAGAACATTGCACAAGATATTTCCTCAGTAATCAAGAACCAATCCGTTCAAGAAAAAATACGATTGATGGGTGCTCAAAGTAACGGTGAACTCACAGATGAATTTACCAATTTCATGAAAAATGACCTCGAGCGATGGACGCGGCTAGTCAAAGAACTTGACATCAAAGCGGGAGACTAATTTGTGGGCAAAGTGATTTCCGCATTTGACTATTTGCCACAGCAGAATATTCTTGATTGGAAGAAAAAGGGCTATTGGGCTGATCAATTACTCTGCGATTTGCTGGATGCACATGCCCAAAAAGCTCCGCAACAAATAGCCTTCGTTGACAGTCGACGCTCAATCACTTACGGACAACTTCAGACTCTGACTCATCGAATGGCACTTTCGATGCTTGAGATGGGTCTCAAGAGGGGTGATGTGGTGGCTATTCAAGTCCCCAACTGGATCGAATTTCCTGCACTCTATGTGGCCATGGTCAGATTGGGTCTGGTGGCTAGTCTGATCCCACCCATGTGCAGAGAGCATGAGGTAGCGTTGATGTTAAAACTCAGTCGCGCCCGAGCCTATATCTGTCCAAACAACTTCAAAGGGTTTGATTATCTAGATCTATCTAATGCTTTAAAGTCAAGATCAGAATTCAAAGACTTGAGCATTATTGTGATCTCAAGTGATCCAACACTCCCCTCAGAGTTTGAAAAGAGTCTTGAACAAGTTACCCTCAACCCTCAAAACATTGATTCACTTCGACTTTTGCGTCCAAGTCCAGATGACTTGACTGAAATCGTATTCACCTCAGGTACAACAGGCGATCCTAAGGGCGTCATGCACACTCACAACACGGTGATGGCTCCGCAAATCGCTATGGCTCGCTCTTTGAAAATAGGAGTCGGTAGCGTTCTACACATGGCTTCGACGTTGGCCCATCAGACTGGGTTTTTGAATGGGATACAACTCACACTTCAAATTGGTGCCACGACGATACTTCAAGACATCTGGAATACCAGCGCTTTTTTTGCCTTGGTTGACCTGTACAACATTGAGGTCTCAAGTGGAAGCTCCACTTATTTACTAGACATGGTGCGTTCAGCGGATTTGATCCAGCACGATCTATCGAGTCTGCGCATTTTCAGAGCTGGCGGGGGGCCCATCCCTATTGCCATCGTACAAGAGAGCGAGGAAAAGATCAAAAATCTCACGGTCCTTCGCGGCTGGGGGCAAACTGAGAACGGTGTCGTCAGCCTCTCACGATTAAATGACCCAGCACTCCAAAGAGCCACATTGGACGGGATAGTACAAGACGGTATGCATTTGCGGGTGATCGACGATGAGGGACGTGTCTTAGAACCTGGTCGCGAGGGGCAACTTCAGTGTTGTGGCCCCTTCATGTGTATTGGCTATATTAATGACCCAGCCTTGCTGGCTCAATCTACACATGACGGATGGTTCGACACGGGGGACTTGGCGACCATCGATGCCAAAGGGTATCTACAGATTACAGGTCGTTTAAAAGATGTCATTATTCGGGGGGGGGAGAAAATCCCCGTCAACTACGTTGAAAATATTCTTTATCAAGATTCACGTATTCTCGAAGTAGCCTTGGTTGCTCAATCGGACGAAAGACTGGGAGAACGAGTTTGTGCTCACGTACTTTGCAGACCCAATGAGCACATAACATTGGATCTCATGTGTGATTTTTTACGCTCCAAGGGAGTTACAAAGGCCTATTGGCCTGAATTTCTTGAGGTAGTTGAAGATTTCCCTAGGACAAGCAACGGCAAAATTCAAAAAGCAAAACTTCGCAAATCAGCCTGAGAAAATCAATTTATTTATCTGCATTTCATTGCAACCCTTGCTCCTATGACTCAAGATAATCAAACTAATAGCAACACAGCGCATTTGACTATACAAGACCATTGCGCTGTCATCACATTGGATAATCCCCCCGTCAATGGATTGGGGATGGAGTTGCGACAATCTGTCTCCGCGCATTTAAGTTGGGCACAAAGTAATGAACATATCGAGAGTGTGATTTTAATTGGCGCTCATGGTGTGTTTTGCGCGGGAGCAGACATCCGGCAGATGAATACACCCAAGTATTGGACTTCGCCTAGAACCATCGAATTGGCAGCACAAATCGATACCATGACTAAACCTGTCGTAGCACTCTTATCAGGTATAGCCATGGGTGGAGGTCTTGAGTTGTCCTTAGGTTGCCATTACCGAATAGCAATGGAGGACACTAAAATTGCGCAGCCAGAAATCAAACTTGGACTCCTGCCTGGTGGGGGTGGTATTTTGCGCTTACCACGGTTGCTCGGTCTTGAAAACGCTATTGAAATGCTGCTGAATGGAGAAACCATCAACGGACAACAGGCCCTGGACATTGGATTGGTCGATGAAGTATTGACCAAGGAGAGTTTCGATGAACTTTTAAGCAAGGGACTCGCCTTCGTCAAAGAAAAACTCAGGATTGCCGCGCCTTTGCGTCGCACGCGTGATATGGCGCTAGATTTGGAACAGGCCTCCTTGATTTTAGAGCGCTATCGAAGACAACTCAAACCCAATGCAGGCATGGCGCCTAGAGTCATCTTGGATTGCATCCAAGCGTGTTTGAATACCACTTTTGAAGATGGGGTGCGGTTGAGCAATGAAGCCACTCAGGAGCTTATGCAAAGCTCAGAGTCTGCAGCACTTAGACATTTGTTCTTTATCCAAAGGCAAGCAATTAAATTACCCCCTCAAGAGACCCGATCTCACTCCTCGCCCACCCAAATTAATGGTTCGATTATTAAACTCCAGGTATTCGGTCAAACTAACACAAACACTTTACAAATCACCAAGACTGAGACCTTCAGCCCTCAAGTTGGTGATCACGATTTCAATGCTCGCATCACAAAATCCAACGATACATTGGCTTTAAGGCTCTACCCTAATAGTGAGTTGGTGGAAGTAGTTTGCCCTGATGACCTAAAAGCTAACGACCTTTTGACCCAAGTTCTTGATTGGCTAAAGAAAAACAAAAGAATCCCAGTTATATCCCAATCTTGGGATCAAGCATTGGTGACACCCTTGACTAAGGCATTGGGTCGCCTAACAATTCAACCTGGAGAGGATTCTCGCCTCCAACAAAACCGTGCACTGACCCAGGCCCTAGAATCATGGGGATTGCAAGAGTTTATGAATTACGTAAACACAAGTCCTCTTCTCGCAAAAGAAACACGCACTTTACCGCCCAATATTTCGACTGAAATTCTTAAGCCTGAAAACATCGTTCAGCATGTTTTAACCTCTTTCGCTACAGTGAGCCAATTACTTATTGATCAGAAACATATAGGCGATACTGCAGGTTTGGACTTGATAGCTGTGTACGAAATGGGCTTTCCTAGAATCAAAGGTGGACCCAATTATTGTCACTCACTATCAAAAGCGAGTTAGTAGCCTAACATCTCCCCCGATTCAATGTCTTTTTGGATCGACCTTTAGGACTTAATTACTTGCAAAAAAACAGGAATTCAATATCTTGATTATTTAAAGTTCAAAGTCCATGATTTAAAAAAATTCATCTAATCAAGATCGCAATTAAAAACTTTACTCAGGTTTGATATTGTTATCTTTGATCACCTTGGCAGCATGAATCATGTCGTTTTTCAAGAATGCTGCAAACTCTTTTGGTGTATTACCCACTCCCTCAATGCCTTGCAAATTGAGCGCCTCTTTAGTTTTTTCTTCATTCAAAACCACTTTAATCTCTGCGGCCAACAAATTCACAATATCACTGGAAACACCCTTGGGTGCCAACATTCCTAACCACGCTACCGATTCAAAATCAGACAATCCCAACTCTTGTAGTGTTGGAACATTAGGCGCAAAACGGCTTCGAGTTGCAGAACTGGTAGCAATAATTTTAAGTTTGCCGTTTTGTACAAATGGCAATACATTGGTAGCACCTGCAAAAGCAATTTGTACACGCCCACTCAGTAACTCGGTCACTGCAGGTGCAGCCCCTTTGAAAGGTATATGCATCATCTGTGTGCCCGTCATACTCTTGAACATCTCTCCAGCAATATGTTGAGGCCCACCTGTCCCCGATGTTGAATATGAATATGCATCAGGGCGAGCCTTCAATAACTTGATCAGTTCTGCTAAAGTTTGCGCGCCTATGTCTGGATTAACGGTTAAAAACAAAGGCTGTAAGCCAGCAAGCGTTATAGGCTCAAAATCATCCAAGGGGTGATAAGATAGTTTTGGATGCAAACCATAATTCACAGTGTGTGGGTTGGCTGTGAAAAGCAATGTGTAGCCATCGTTTGGAGATTTAGCCGCAATCTCAGTACCCAAAATTGCACCACCACCAGGCTTATTGTCCACCACAATTCTCTCACCAAGTCGTTCACCAAGTCTCACACCGATAACGCGAGCAATGACATCGGTGGCTCCTCCAGGGGCGAAAGGCACCAAAACCCTGATGGCCTTGGTTGGATAGTTTTGTCCCTGCGCTCGAGTTGAGGTTGATATTGTGCACAACAATAAAACGATTAATGCACACCAGCTGAAAATTGGTCGGCCAAACAATTGGTCTCTTTCAACTCGATCTCTTGCCTTGGAGATGTCTTCATTCAAGATATTCATGCGAACTATCCTATTTTTGAATATTAAACATTGACTTTGGCGTGAACGAACTCCACAGCATTGAGTGCATTCACTCCCCCCTTTACCAAGCCACCAACGTAGGCCACCTGAGGACCTCCTTCAAAGCCACCGCTGCTGGCACCAAGAGCAAATAAGCCTTCAATCACGCTAAGATCATTGCGCAAAACTTGCGAATGGATATTCACTTTAATACCCCCCATCGTGTAGGTGATTCCAACACAGATGGGTATGGCATAAAAGGGCGCTTTGATGATCGGTTTTGGTCGATATTTGGACGTGCCACGGCTAGGCGACACACTGCCTTGCCATGCATCATTTTTCACTTGTTGGTTGTACTGTTCAATGGTAGTTTGAAAACTTTGAACTGGTAATTGACAAGCCAACGCCAATTCCACCAAAGTGCTAGCCTGATGCAATGTGCCCCCTTCTTTGGGCACATGGGGATTGGGAGGAATGAGGCCATTTCGGCCCTCTAGATTCCAAATCGAATCATCAAAGACCACGCAAGTACTCAAAGGTTCAGTTAACCTAGCGATGTGATTGGCTACAAAGACTCCCCCTCGCCCCTCATCCACAAACCGTTCACCTTTTGAGTTGATGACAACACCAGCAGTGACAAGACTATCAAGATAGGGATACGGCCATAAAGAGGGAATCTGTAAAGCATCTTTGGACAAGGTATGACCGTAAAAAGCATCCATCCCACTCACAGCAGCGCCCACATTCAAAGCCATCTGTAATCCGTCCCCACACCCTGTAGCTCCCCCCCTTTGGAGCAATTGATCAGGTTTTGGAGAAATATAGCGCCCCAGCAATTCAAGATTAGACTGAAAGCCCCCATCCGCAATAAAGACATTTTTAGAGTGAAAAATCTTTTCTTGCAACTGACCTGAACTTTGGATGGCATCGGCTTGAACACCCTTGCAGACGCGATCGATCATCACCAATGATCGCGCACGAGCTCCATATACCATGGTGCCACCTTGTCTTTTGAATGTATCCCCTAGAGTTTGAAGCAACACGTCACCGGCCAGACCTCGCCAAGCCAAGCCAGGTCGTGTTCGACCTTGAGGAGTCATGGCCCAACGATGATGTTCAGCCTCAGAGACTTTAATAAAGCTCATGCCTGCAGCTTGTAGCCATTCAATGAGCCTGGG
>DAISKH010000108.1:0-5623 GCA_036821105.1 Limnohabitans sp.
TGAGCATCGGCGCATCGGCCGGATTGACCTTTCGGTAGGTGGGATTGCTGGGCATGCCGGTGGGCAAGAGCGCCCTGGCCGCATTCAAGGCCGCTTGCACATCCCTGGCTGCTCCATTGATATTGCGCTCAAGTTCAAACTGAAGCGTCACCCGAGAACTTCCAAGTGAAGAGTTGGAGGTCATCTCCGAGACCCCTGCAATACCTCCAAACGCTCGCTCTAGCGGTGTTGCGACCGTGGAGGCCATCGTCTCGGGGGACGCACCGGGTAAGGACGCCGAGACCGAGATGGTGGGGAACTCCACTTGGGGCAAAGGTGCCACCGGGAGTCTCATATACGCCAAAGCTCCCCCGAGCGCCAACCCAAGCGTGAGCAAGGTGGTGCCAATCGGGCGAACAATGAAGAAGTTGGACAAACTCATGAGCAGCCTGGCATGGGTTCTAGCATGGGTTCTAGCATGGATGGGTGCATCGTTAAGACTGGACTTTGGATGAGCCGCCACCCAGCCATGAGGCAAAGGTGAGATAAATCACTGGTGTGGTGAAGAGCGTCAAGAGCTGACTCACCAAAAGCCCCCCCACCATCGTGACCCCCAAAGGGTTTCTGAGCTCACTGCCCACGCCCGTACCGAGCATCAAAGGCAAGGCCCCCAAGAGCGCGCACAAGGTGGTCATCAAAATGGGACGAAACCTGAGTAAACACGCTTGTGTGATGGCCTCTCGGGGGTTGAGCCCCAGGTGCCGCTCGGCTTCAAGGGCAAAGTCAATCATCATGATGGCATTCTTTTTAACAATCCCAATGAGGAGCACGATGCCGATGACGGCGATGACCCCCAAGTCCATGCGTGCAGCAAAAAGCGCCAACAAGGCCCCCACACCAGCCGAGGGCAAGGTTGAGAGGATGGTGACGGGGTGAATGAAACTCTCATAGAGGACACCAAGCACAATGTACATGGTGACGACGGCGGCCAAGACGAGCCACAAGGTGTTGGACAAAGAGCCCTCAAACGCCAGCGCCGCGCCTTGGAACTCGCTTTGGATATTAAGGGGCATGCCGCTTGATTTAAGCTCTGCCAACTCCTGTCTTACCACTGCCACGGCCTGACCCAGGGACACGCCTTGGGCCGGGGCAAAGGACAAGGTGACGCTTGGGAACTGTGCCAAATGATCGATGCTCAAGAGGGCTGGTTTTTCGATCACGCGCACCACGCTTGAGAGCGCTGTTTGAACCCCAGCGGCGTTGGGAACGTACAAGTTCTCAATGGCTTTGGGTCCCACTCGGTTCTCTGGCCCCACCTCCAAGACCACCCGGTACTGGTTGCTTTGCGTGTAGATGGTGGAGACCAAACGCTGGCCAAACGCGTCGTAGAGTGCGTTGTCAATGGCGGCCACTGTGAGGCCCAGCCTGCCAGCGGCTTCGCGGTCGATTTGTACATAGGCCTGCAGTCCTTGGTCTTGGTAGTCACTCACCACCACCCCCAATTCAGGCCTGGCGTTCAGTCTCTCCAGGAGTTGCTTGGACCAGAGCCCCAGAGAGGTCAAATCAGGACCCGAGAGCATGAGGCTATAGGGTGCTTTGGCCACCCGGTCGTCCAGGGTCAGGTCTTGCACGGGCTGAAAAAACACCTCCACCCCCGCCACTTTACTTGCTCGCTGAGTGAGTCGATCGATCAAGGCACTTTGCGAATCGTGACGCTTGGATTTGGGAATCAAGGTGAGCATCATGCGCCCAGCGTTGAGGCTTGTGTTTTGTCCGTCTACGCCAATGAAGGAGGTGAGCTGCGCCACTTCGGGTTCTTCCAAAAAGGCTTCAGACAATGCCTCTTGGCGAGCCGCCATGGCGCCAAAGGAGGTGGACTGTGTGGCCTGGGTGAGCACTTGGATGGCTCCGGTGTCTTGCTCAGGAAAGAAGCCCTTGTCGCTCACAACGTAGAGGATACCGGTGAGGGCCATGGTCCCCAAAAAAAGCCCCCAGGTGAGGCGGGTGTGATCAAGCACCCACGCAAGTTGACGCGCGTAAGCAGCAATCAAGGCGTCGATCAAGGACCCCATTCGCTGGGCAAAGGCTGAGGCTTCGGAGTCTTGATGGGACTTCAAAATGCGCGAGCACATCATGGGAGTGAGCGTGAGGGAGACCACAGCGGAGATCAAAATGGCCACCGACAAGGTGATGGCAAACTCATGAAAGAGTCTGCCCACCACATCGCCCATGAAGAGAAGCGGGATCAAGACGGCGATCAAAGAGAAGGTGAGCGAGATGATGGTAAAGCCTATTTCTTTTGATCCTGAGAGCGCAGCCTCCATCGGGGTCTCGCCCATTTCAATGTGCCTGGCAATGTTCTCAATCATCACAATCGCATCGTCCACAACAAAGCCCGTGGCGATGGTGAGGGCCATCAAGGTGAGGTTATTGATAGAGAACCCGAGCAAATACATGACACCAAAGGTGCCAATCAACGACAAGGGCACCGCCACACTGGGAATCAAGGTAGCTTGAGCACTTCTGAGGAAGACAAAGATCACGAGCACCACCAAGGCAATGGAGAGCATGAGTTCGATTTGAACGTCTTCGACTGAAGCACGGATGGTGACGGTGCGGTCGTTCATGACTTGTACGTCGAGCGACTCAGGTAAATTCGCTTTCAGTTGTGGAAGGGCGGCCATGAGGCGCTGCACCGTCTCAATCACATTGGCGCCGGGTTGACGCTGGATATTGATGATGATGGCGTCTCGGTCATTGGCCCAGGCTTTTAGGCGCAAGTTCTCCGGCGCATCCACCAATGTGGCCACATCTTTCAGGCGAAGGGGGTTACCGTTTTTGTAGGCCAAAATGAGTGAGGCATAGTCCGCCGCTGAACGCAACTGGTCGTTGGCATCCAGGGTCGAGGCGCGGTTGGGCCCATCAAAACTCCCCTTGGCGATGTTCACATTGGCCGTATTGATGGCGGTTCTGATGTCTTCTAAGGTAAAGCCCGCGCTGGCAAGCGCCTTGGGGTTGACTTGTACGCGCACCGAGGGGCGTCTAGAGCCTGCCAAGCTCACAAGCCCCACACCCGAGACTTGCGAGAGGCGTTGGGCCAGGCGGTTTTCCACCATGTCGTGAACGGTGATGATGGGCAAGGTGGGGGAGCTCACCGCGAGTGTCAAAATCGGCGCATCGGCTGGGTTGACCTTGCTGTAGATGGGAGGCATGGGCAAGTCGGTGGGCAACAAATTGCCCCCAGCGTTGATGGCGGCCTGCACTTGTTGCTCGGCCACATCGAGGGTCAAGTCCAGACTAAAGCGAAGAGTGATCACCGAGGCGCCTCCAGAGGACACCGAGCTCATTTGATCGAGCCCCGGCATTTGACCGAATTGGCGTTCTAGAGGAGCCGTGATGGAGGACGTGATGACCTCAGGAGAGGCACCCGGATAGAGGGTGGTGACTTGAAGTGTGGGGTAATCCACTTGCGGCAAAGAGCTCACTGGCAAGAGCCGGTAGGCCAGCACCCCAGTGATCACGATCGCCAGCATGATGAGGGACGTCGCAATGGGACGAAGAATAAAAAGGCGCGACAAATTCATGCGTGAAGGGCTCTCAAACGATGGGGGTATGATCAAGTGAGCCCAAAAAACTCAAAGAGTCCATGGGGATTATTCGCCTTGTTGCTGTTGACGGCGCTCGCGCATTTTTTGGAAAAACGCACGGCGCTCTTCAGGACTCATGGCTTTGACACGCTCAACCACTTCGGGCGGTAGACGGTCCATCCAGCGTGGCCTCTCGGGACGTGAGTCAGCGCCGTCCGAGGCACCTTGGGCACTAGCTCCGGCACCAGCTCCAGTATTAGCTCCAGCACCCGGTCCAGCTGCACCAGCCGAATTGCCAGCGACAGCGCCAGGGGCCGTGCTGACAGAGGCTCCCGTTGCTAGTTCCAATTTACCGCCAGAGGCTTTACTGGGTTTACCACCCTCCTTGGTGTTCTCAGAGCTTACGTTGTTAGTATTGTTGGGATTCGCTCCAGCGCCCGCATTTGGAGTCTCATTCTTACGACCCCCTCCCGACATCGCAGGCTTCACCACCTCCACCCGCGCGCCATCTCGCAAGCGATCAGCCCCGTCAGTGACCACCGAATCGCCGACTTTCAGAGCGCCTTGGGGCACCTCAATGGCTTGGAAATTGTCTTGGGACGCCAAAACATTGACCTTGATGGTTTTGACGCTCTTGTCCTCTCTCACCAAGAGCACAAACGTACCAATGCTCCCACGCTGTATGGCGTTGGAGGGCACCGCCAGTGTGTTTTTAAGGACATCGAGTTGGAGTTGAACATTGGTGAATTGGTTGGGGAATAGACGCCCCTCTTTGTTGTCCAAAATGGCCTTGACCTTCAACGTGGACGTAGTCACATCAATCGCGTTGTCGGTGGTGAGCAAACGGCCCTTGCCCAAAACTTGACGTTGGTCTCGGTCATAAGCCACCACGGGGAGGGTCGCGTTGGCACTCAATTTCTTTTGAATCAAGGCCACATTGGACTCGGGAACCGAGAAGATCACGGCCATGGGTTGGGTCTGGGTAATGGTGACAATACCTGCGGGGTCAGAACTTCTGACCAATGAGCCCAAATCAACGCTTTTCAGGCCCAAACGACCCTCAATCGGTGCGGTCACTTTCGTGTAGCTCACATTGAGCTTGGCCGTGTCCACCTGGGCTTGATCGGTTTGCACGGTGCCTTCAAGTTGCTTTACCAAAGCCTCTTGGGTGTCGAGTTGTTGGCGGGGAATGGCATCTTGCGCCCACAATTCTTTGTAGCGCTTCAAATCCAGTTGTGCGTTGGTGAGGTTGGCCGCATCTTTATTTAAAACACCCAAAGCCTGCGCCAAGGCAACGTCATACGCCTTGGAATCTATTTCTGCCAAGACCTCGCCCGCCTTGACCATTTTGCCCTCTTGAAACCGAATGGCCTTGAGTTCACCATCGACCTTGGAGCGAACCGTGGCTGTGTTCATGGCGGTTAAGGTTCCGATGGAGTTGAGGGTCAAGTTGATGTCCATGCTTTGAACAGGCGCAGCACTCACAGGCTGGGGCCGACCGCCCCCTCCAAAGCCACCACCAAAACCACCAAACCCTCCCCCTGCACGAGGTCCACCTGATCCACCTTGCCCGCCGGGTCCAGCAGGACCTCCCTTACCGTCTTGTGCCACCGGAGGATTCAAAGGTGCCGTCAAGAGCCAAGCTTTCCAGTTGGGGTACCACCAATAAAGGGTCACCACCAAGGCCACAATGAACATGGCCAACATGGGCGAAGGCTTGGCGCGTCCAGACTGGTGGGTAAGAGCAATGTTAGGGGTAGGAGAAGTGGACATGGGGGGCCGTTAAAAGTGCAGGAACTTTGTTTTGAAAGGATTTTGTCTAATTATCCGGTGCAAACTAAAAATTAATCTGACAACCTCAAAAAGACTTAAACCCTCGGGGACGTCAACTATCGAGCTTTTACACTGAAAAATTAAAAGTCACATATTTAGGAATCCTAACTAAAAATTGCGTCTGCTTTGTGAACACTCACTGACAGAGAGACTGACCTGACTTTAAAGAGTTTGCAAACCGAATCAAAACAAAAGCTGAGTGAGACTTATGAAGAGAAGATTAA
>DAISKH010000108.1:5723-10719 GCA_036821105.1 Limnohabitans sp.
GCTCAAAGATCAAGCTCAAAGATCGGGCAAGCATCAGACCCATAGCTTGTGCAACTCAACTGGGCCGATTTTTGATAGTTTATAAAGATACGGGGGTTAATTTATAGACGCAATTAAGGACGTAATTACGGACATAAAGACGGACCTGGTCTTATCATTATCTGTGTCGTCATAAAAATTTGGCCACAATGGCACAAACCAGACTCAAAATGACTGAGCTGCCAAAAGGAATATTCCACTCTCTGCCGAACAAAATAAAGTGCAGGTCACCAGGCATGCGGCCAATGCCCAGTTTTTTGAGCCAAGGATTGAGCTTATTCATCACGATCAGGGCCACCAACATCACCAGTATCCAGCGAAATATCATGTCCGTCCTTGCTTCATTACAGTTGGTGGCTTCGGTCGCCCACAGAGAAACCCATCGGAGACCACTCTAGCCCATCGTCCATTCCCGCCCCCAAGGCAATGACTTTAAAGAGCTCCCCCATCTCATGCTCGGTGATGAGTTTTTGAGCCATGGCTTTTTCTGCAACAGGACGCTCCACGATGAGAGGCAACAGCCCTGAGTTGATCAAAAAATGCGCCTGACTGGTGTAACCCAGCACCGCCAATCCCGCATCTTGCGCGCTCAAGGCAATCCCGGTGAAATTGACATGGGCCGTGATGTCTTTGAGCCCAACATGCGCCAAGGGGTTGGAGTCAGAACGGTGAAGTTCGTGACACATCACGGTGCCCCCTGAACGATCGGGGTGGTAGTACTCGTGCTCGGGAAAGCCGTAGTCAATCAAAAAAATCACGCCTTTTTTTAAGCGCTCGGCCAAGGTGCAAACAAACGCGTTGGCTTGGGGGTGGATTTCAGTCAAATATTCTTGAGAATGCCCTGCCTGATCGACTCCATCACCACAATTGATATCAAGGGGAGGCCTGAGTGCAGTCCTGCGATCAGACCAGACCCATGAGTAGCCCCCAGAGTGTGCTTTGTCCTCCAAAGACACCCCCCGCTCAAACCATTCAGCGCCCACCTTGACCAGCAACTTAACCGGCATGGCGTCAAGCACCTCATTACCCAGAACCACCCCCTCAAAGGCCTGTGGCAACTCTGAGACCCAGTGCACCTTGTCTTTAAAGGGTAGAAGCCTCTCGCGTTGCGCCTCTTTGAGGCCGGCTGAGAGGTCCACAATGGTGTAGCGCTCAATTCTCTCGCCCAATACACTCAAAATCTCAAATGCCATCTCACCCGTACCTGCACCGAACTCCCAAACCTCCCCAGTCAAAGTTTTATCCAAAGCTTCGAGCACACTCTTGGCAAGCGTTCTAGAAAACCAAGGCGACATTTGAGGTGCTGTGACAAAGTCTGAGCTCGGCCTCCCCCCCAACCCCAAACCTAGGCCAATGGGCTCACGCCTAGCGCTGTAATACCCTAGGTTGGGGGCGTAGAGAGCCAACTCCATAAAGCGATCAAAGCCAATCCAGCCCCCCGCTTGGGAGATTTCTCTCTTGATCAGCATTTCGAGCTCGTGGGCGGAGCTCTCCCGGTTGGGTGTCACGTGGATTGGCCTCTTTAGGAAGGGTAGGGATGGTTGAGATGGTTGGGATGGTTGGGATTGATCGAAGGGATAGTGAGGTGAACAAAAACAAAACAGAAAAACTTGAACCCCCTTTGAACAAAGCTACTCTAACATGTCAGGCCATGAGAGGGGGGATAAAACCCTCGTCAGCACGCCCCTTTCACGCCCACAACCCCATGTCTAGGACAGTTTTAAAAACATCCGATTGTGGGACAATCTGGTCTTTGATTGGCCAGGCGTGTCTCACGTTGGGCCGAATTTATTCAATTTCTCCCCTTGGACTGCTCACCCACGCCATGACCCAAAATCAACACTGTTTGTCCTTGACGGGTTTGCGCTTTGATGCAACCTTGGGGATCTTGGACTTTGAAAAAACCAAGCCCCAACCCATACAAGTCGATGCCCATTTGGCCATGGGAAACCAGCCCCTGCTGCCCTCGGACGACGAGATCACCCGGGTGCTGGATTACCGCAAAGTGCGGCAAATCATCATCGACGAATGCACCTTAACGCACACCAACCTCTTGGAGACTTTGATTGGCAAGGTCGCCTCTCGGTTGATGAAGTTGCCCGGTGTCATTGGCGTGAGAGTCAAAATTGCCAAGCTTGAAATTTTCCCTGATTGCCAAGTGGCCATCGAGGTACAAACCGGTGAGTGGGTCAACTCCCAGAGCGTTCATCTCGCCTCTGAGCCCACAGTTCACCCCCTCAACACCCCCCCTTCTCCCGGCGGAGCCCATTGACATGACCCCAGCCTTGAAGCATGAACGCGAGATGCACAAGTTAGAAAAGCGCCTTTGCCGCCTAACGACACAGGCCATCGTCGACTTCTCCATGATCGAGGCGGGAGATCGGGTCATGGTGTGTTTATCGGGCGGCAAGGACAGTTACTCCATGCTCGATATTTTGCTCAAACTGCAAAAACGTGCACCGTTCAATTTTGAGATCTTTGCTGTCAATTTGGATCAAAAGCAACCTGGATTTCCTGAAGAGGTGTTGCCACGCTACTTGGACGGATTGGGCATCGAATACCACATCGAAGAGCAAGACACCTACTCCATCGTGAAGTCCAAGATCAGCCCAGGGGCCACCATGTGTAGCCTTTGTAGTCGGCTGCGCCGAGGAGCCCTCTACAACGTAGCCCATCGCATGGGGGCCACCAAAATTGCCCTCGGACATCACCGAGACGATATCCTTCAAACGTTCATGCTCAATATGTTTTTTGGTGGCACCTTAAAAAGTATGCCTCCGAAACTCCTGAGTGACGATGGCCGCAACATTGTCATTCGGCCCTTGGCTTATGTGAGCGAAGACGATCTCCAAGCGTGGTCTGACCACCAAGGCTTTCCCATTATTCCTTGCACCTTGTGTGGCTCACAAGACAATTTACAGCGCCAACAGGTGAGTCTACTTTTGAAGGAGTGGGAGAAACAATACCCTGGACGTGTGGCCACCATGTTCAGCGCCCTCTCCCGAGTCACGCCCTCCCATTTGCTGGACCCCAAACTCTACGACTTCAAGAACCTCAAAACCACGGGCATTCCAGATCCTGATGGAGACAAGGCGTTTGATCACGAACCAGTTTCACAAATGACGGCTCAGCCCATCGCTTTTTATTGAACTTACGGCCAACCTAGACTCGCATTTAAAAATGAGCGTCTGGGTGGTAAAAAATCCAAGACTCACTCACCTAGAACGTTCAATGTTGGAATGTTCTATGTTGTAACGTTCAATGTCCTAGGTCCTTAGCCATAAAGCATAAAACATAAACCTTGTGCCCTAGGCCCTAAGCTCTTTTACCAATCCCCCAAAAAACCAAGGGCCCACCAGTATCGCTACTCGGGGCCCTCTCAAACGCCCCCCACGCTTATGCGTGGGGTGTATCAGTGGTGTTTAGACAGGTCTTACGACTTTTTGTAAGCCACCACGTGTTGCTTTTGCTCGCCCAGGCCTTCTAGGCCCAAGGTCATCACGTCTCCTGCTTTCAAAAATACGGGAGCAGGTTTGCCGTCCTTTTTGACTCCCATGCCCACACCTGGAGGCGTACCGGTGGCAATCACGTCGCCTGGCATCAAGGTCATGAATTGGCTCACATAGCTGATGAGCTTGGTGACCCCAAACACCATGGTCTTGGTGTTGCCGTTTTGCATGCGTACGCCGTTCACGTCGGTCCACATGGCCAACTTTTGGGGATTGGGCACTTCGTCCCGTGTCACGAGCCAAGGTCCAATGGGACCAAAGGTGTCACACCCCTTGCCCTTGTCCCATGTGCCGCCACGCTCGATTTGGTATTCGCGCTCGCTCACATCGTTCACGACGCAAAAGCCAGCCACATAGTTCATCGCATCTTTTTGGCTCACATAAGAGGCCTTGGTGCCAATGATGATGCCAAGTTCGACTTCCCAATCGGTCTTGACCGAGCCTTTGGGTAGCATCACATCGTCATATGCGCCTTGAATAGAGGTGTTGGTTTTCAAGAAAATGATGGGCTCTTTGGGCAAAGGCATGCCCGCTTCTTTGGCATGATCGGCGTAGTTCAAACCAATGGCCACAAATTTATTGATGTGGTTCACAGGGCAGCCCAAACGGGGATTGCCTTTGACCAAGGGGAGTTTGCTGGTTTTGAGCTTGGCCAATTTGTGCAGCACTTTGTCACTCAACTGCTCGGGGCCAATGTCAGGCACCACGTGACTCAAATCTCTCAAATGACCTTCTGCATCGATGAGTCCGGGTTTTTCTTTGCCGGGCTTGCCGTAACGAACGAGTTTCATGAATGAACCTTTCTAAAAATGGAAATGCTGAATTCTCATGGATTTGCTATTCCCACTGGGAATGGCACCTTGAGTCTCAGGCATTAATGTAGAGTATTTTTAGGAGAATTCAGACCATGGGCACGCCAGAGTGCAAAAATTCTAATGTCACTTCTAGGGCGCGAGAAAAAGTGAATGCTCTCTACGCTGAGGTGAGTGGGTGATAAAAGAGTCCGGTCCCTTGTAAACCCGTCAAACCAATTTGAGTCCCCAAGTTCCCAAAGCCCGCCTCCACCGCACTCACTGCAAATGCCAAAAGGCTTGAGCGGGTGTAGGTGCCGTTTTGTAAGGCGCTCACGTATTGCGCCTCAGTGGCTGGATCAATCGCACTCCCCGTTGCATTCAAATACAAAAAATCAATGAACGATTGACTACTGGTGGAGCCCAGCATCGCCTCAATGGTGCCGAGCTGCTCAATGTACACACACATTTGCGTATCATTTTGCCCCCTGTCCTCCAAGGCCAAGGCTTGCGGAAAGAAGGTGCTGAGTTTGGACGCCCCAAAAGCCTCACTCACCAGCATAGCTGCCTTGAAAGCGTTTTGGCCAGGCGACAAATCAAGAGACAGCACACCGTCAGTGAACTGAAGGCGTTGCACCGCGCTCACTTGCAGTGTGT
>DAISKH010000109.1:0-10654 GCA_036821105.1 Limnohabitans sp.
AAGCCGAATGGGACAAGATCAAAGACAGCAAGAATGTAGATGACTTCTACGCATTCCTGAATAAATACCCCAGTGGATTCATCACTGAGCAAGCGCAATTTGCCATCGAGCAACTTCAAAAAGCCAGGATTGAAATTCAAGCCAATAAGGACGGATTTGTCAGCGACTCTAAAGAGGCAAGGTTCCGTGTAGGGGACGAATATGTAATTTCAATAATTGATGTTTTCAGTGGAAAAGAAATTAAAAGATTTACGACAAAGGTTGAAAAAATCGAAAACGGATTGGTTTATAGGTCAAGTACTCTTGGAAACGAAAAGTCAATCACTACTCTTGATGGAGCTACATTAAAAAATTACGCTTCTGACGGACTTTACGAGTATGACCCTCCCTTACCTTTTCAACCTGGTGGTGAATTCAAAGTCGGAATGAAGTGGACCTCTCAATTAATCCAAACGTTTAACAAAAAAGGGACACAAAATAGAATCGATAATTTAAAGGTTGTTTCTGCAGAAGAAGTCAAAGTGACAGCTGGAACCTTTAAAACCTTTAAAGTTGAAGACTATCCTAGGCTAGACAGTGGATGGTTTGTAAAAAATACTTTTTGGTATCAACCGGGTATTGGCATTCCAATTTTGCGAGAAAGGATCAATAAAAATAAAAATGGTGATTGGGTTAGATATGAGAGATATGAACTTGTTTCCTATACCTTGGGCAAGTAAAAAACAGCTTGCTGGTTGGTGTCAGCGATGAAATTCAAAATGCAATTGAATACCCAGATTTTTCAGCCTATCAATAAGACCAAATGGAAAAATCAAGTCGTTGATTTAATCAAATACTTTTAAAGTACAGTTGAGCACATCATGGTTTTGTAAAAAATATGAATCGACTTGAGTTCGTCAATACTAATAGCCAATGGAGAGCTTGTATCTTCAGATTCACCTGCAGCTCGTCAGTTCACTCAAATTGGTGAGTGATGAGTTTCACTGAGGCGTATCTTTAACGCCCACAATGAAATGCTCCGTCTCTCCAAAGCAACTCGGTAGTCCTACATGTTGTTCGTATTGCAAGACCACTTTTTGCCCTAGATGCTGATTGATCTGATCAGCCACAGTCTCGTCACGCACAGTGAATAAGAATTTTTCATAAGGGGTCGGCAAGGTGCTGATGGTACGCACTTGTTCGCCTTCCCAAGTTTTGCAAAGCCAACCCTTGTAGGAGAGTTTTTGCACATACCCAACGCTCTCACCTTCTGAGTAGTTGTAGTGATAAGCCACTTCCCCATAAATGAACACCAACAAAATCATCACCCCCAGTAAAGTGATGATGACTTTGAAGAGTTGATGTTTTAATTTTAAAAAGTAATCAGAAAATTGCATTGTGGCCTAGAGATTTGTATTAAAAGCAAAAAGAATAGATGACAAAAGAAAAGATGGCCACTGAGTGAAGTAATGCTTAAGAGTTGACCGTTGCTTAGTTCTCTGCCTTAACCTTCAGTCGCCAAGCGTGCAGCAATGGCTCGGTGTACCCACTGGGTTGCATCAAGCCTTTAAATACCAAGTCCATTGCAGCTTGGGCAGCACTGTTAGTGGTAAGGTTTGTGGAGAGAGGATGGTAACTGGGGTCTCCTTTATTTTGCTGATCTACCACATGGGCCATGCGCTTAAAGGAGGCTTGAACTTGAGCGCGAGTCACAATGCCATGGGCTAGCCAATTGGCGATGTGCTGGCTAGAAATTCGAAGGGTTGCGCGGTCCTCCATTAAGCCAACATTATGGATATCAGGTACCTTTGAGCAACCCACGCCCTGATCAATCCAGCGTACCACGTAGCCCAAGATTCCTTGTACGTTGTTATCCACTTCTTGGCGCTTTTCTTCATCACTCCAGTGGGGATTTTTTTCGACAGGAATGGTCAGCAAGTCTTTCAGTAAAGCTGCTCGGTGTTCACTCCACACCAATGAGCTCAAATGCTTTTGAACCTCTTGAACGTTGACTTGGTGATAGTGAAGTGCGTGCAACGTGGCAGCTGTCGGGCTCGGTACCCATGCAGTGTTGGCACCTGCTTTGGGGTGTGCAATTTTTTGAACCATCATGTCGGCCATCAAGTCTGGCATGGCCCACATTCCTTTACCGATTTGGGCTCGACCTTTAAGTCCGCACGCTAAACCTACTAAAACATTGTTTTGTTCATAAGCTTTGATCCACGCACTTGATTTCATCTGTGCTTTGCGAATCATGGGACCCGCACGCATGGCTGTGTGAATCTCATCTCCTGTGCGGTCCAAAAAGCCCGTGTTGATGAAGGCGACTCGAGATTTGGCAGCATGAATACAGGCCATCAAATTGACGCTGGTGCGTCGCTCCTCATCCATGATGCCTAGTTTGACAGTGTTTTGGGGCAGGCCCAATGCTTTTTCCACTTTAGAAAAGAGCTCGTTTGCAAAAGCCACTTCGGCGGGCCCGTGCATTTTGGGCTTCACGATATAGACCGAACCTTGCCTTGAATTTTTGAGTCGGGTTTTAGGGTCGGCCTTGAGATCGTGAATAGCGATGGCTGTGGTAATGAACGCATCCATGATGCCTTCAGGTATTTCTAACCAATGGCTCGTTTTGGTCGCGGGGTCGATGGACTCATACAAAATGGCCGGATTGGTCATCAAGTGGCCCACATTTCTTAAAAATAATAGTGAGCGTCCTGGCAATGTGAGTGAAGACCCTGAAAGGGTTTGGTAGTGCCGGTCTGGATTCAACTGACGAGTAAAGGTGTGTCCATTTTTTGTCACCGACTCGCTTAAGGTGCCTTTGGCAATTCCTAGCCAATTGCGATAGGCCGAAACTTTGTCACTAGAGTCGACTGCGGCAATAGAGTCCTCTAGGTCCAAAATGGTGGAAATGGCGGCTTCAATGACCAAATCGCTTACGCCAGCAGGATCGGTTGCCCCGATGGGGGTGTGACGGTCAAGGATCAAATCCAAGTGTAAGCCGTTGTGTACAAATAAAACGCTGCTGGGGTTTAAAGCGTCACCCTTAAAACCAAGACATTGCTTGGGTTTGGCCAACGGAGAGGAGTGACCGTTCTTCAAGGTGACCCAAAGCATCATGTCCTTGACTTCATAGCGAACACTGTCCACATGGGAGCCCTTTTTAAGGGGCACCACACGGTCCAACACGTGACGAGCGTAGTTGATCACTTTTGCGCCCCGAGCGGGGTCGTATCCGGTGCTAGCGCCTGCACCGTGCTCTTTTGCAATCACATCGGTGCCATACAAAGCGTCGTACAAAGACCCCCAGCGAGCATTGGTGGCATTCAAGGCATAGCGTGCATTCAAAATTGGCACCACCAATTGTGGGCCCGCCTGAGTTGTGAGCTCCTCGTCTACATGGGTTGTAGTGATTTTGAAGGGCTTGGGTTCAGGGACCAAATAACCAATCTTTTCCAAAAAACGTTGATACACCGCCATTTTCTTGATCGGGCCAGGATTTTCAGTGTGCCAGTGGTCAATCAACGTTTGAAGTCTTTCTCGTTCAGCCAAGAGAGCAACATTTTTAGGGGCCAAATCTTGAACCAATTCACTGAACGATTGCCAAAACGTGGGGCCATTGAGTCCCGTACCCGGTAATACTTCATGGTCTATGAAATCGTGAAGAACTTGACTGACATGGAGTTGGTGAATGTGCAGGGTTGGGAGCTTGGACATAATGAACTTTTATTGTGGGGTCAAAGATAGGAGTGGTTTGACGATAGGCGTGAATGGATTGTAGGACTGTGCTTTACTGAGCTCAAGTTTAACGTTGACTCGCCCTAATAAGGGTCAAAGGCACTCAAAAATGCACCTTCAAAGTGCTGTTTTGGTGCTTTTAGGCGATGAAAACAATGAAAAAATTCTCGGGTGAATCGATTCAATGATTTGGAGCAAATTGCGGGCCTTGTCTAAAAGCTTGCGAAAAATAGGTCAAGGTAAGAGGATGGAGTTCATCAAAAGTTTACAAAATTGAGACTTTTTAGCTTAGAAATTACCCTTAGACTCAGGGATTGACTTGATAAAAGTCAAAATTATTGGTTATCCTCAAGTACTTAGGCCTTTGGTTTTATTCCCGCCCTCAAGTCGATTGTTAGGGCTTTGTTTTATAAAGAATTCTGATGTCTCTGGTTCAACTCGCCCTCAAGCGCCCGTATACCTTTATTGTCATGGCCTTGCTGATTTTGTTGGCCACGCCGTTTGTGCTTTTGAACATGGCGACCGACATCTTTCCCGAGATCAACATTCCGGTGCTCAGCATCATCTGGGATTACAACGGTTTGTCAGCTCAAGAGATGGGGCAACGCATTGCAGCTTCAAGCGAGAGAGGGTTGACCACGGTGGTCAATGATATCGAGCACATCGAGTCGACTTCACTTCAAAGTAGCTCGATCATCAAAATTTATTTTCAACCCAACGCCAATATTCAATCCGCCCTTGCCCAAGTCACGGCTGCTGTTCAGGCGCAGGTGAAACAATTACCACCAGGCATCACTCCTCCCTTGGTGGTTAAATATTCTGCATCAACCATTCCTGTGATCCAGCTCGCGCTCTCAAGCCCGACCCTTTCAGAGCCAGATTTATTTGATGCAGCTGTTAATTATTTGAGACCACAACTGGTGACCATCCCAGGGGTGGCCATTCCATTTCCCTCTGGCGGTAAAGTCAAGTTGGTGTCTGTAGATATTGACACCCGACAACTGCAGGCAAGGGGTTTAGCCCCCGCAGATGTTGTCAATGCTGTCAATGCTCAAAGTTTGATCTTGCCCTCTGGCACCGCAAAGCTGGAAGGTACCGAGTACAACGTATCCTTGAACAGTTCGCCCGGCGCGATTGCCGGCCTGAGCGACTTGCCAATAAGAACGGTCAATGGAGTGACCACTTACATCCGGGATGTGGCGTCCGTCAGGGACGGTTTTAGGCCTCAAACCAATATCGTGAGGCAAGACGGTGTGAGGGGAGTGCTGATTTCAGTGCTCAAGAATGGAGGAGCCTCAACGCTCAACATCATCTCAAATCTAAAAGCCAAGTTACCGATTGCGGCGCTCACCATTCCCCAAGATATCAAAATCTCTCAGATTTTTGATCAATCGGTTTTTGTTAAAGCTGCCATTGAAGGGGTTGTGAGTGAGGCGGTGATTGCGGCTGCATTGACAGCGGCGATGGTGCTTTTGTTCCTAGGCAATTGGAGGAGCACTCTCATCATTGCCATGACCATACCGCTCTCGATTTTGTCATCCATTTTGATGCTGTTTGCGATTGGCGAGACACTGAACTTGATGACTTTGGGGGGGTTGGCGCTTTCTGTGGGGATCTTGGTTGACCAAGCCATTGTGACCATTGAAAACGTGGAGCGACATTTGCATATGGGCAAGCCACTTTATGACGCCATCGAAGTGGGAGCCGGAGAGATTGGGGTGCCGGCATTCGTTGCGACTTTGTGTATTTGTATCGTGTTTGTGCCGATGTTTTTTCTCTCAGGTGTAGCGCGCTATTTGTTCGTGCCGTTGGGAGAGGCTGTTGTGTTTGCCATGTTGGTGTCTTTTTTCTTGTCCAGAAGTTTTGTCCCAACGATGGTCATGTTGCTAATGAAGCATGTGGATCATGGTCATGGAGCTCACGCGAGTGTCAAGTCCACCAATCTGCTTGAGCGTGTATACCGTGCATTTGATCAAAAATTCGAAGTCTTTAGGCTTGGTTATCGCGATATCTTGGCCAGTGCCCTGGCAAGACGACAAGCCTTTGGCAGTGTCTTTTTGGCTTTCTGTGTGCTGTCGTGTGGCCTATTCTTGACGCTGGGTCGAGACTTTTTCCCCTCTGTCGATGCAGGTCAAATTCGACTCCATTTCAGAGCACCAACGGGTACTCGGATTGAAGAGAATGCAAGGCTGGCCGATGAAATTGAGGCACAAATTAGGCAGCAAATTCCGTCCAGTGAACTGGAGACAATGCTTGACAATTTGGGCGTTCCCAATAGCGGTATCAATTTGTCTTATAGCAACGCTGGCACCATTGGCGCCATGGATGCCGAATTGCTCATTGCTTTGAAAGAGGGCCATCGTCCAACGTCAGAGCTGGTGACAGCACTTAGAAACACCTTGCCACAAAAATTCCCTGGGGTTGAGTTTTTCTTTCAACCTGCAGATATCGTTACGCAAATTTTGAACTTTGGTCTTCCTGCGGCCATTGATATCCAGTTCACCGGATCAGATTTACGGGCCAATAAAGAGTTGGCAAGTGCACTCACTCAGAAAATTAGACAAATTCCAGGTGCCGTGGATGCGCACGTGCATCAACGCATGGACAACCCAGAAATTGGTTTGGTGATGGACCGCTCAAGACTCCAACAAGTCGGGTTGACTGCGCAAAATGTCGGTCAAAACTTGCTGGTGGCCTTATCCGGAAGCGCTCAAACGGCTCCCGCTTTTTGGCTTAATCCCAAAAGTGGTGTGGTCTACAGCGTGGTGGTCCAAAGCCCACAATACAATATCCAAACCCTTAACGATTTACTCAATGTGCCTGTTGGCAGTGTGGCCAATCCTGTAGACAACTCCCAACTCCTCGGTAATTTGGTTGCCTCCCAGCCCAAACGTGGATTGCCCATTATCAGTCGCTATAACATTCAGCCAGCTGTTGACGTTTACGTCAACGTCCAAGGCACAGACTTGGCCAACATTGCCACTCAGGTCAATCACTTGGTTGATGAGATGAAAGACCAATTGCCCAGAGGCGCACAAGTGGCCGTTCGTGGCCAGGTGCAGACCATGCAATCTTCATTTTTGGGGTTGGGAATTGGTTTGTTAATGGCCATCGTGTTGGTTTATTTGCTCATCGTCGTGAATTTCCAGTCTTGGATTGATGCTTTGATCATCATCACGGCGCTTCCAGCGGCATTGGGAGGCATTGCTTGGATGCTTTTCTTAACGGGAACCACCTTGTCGGTGCCCGCTTTGACGGGCGCCATCATGACCATGGGGGTGGCTACAGCCAACAGTATTTTGGTGGTGTCCTTTGCCAAGCAACAACGAGAGGAGGGCATGGAGCCCATTCTTGCAGCCTTGGAGGCTGGAGCCACTCGGATTCGACCGGTTTTGATGACGGCCTTGGCCATGATCATTGGCATGATCCCCATGGCCTTGGGGCTAGGGGACGGGGGGGAGCAAAACGCGCCTTTGGGTCGTGCGGTGATTGGTGGCCTCTTGTTCGCAACCGTTTCAACCTTGTTCTTTGTGCCCGTGGTTTTTGCAGAAATTCATCACCGTTTGGTGCTTCGTGAAGAGCGAAAAATCATTCAACCACGCGGTTGAGCCCGGCCCCCTTTTAAATAAATGCATCGACATCATCTCCAAGGCGAGTAGGAAAAAAAATGACGGAAAAATCAGTGACCAGCCATAAAACCAAGTACTGGGTGATCGGCTTTTTTGTATTCTTGGCGATTGGGTCAGGCAACACCATCTTGAACCGGATCAACAATGCCAATGCTTTGGAGTCCTTGGTTAAAGTGCAATCTAAAAATTATGTCAAAGCTGCCGTGGTCAAAAGAGCCGACGAGCCACAGGTGTTGACTTTGCCGGGCACCCTTTTGGGGCTGACGCAAGCCCCTGTGGCTTCACGTGCATCGGGCTACATCAAGCGCTGGTACAAGGACATTGGCGCACCTGTGAAGGCCGGAGACTTGTTGGCGGAAGTTGAAACCCCAGAGCTTGATCAACAGCTTTTTCAGGGACAAGCAGCCCAACAACAAGCCAGTGAAAGCATGCAATTGGCCAAATCTTCACTTGAGCGCTGGGATGCATTGAGAAAAAAAGATGTTGTCTCTCAACAAGAATACGACGAGAAAAAGAGTGCCTACCAACAAGCCATCGCTAACTTCAATGCCGCTCAGGCCAACGTAGAGCGTTTCAAGCAACTCACCGTCTTCAAGCGCATAGTGGCCCCTTTTAGCGGAATTGTCACCAAGCGCAATATTGATATTGGCGACTTGGTTGACGGAACGACCAAGCCACTTTTTCTGATCTCGAGTATTGATAATTTAAAAATTTATGTCAACGTTCCACAGACCTATGCACAGTTTGTCCGTGCTGGCCAAGATGCAATGATTCGCCAAGATGAGTTGCGAGATAAGACTATTCCTGCCAAAGTAGCCAGAACAGCAGGGGCGATTGATCCAACGACCAGGACAATGCAAGTCGAAGTGGCTTTTGACAATAAAGCCGGCCTACTGCTGCCGGGTGCTTTTGTGCAGGTGTTGTTGAATTTACCCGCCAGTCATGCGATCAATATTCCATCAAACACGCTCATCATCAGAAAAGATGGAACCCAAGTGGCGGTCATCGATGACCAAGGAAAAGTACAGCTTCAGAAAATAAAAGTTGGACGTGACTATGGGACCAAAATGGATGTGATCGAGGGATTGAAGGGTGGCGAGCGATTGGTGTTGAATCCCGCCGACTCCTTAAGTCAAGGAGATCTTGTGAGTGTGGTGCCCGATGAGCCGGCAAAGTCTGAGGGCAAGGCGGCTGACCCTCAAGCCAAAAATGCTCCTGCCTCTTCCCCTGCAAAGGCACAACCATGAGTGGACCGTTGAATACGCCTTCGCTTGGGGCTAAGAGTAGGTCCCCGGTGGTGTGTATCCCTAGAATTAAAACGACAGTATGTTCCACTTTGGTGTTGGCCGTGGTATCAGTCTTGGTGTCTTGTGCATCACCCAGAGCTTATGTTTCACCCACGCTAGAGGTGCCCCAAACTTGGGGTGATGCCAATATTTGGCAAGCGGTGACCCCCAGTGCCCAACCCTTGAGCACAGACTGGTGGACTCAATTTAACGATCCAGAGCTTACCCAGTTGATTCAATCGGGGCTGAGCGCCAGCACCAGTTTGACCATCTCCAAGGCTCGGGTTGATCAGGCCCGTGCAGGATTACAAACTGCCAATGCGAGCACATTGCCTCTGCTCTCGGCCAGTGGGCGTGTGGCTCGCTTAGAAATTTCAGGTGCCAGGCCCCTCACCAATTACAACGCCCCCAACTGGGCAACTGTGCAGACCGATATTGCACCCTTGATGTCGGTGTCTTATGAGCTCGATTTGTGGGGTCGGGTCAGCGGGACAGTTCAAGCGGGAAAGACTGCGCTGGAGCAATCAGTGGCTGATTTTCAAAATATTCGCTTGGTATTGACCACCGATATCGCCACCAATTATTTCAATGCCAGACAAGCCGATGTGGAACTGGATTTGTTGAACCAAATCGTACAAGCACAAGAGAAATCCTTGGAAGTGGCCAATATCCGTTATGACCTGGGGCTCATGGCAGCGCTGGAGAAGAATCAGCTTGAAGTCGCTTTGCAAGCAAGTCGAATTCAATTCCAACAATTAAAACGCACGCGTGAGCAATATGCCCATGCAATTGCGACACTGATTGGCCAAGACGCATCATCATTTGCTCTTCAAGTGTCCAATGCGCCACGAACACTGTTCAGACCTGCATTGGGGATGCCCTCTACGCTACTTCAACGTCGACCGGATGTGGCTTCAGCCGAGCGTGCAGTGGCCAATGCAAATGCACAGATCGGTATAGCCCAGGCCGCCTACTACCCTACCATCACCATGGGGTCTAGTTTTGGTTATGAAGCTACCCAGCTTTCCAACTTGTACTATGCGCCTTCGCGAGTATGGTCATTTGGTCCAAGTTTCAATTTACCCCTTTTTGACGGAGGAAGAATTGATGCGAGTGTGGCTTTCAGTGAAGCTGGTTATGCAGCCACGGTCGGGATCTACAAAAAGGCCGTTCTCACTGCCTTTCAAGAGGTTCAAGACGCCATTACGGGTTTCAACACGTTGGACGAGGCCTTGGTAAAAGCTCGTTTGGCAACCCAAGGGGCGCAAAAGATTTACACCTTGGCCAAAGACCGATACGAAGGGGGATTGTCAACGCCCTTGGATTTATTGCTTGCCAAGCAGGCGTTACTCGCCACGCAGCGACAAGAAAGTCAAATTGTGGGCCAACGAGTCTTGGTGCAGGTCTTTTTGATCAAAGCCTTGGGTGGTGGATGGGAAGGCCTCAACACAGTGGAAACCGTCCATTCATGGTGAATGGGGCTGTGGCTCAAGTCTCAGAAGGTTTTGTGGTGAATGGTGCGCAGTACATCCACACGGGTCTGCCATCAGAGCCATACACCACGGCCGTTGGCTTTAAATCCCTAGCCTCAAACTCCAAACTCACGAGCCAACTGCCAGCTTTGAGCTCACGATGCGCTTTCTCTACGGCATGGGGCATGCTCTCAGGGCGTTGGAACATGTAGATGACATCATAGCTGTGCCAATCGGCAAGCCAGATATTGCCTTGCCGAATCTTGGCCCATGGGCACCTTAGGGCACAAAGAAGTCGAAGAAGCCAACTCATCTCGAGGCCAAAATAGTCGGCATCTGGATAAGCGGCCCGCAGTGCCTTGAGACCATCGCCCAAGCCGCAACCAGCATCCAAAATACGGGATTGTGGCTTCAGGCGCACATGTTCGGGCATCTCTAACAATGCTTTGGAGGGTGTGGGAAACAAGGGTGCATCACTCCATGCGTTGAGCGGGTAGACCAAGACAATTAGCACCAGTAGGCAAAGCCAAGCCAAGGGTGGCATGGAAAA
>DAISKH010000110.1:0-10617 GCA_036821105.1 Limnohabitans sp.
CACCAATTGACCCTGGCTGGCTACCAACACGTGAGCCAAGTGGTGAGTCCTGGCGAATATGCCGTTCGGGGTGGCTTGATTGACCTCTTCCCAATGGGCTCGGTGGTCCCATACCGGGTGGACCTTTTTGACCAGCAAATTGACTCCATTCGGACCTTTGACCCCGATAGCCAACGCAGTTTATACCCTGTCCCAGAGGTGCGCCTATTGCCCGGACGAGAGTTTCCCATGGACGAGGGCTCACGCACCAAGTTCAGAAGTCGCTGGAGAGAGCTCTTGGAGGGTGACCCCACGCGCAGTCGCTTATATAAAGACATGGGCTTGGGGCTAGCCACCGCCGGAATTGAATACTACTTGCCACTCTTTTTTGATGAAACATCCACCGTCTTTGATTACTTGGGAGCCAAAGCGGTCATGGTGTTACACGGTGAGTTGGAACGCGCGTTTGAGCATTTTTGGCACGATACCAACGAGCGCTACAAATTGGCCTCAGGGGACCCAGACCGGCCAGTGCTCCCCCCCCATTCCCTCTTCTTAAGCGCTGAGGAGTTTTACCTCAAAGCCAAGCCCTATGCACAGTTGGCTCTGAGGCCCCAGGCCTTGGGTGTTGATGGGGCCACACCCAGCAATGACAGCTTATCGAGCGAGTCAGGCTCTGAGCCTATTAAGCCTTCGCAAGATGAGAAGCATTGGAGCCAAGCCCTACCGGACCTTCGGGTACAACGTGGGCATGAAGATCCTTTGAGCCTTTTGAAACTCCATGCCCAGCGCTCAAGCCACCGACTCCTACTCTTAGCTGAGAGTGAAGGACGGCGTCAAAGCTTACTGGATTTCCTTCGAGCCTCGCACGTTGAGCCCACACTGGTGGAGTCTTTGGAGGACTTTCATTCAAGCCCTTCTCGCTTGGGTCTGGCCACAGCCTCTTTGGCCAATGGTTTTTCTTGGACCGAGGCCGGCATTGATTTCATCACCGAGACCGAACTCTTTTTAACCAACAGTTTTGCCAGGCGTCGCAAAAAGCAAGAGCAAGTCAGTGATCTGGATGCACTCATCAAAGATTTGTCAGAGTTGCAAATTGGAGACCCCGTGGTGCACAACGCCCACGGGATTGGACGCTACCAAGGACTGGTCAACTTGGACTTGGGACTTGGGGTGAATGAACAAGGTGAGCCCATCACTCAAGAATTCTTGCACCTGGTCTATGCGGACCAAGCGGTGCTCTACGTCCCCGTGAGTCAACTGCACTTGGTCTCACGCTACACAGGCGTGAGTGCTGACGAGGCTCCCCTGCACAAATTGGGCTCGGCCCAGTGGGACAAGGCCAAAAGAAAAGCGGCTGAGCAAATCAGAGACTCAGCAGCGGAGTTACTGAACCTCTATGCCCGCCGTGCTGCCAAGGAAGGGTTTGCTTTTCGCTTCTCCGCCGATGACTACGAGACCTTTTCCAATGCATTTGGGTTTGAGGAGACGGGCGACCAAAAAGCAGCCATCCACGCGGTGATCCAAGACATGATCAGCCCCAGACCCATGGACCGACTCATTTGCGGCGATGTGGGGTTTGGTAAAACGGAGGTGGCCATTCGGGCCTCTTTTGTGGCGGTGACCGGGGGCAAACAAGTTGCCATTTTGGCACCCACGACCTTGTTGGCCGAGCAACACTACCAAACCTTGGTGGACCGATTCTCCAAGTGGCCCGTCAAAATCGCAGAGCTCTCTCGCTTTCGAAGCAC
The DNA here is from genome assembly GCA_036821105.1 of Limnohabitans sp. Classification (GTDB taxonomy): domain Bacteria; phylum Pseudomonadota; class Gammaproteobacteria; order Burkholderiales; family Burkholderiaceae_C; genus Limnohabitans. The sequence goes on from DAISKH010000110.1 coordinate 1,731, forward strand.
CAAAGAGGTCAACCAAGCCATTGCGGGTTTGGCCGACGGGAGCGTTGACATTGTGGTGGGCACTCACAAACTTCTGAGCCCAAGCATTAAGTTCAAACAACTGGGTCTTTTGGTGATCGATGAAGAACACCGCTTTGGTGTGCGCCACAAAGAAGCGATGAAGGCCATGAGAAGTGAGGTGGACGTCTTGACCCTCACGGCCACCCCCATTCCCAGAACCTTGGGAATGGCGCTCGAGGGATTGCGAGACTTGAGTGTGATCGCCACGGCCCCCCAACGACGTTTGGCCATCAAGACGTTCTTGCGCACCGAGGGCTCGGGGGTGATCCGAGAGGCGGTCCTCAGAGAGATCAAACGGGGTGGGCAGTGCTATTTCTTGCACAACGAGGTGAGCACCATCGAGAACAGGAGAGCTCAACTCCAAGAACTCTTACCGGAGGCCACCATCATGGTGGCCCATGGTCAAATGCCTGAGCGAGAGCTTGAACGCGTGATGCGTGACTTTGTGGCCCAGCGCTTTAACGTGCTGCTGTGCTCGACCATCATTGAGACCGGCATTGATGTGCCAAGTGCCAACACAATCCTTTTGTCTCGGGCCGACAAATTCGGCCTGGCCCAGTTGCACCAACTTCGAGGCCGTGTGGGGCGAAGCCATCACCAGGCCTATGCCTATTTGTTGGTCCCCGACGTCGAGGGCTTGACCAAACAAGCGGCCATGCGTCTTGAGGCCATTCAACAAATGGAGGAATTGGGCTCAGGATTTTATTTGGCCATGCATGACTTGGAGATCCGAGGCTCAGGCGAGGTGCTTGGGGAAAATCAAAGCGGTAATATGCTTGAGATTGGCTTTCAACTCTACAACGAAATGCTCAGCGAGGCCGTGCGCGCATTAAAGGAGGGCAAGGAGCCCGATTTATTAAGCCCACTGCAAGTCACCACTGAGATCAATTTGCACTCCCCTGCACTCCTGCCCAATGACTACTGCGGAGATGTGCATTTGAGACTATCCTTTTATAAAAAGCTCGCTACTGCGAAGAATGACAACCAAATCGATGCCTTACAAGAAGAAATTGTGGACCGCTTTGGTAAGCCCCCTGAGCAGGCACAAACCTTGATTGATGTGCACCGCCTTCGTGTCTTGGCCAAATCCTATGGTGTGGCCAAAGTCGACTCCGGTCCTGAACTCACCCACATCACCTTCTTGCCGCATGCACCCGTGGAGTTGGCCAAGATCATTGAACTGGTGCAAAAAAATAAGCACATCAAACTGGCCGGCAATGATAAATTGCGCATCGAGCGTGCATGTGAAAAACCCAAACAACGCAGTCAATTGGTCCGTGAGGTTTTACAAAAACTTGGCCAACCCATTACCTCCAAAGCTCTCGCTTAGTCCGTCTTGCCTTGCACCCTTTTTTTCCTCTACTAACCCATGTCCATACCAACCACTCTCCACGCACCCGGTATCAAAACTCCACTTCATTGGTCAGACTTCAAGGTAATTGCCTTTGATATGGACTCCACGCTGATCAATATCGAGTGCATTGACGAGTTGGCCAAGGAGGCCGGCGTTGGCGAGCAAGTGGTTCGCATCACCGAGGCCACCATGAGAGGTGAGATCAAGGATTTCAAAGAAAGTTTGCGTGCACGTGTTCAACTCTTAAAGGGCTTGCCCCTTGAGAGCCTAGAGCGTGTGTACACAAACAAACTGCGCCTGAACCCTGGGGTGAAGACTTGGGTTGAAACTTGTCAAACGCATGGCCTCAAGACCATTTTGGTGAGCGGTGGCTTCACCTATTTTGCCCACCGAGTGAGTGAGCTTTTACGCATCGATTTCTCCCGCAGCAACGAGCTCGAGGTGGAGGGTGGTGTGTTGACGGGAAAGCTCACTGCGCAAAGTTGGGGCGAGATCTGTGACGGCGAAGAAAAGAGAAGGATGCTCCAGCAAACCTGCTCAGAACTGGGTTTGTCTTTGGCCAGTGCGATTGCCGTGGGCGACGGGGCCAACGATTTACCAATGATGAAAGCCTGCCAAGACGCTGGCGGCCTGAGCGTGGCCTATCACGCCAAGCCCGCCGTCAAGGCCCAGGCCATGGTGAGTGTAGAGAGTGGCGGTATGGACGAGTTGCTAAGCCTCTTTCAATCTTAAAGCTCAACTGAGTTTCTCACTCGCATCATTCCTTGGGAATTAATAGCTCACAGGCATAACTGCTCAGTAAAAGCTCACCAACTCCAAGCCTCACACGATGACTTGGGGTCTCAGCGCAATGCTTTATAGATGGTCTGGGCCAAGGCTTCTGAAATACCTTCCACACCCATTAAATCTTGTACCGAGGCTTGAGCCACGCCCTTGACCCCACCAAAGCGCTGGAGTAGACGAGCTCGTTTTTTAGGTCCCACGCCGTCAATGTCCTCAATGCTGGAGGCGCCCACTCGGGTTCGGGCCCTTTTGGCCCGCATGCCGGTGATGGCAAAGCGGTGTGCCTCGTCGCGGATTTGAGCCACCAGCATCAAGGCTGCCGAATCGGCGCCCAAGTATATTTTTTCACGTCCATCGGCAAACACCAGTTCTTCCAAACCCACTCGACGACCCTCGCCTTTTTCAACACCCACCAAACGGGTAAGGTCCAGGCCCAAACTCTCAAACACCTCTTTGGCGATCCCCACCTGCCCCTTACCGCCGTCAATCAGTACCAAATCGGGCATCTTGTTTTCACCAGCACTCACGCCTTCGGCCACTTTGCTGTAGCGCCTGGTGAGGACTTGGCGCATCGCTGCATAGTCATCCCCTCCAGTGATGCCTTCGATGTTGTAGCGACGGTACTCGGCACCTTGCATTTTGTGGTGATGAAACACCACACATGAGGCCTGTGTGGCCTCGCCTGAGGTGTGGGAGATATCAAAGCATTCAATTCGAAAGCTCTCCAAGTCTTCCACCAAGATGTCGAGTGCATCGACCAAAGCACGGGTCCGGGCTTTTTGGGAGCCCTCCTCGGCCAACAATCTGGCCAATTGAATTTGAGCATTTTGCTGTGCCATCTCGAGCCACACCTTACGTTGCTCACGGGGTTGCCAGACGCATTGGATTTTTTGACCGGCTTGCACTCCGAGCAAATCAATCAATTCCTTTTGAACAGGGTGACTCGTCACCAAGGTCGTGGGCAGGGCCAACTCTGCGTAATGCTGCGACAAAAAGGCCTCCAAGACCTCAACGGCATCGGCATCCTCCACATGAGCCGGGAAATATGGTCGATCTCCCAGATGTCGCCCACCCCGGACCATGGCCAAATTGACGCAGGCTCGCCCGCCTTTGATCTCGACGGCCAAGATGTCGGCATCTTGGTCTCCCACGCTCTCAACACCTTGTTGGTGGAGCACTTTGGAGAGCGCGCTGATTTGGTTCCTGATCTCTGCCGCTTGCTCAAACTCAAGCAATTGAGCGTGGGCATTCATGCGCTCTTCCAGTTGCGCTAGCACCTCTTGGGTCTCACCACGCATCAAGCGTTGCGCGTGCTCAACATCGTTCATGTAATCTTTGACTGAAATGGCACCCACACAAGGGGCCGAACAGCGCTTGATTTGATACAGCAAACATGGGCGTGAGCGATGAGAGAAAACACTATCCTCACAGGTGCGCAATTTGAAGACCTTTTGCATGAGCCAAATCGCCTCACGCACAGCCCAGACACTCGGATAGGGTCCAAAGTAGTCGTGTTGCTTGTCCACCGCGCCTCGGTAATAGACCACCCGTGGGATGTCTTGGGCTTTGGGGTTGGCAAGGGTGCGCACATTCGGGCCAACGGAGCCAGCCTGTCCAGGTTGTCCAGGCAGTCCACTTTGTCGAAGGGGGACACCACGCGTGGAGATCGCGTCCTGCGTTGCACTGGGTTGGATGGGTGAGTCTTCTAAAGACGCTGATTCGATCTTGGCGGGAGGTGCAATCGAAGTGGTGACGGTCTTGGGCCGAGTGATCTTCAAATAGGGGTAGCTCTTGTCGTCCCTGAACAAAATGTTGTACTTGGGCTTCAAGCTCTTGATGAGGTTGTTCTCCAAGATCAGAGCCTCTGCCTCTGAGCGCACTACTGTGGTCTCCATGCGGTGAATTTTGCTCACCATGTGGCCGATGCGCGTGCCTCCGTGGTCCCGTTGGAAATAACTAGAAACTCGCTTTTTAAGACTATTGGCCTTGCCAACATAAAGAATTTGGTCTTGTGCATCAAAGTAACGATACACGCCGGGCAAACTCGGTAAGGCGTTCACTTGTTCGAGTAAATTGTCCGCAAAACCATGGACCAAGGTTGTGGATTGTTTTGAAGAAGCCTTTGTAGACTCTTTTGAGGACTCTTTTGAGGACTCTTTTGTAGATTGTTTTTTGGTTTGAGTCTTGGAATGAGTTTTAGATTGCTGGGTCTCTTGACCCCCTGATTCACCACTGACCTCAGGTGACACGTCCCCCTCAACCGGCGAAGACACATCAGCACTCAGGGCTGACTCAAGCGCCTTGGCACTCGTTGGTAGGTCGCCTTTTTTCCGCTTTTGGGCTGATGTAGGCTTGACCATTGCCTTGGTTTCACCAAGGCTCATCGCCTCTTGGGCAGCGTTGGGCACCAAGGGGTCATTGGACTTCTCGGGAGCCTTGGGGTGAATTTTGGAGGGATTGTTGACTTCTTGCGATTGAACTGCAAGATGATCAACTGGGACCAATGGGTCTTGCATGGGAGCTGCTCTTGAACCTAGGCTTTGGGTAAATTGTTTCTCAGGAAGTGTGACTATAGCTTGAAATTTAAAACACCTAAAATCTGCCCTCTACATCCACCCTTTACATCTCCCCTTCCACCGCTTTGTCCCTGAACTCCAAGTCTGAGATTGCTCAAAAACCCAACTCGACCTCCGAGGCTTCACAGCCCCTGGGGCTGTGGGATGTGTTTTGTCACGTGATTGACAACCATGGAGACTTGGGGGTGTGCTGGCGATTGTCGCAGTCCTTGGCCAGACTGGGGTGCACCGTTCGCCTCTATGTTGATCGCCCTGAAAATTTGGACTGGATGGCGCCCCATTGGGCAAAACCCAATGGGATAGCGCCCACGTACGCAGGCGTGAGCGTTTATCCATGGCCCAACGATGATGCCCCAGGCCCCCCTAGCCCCTTACCGCAAGTGGTCATTGAGGCGTTTGGGTGTGATTTACCCCCACTTTATATAACTCAATTGGCCCATCAAGCCCACACTTCGCCCTCCTCAAGCGTTGTGTGGATCAACTTGGACTACATGAGTGCCGAGGCTTTTTACCAAAACATTCACCGCATGCCCTCGCCCCAGCTTTGGGGCCCTGCTAAGGGACTGACCAAATGGTTTTATCAACCAGGCTTCACCCCCAAGAGCGGTGGTTTGCTGCGGCCCCACCCCGTACCGAGGGAGAGGGAGGATCTGGGTGGCGTGGCCCTCGTTGAGGTCTGCGTTGATGCCTGCATTGTTCCCTCCCCCGGGGCTTTCAAGCCAGACACGGTCAACTCGGAGCCACTCCAATGGGTCTTATTTTGTTATGAGCCTGTAGCGTTGAAGGATTTGCTACTTCAACTGAGCGTTTCATCAACCCCAGTTTTATTACAAGTGGCCCCCGGGCGGGCCACTCACCATACGCTTGAATGTATAGAGTTGCTATGGCCAAAGAGCGTGCAAGAGCGCACCGCAACCGGTGCCCCCCTAGAAGACCCCAACCACACACGAATGCAATTGGGCAATTTGAGTCTTTCTTTTTTACCCTACATGGATCAGTTTGAGTTTGATCAATTGCTGCTTCAAAGCTCCCTCAACTTTGTGCGTGGAGAAGACTCTTTGGTTCAAGCCATTTGGGCACAAAAGCCCTTCATCTGGCAAATTTATCCCCAAGACGACGGAGCTCATGGACCAAAATTGGAGGCGTTCCTGGAAACCCTCCAGGCCCCTCAGAGCTTAGAGATTTTCATGCGGGTATGGAACGGCTTGTCCTCTGAGCCACTCCCCGAGCTTGGCGCAAGCGTTCTAGAAGAATGGCGAGTGTGGAGCCAAGAGTACGCCAAAAGAATGCAAAATGTCCCTGATTTGGCGACAGAATTGGTGCTTTTTAGCCAGGAACTCAAAGCCCACCCTCCTAACCCCGACTAAGTCGGTGGCACGCTGGGCCAGTGACAGCATTGGCTCACATCACGCCTTTGAGACGTGTCTTCATGTTAAAATTCGGCACTAACTTGGAGACTGGCTCTCAAGTTTGTTCTTCCACTTATTTGGTCAAAAAAGCCTCAATTAATATGAAAATAGCTCAAGAAATTCGCGCCGGTAACGTCATCATGCACGGCAAAGACCCCATGGTAGTTTTAAAAGCCGAATATGCCCGTGGCGGCAGAAACGCGGCCACCGTGCGCATGAAGCTCAAGAGCTTACTCAACAACTTCGGAACCGAAGTGGTGTTCAAAGCCGATGACAAAATGGATCAAGTCATTTTGGACAAAAAGGATTGCACATACTCTTATTTTGCTGACCCCATGTATGTGTGGATGGATCCCGACTACAACCAATACGAGGTCGAAGCCGAAAATATGGGTGACTCACTCAATTATTTGGAAGACGGCATGACCGCAGAAGTCGTGTTCTACGATGGCAAGGCCATTTCTGTCGAACTGCCCACCTCAGTTGAGCGTGAGGTCACTTGGACTGAGCCCGCAGTCAAAGGCGACACGTCAGGTAAAGTTCTCAAGCCCGCGAAAATCTCCACAGGTTACGAAATCCCTGTGCCTATTTTTGTGGCCCAAGGCGATCGCATCGAGATCGATACCCGAACCAACGAGTACCGCCGCCGCGTCTAATTGGCTCTGAAGGCCACAGCCCGAGAGGAAGAGGAGCTGGTTATAGTGAGCTGAGGGAACTCTGGGAACTTATAGATTTTGGGGACCTGTGGGTTGATTGCATTTTTTTCGCTCTCTAATCTCCACATTCCGCTCTCTACTCTCTTTAGTGTCTTCAGTCTCTTTACCAACTCACTGCACACGCCCATTGCTGCCTCCAAACCCAGGCCTCTCGACCAGCTGGCCTCCTGTTCTCTCTATAAGTACTCGCCATGAATGACAAAATTGGTCTCCACAGCTTTGAGTTACTCAAGGACTGGCAAGCCTTGGAAGACGCCAAGGCCTTGGAGAGCTTGGCACCCGAGGCCAACCGTTTGGCGTTTGCTGACCCTGAGTTCCTGACCCGTCGCGAGACCCGGGGCATTCGAATCCAGCTCGAGCTCTTAAAACCCGACCTCGATCAAAGCCAACTGGGGATTGAGAACACGGTGGTCATTTTTGGGTCTGCCAGGTTTTGTAGTCTCGAAAAAGCGCAAGAAGGCTTGGCTCAGGCACAGTCAAGCGGGAACGAGCAGTCCATCCGCCGCGCCCAAGCCATTATCAAAAACTCCATCTACTACGATCAGGCCCGGGAGCTTGGAAGACTCATCACCCAAGCAAGCCAAGCCTTGTCACCTGAGGACCAACTCTACGTCTGTACAGGCGGTGGTCCAGGCATCATGGAGGCGGCCAACCGAGGCGCCCACGATGTGGGCGGCAAAAGCGTGGGGCTCAACATTGTCTTACCGTTTGAGCAAACCCCCAATCCCTACATCACTGAAGAGTTGAGTTTTAGGTTTCACTACTTTGCGCTTCGGAAAATGCATTTCATGATGCGCGCCAAAGCTTTGGTGGCCTTCCCTGGGGGCTACGGCACCATGGATGAACTCTTTGAAACTCTTACTTTGGTCCAGTGCAAAAAATCCAAACCTGTGCCCATCATTTTGTTTGGCTCAGACTACTGGAGACGGGTGTTTCACCCCGAGGCCCTACTTGAAGAGGGCGCCATTGGAGAGGATGATCTGAAGCTCTTTCACTACGTCGATTCAGTCGAGGAGACTTGGCGAATCATCCAGGACTTTTATCCCCACCTCGCAAGCCCCAAGCAACCCTAGAGCCCGAAGTCACCACGGCGCTCACGCACCAAAAGAGGCCACTCACACCAATGGTGGCCCCAGCAAGCCCAAAGAGCATGGGCATGCAAACGCTGGAGGCATTCACCATCATGAGTCGCACACCCAAGGCCTCGCCTTGACGACTGGGTGGCGTGATTTGGTGCATCGTGCTCATGAGCATGGGTTGTACACAACCTAAAAATACGCCCAACGCCACCGAGCACACTCCCATCATCCAAGCGGAATAGACGAAGGGGTAAATTCCCATGATGAGCCCCGTCATCAACATGGCAATGGTCATGATTTGCCACTCGGTGAGTCTTTGCGCGATGATCGGCAACACTGTGCGAATCAGGGCAGCCGCAATGGCAAAGGCCCCCATGATGGTACCGATGGCGGAGGCGCTGATGCCTCTCTCGTGACCCAATAGGGGCACCACAAAGGTGTGCACATCCCAAGAAGAGGACATGAACCAATTGACACACAATAGTCTTCTGAGCATGGGGATTTTGAGTAAATCCCAGGCCCGCTGCCCTTTGGGAATGGGCTCAGGCTCCACGCGCTCTTGCTGGGCTTGGGTACGAATCCCCAGCCATGCAAAAAAAGGAATCACACTCAAAAAGACAAAGGCCGAAGTGAACCCCGAATGGTCGATCAAGAGGCCCACACAAAAGGGACCAATGAAGTTGGAAATGGCAGGTCCAATCGAGAGCCAACTGAAAGCGAGTTTGAGCTCATCGTGATCATGGGTCATTCTTCCCACGTGGCGCTGTAAGGCAATGGTCGTGATGCCCGTGGCGCCACCGGTCAAGAGAGCGCCAAAACAAAGCACGGGGTAGATGGGAAAAAATACACACAAGACACTCGCAAAAGTGGACATTGCGAGTGTCTTGTGTGTATTTTTTCCCATCTACCC
>DAISKH010000111.1:0-10445 GCA_036821105.1 Limnohabitans sp.
GGATGGAACGGTGCATACCTCAATTGGAGTGGCCCCACCGATTACTGGGGTAGCGAGGTAGGGGGTGGTATTGGGGCAGGTCCTGGTAACACCGTAGGAGCCGCATTGGCCATGAAGGACGCCTCATTGGGCCAAATACCCATTGCACTCTTGGGCGATGGAGACTTTTTGATGGGTAATACTGCTGTTTGGACGGCTACTCGCTACCGAATTCCTGTTCTCTTCATTATCTGCAACAACCACTCATTCTTCAATGACGAGTTGCACCAAGAGCGCGTTGCACTTGAGCGAGGTAGGGCAGTGGAGAACAAATGGATTGGACAACGCATTAGCGAACCCAATATAGACATCGCTCAAATGGCGCGCTCAATGGGAGCCTTGGGCATTGGGCCCGTTACTCGGCGCCAAGATCTGCAGTCTGCGATAGAGAAAGGCATTCAGGCGGTCTTAGCAGGAGAGGTCTGTGTCATCGACGCCAACGTGTTGGCCGGTTACGATGCCAACATGAGCGGTCAAACGGCCAATCAATCCAGTGTTCACAAACGTTAAATCCTATGAATTCCAATACGCCCAACTCCTCACTACCCCACGCTGTAGAGCTACCCAAGCATCGGGACCTTTATTATGATGGGGCGTGGCAAACTCCACTGGGGGGTTACCTAGACACTTTCAACCCAGCCACAGGGGAAAATTTAGGGCCGTGTGCTGAAGCCAACGAGCAAGATGTGAACAGGGCAGTTCAAGCAGCGTTTGCAGCACAAAAAAATTGGGCTGCGATGAAGCCACTTGAGCGAGCAGGTTTACTGAAAAAAGTAGCCGCAGTACTCAGGGAGCATTCATTTGAATTGGCTATGTTGGATGCGATGAATTGCGGCAACCCCATTAGCGAGATGCAAAGGGATGCCGTCATTGCAGCCGCTCAAATTGAATACTACGCTGGACTGGCAAGCGAGGTCAAAGGTGAGACCATTCCCATGGGAGAAGGAGTTTTGAACTATTCTTTGCGTGAGCCTTTTGGCGTATGCGCACGAATTGTGGCCTACAACCACCCCATCATGTTCACAGCCGCAAAAATGGCACCCCCTTTGATCACAGGTAACACCGTGATCATGAAACCACCTTATCAGTCTCCGTTGTCTACTTATAGGATGATGGAGTTGATTGATGGAATTTTGCCTAAAGGTGTCTTGAATATCATCACCGGCAACATCGTGGCGGGTCAATCTCTGGTGAGTCACCCTCAAGTTCCCAGGATCTCCCTGATTGGCAGTGTTCCCACGGGGCGTGCTATAGCAAAAGCAGGAGCAGACCAATTAAAGCACATCACACTTGAGCTAGGCGGCAAAAATGCCTGCATTATCTATCCAGATGCCGATCTGGAGAAAGCAGCTCTTGCAGCAGTCAATGGTATGAATTTCACATGGTGCGGCCAAAGCTGTGGCTCCACATCCAGGCTCTTCATTCATGACTCGGTCTATGAACCTGTCATGGCCATGGTTCTTCAGCACATTAAACGTTACCAACCCGGTATCCCTACTGACATGAACACCACAATGGGTAGTATCGTCTCGAAAGCTCAATGGGAAAAAATCATGGGCTACATTGAATTGGCCAAGCGAGAGGGGGCAACATTGGTCCACGGCGGCAAGGCCCCTGAGGATCTCGCTTTGCAGCAAGGTTGGTTTGTGCAGCCCACAGTTTTCACGGATGTGACACAACAAATGCGAATCGCTAACGAAGAGGTTTTTGGTCCCGTTCTATCAGTGCTACGCTGGAAGGAAGAGGACAAACTCTTTGCCGATGTGAATGCCGTGGAGTATGGCCTCACAGCATCCATTTGGACTCGCGACTTGGGTGCAGCACACAAAGCAGCAGCACGCGTACAAGCTGGCTTTGTTTGGATCAACCATGTGAGCAGTCATTTCATCGGGGCTTCGTTTGGCGGCGTCAAGCAGTCTGGCATCGGACGTGAAGAGGGCTTTGAAGAACTTCTCTCCTACACCCAAAGTAAAAACGTTCACGTTGTGCTTTGACTCTGACCTAATGAGCAGGGAAATCTCCCTACTTGAAAAAGAGATGAGATGCACTGGGATGGGATGAGATGGGGTGAAAAGTGCTCAGATTAATACTACAGAGGGATCGTCACCCGTGATAAAACCCGGTGACTTGATCAAGATAAATTACTTTACTCCATAGATCTTCACTTGTGGCCCCTGTTCAATTATGATGGGTCACTCCATGAAATTAGGCCTTGGGATCGAAGGCCTCACCCTTTGTTTTAATTCGCTACTGACAGAAATGAAATCTTTGCGAGCGATGAATTTTCATAACAAAAAAAGCTTCAAATGTTTTGCTATGAGTCTACTGTGTTGGTGGCTCATGCTCGCGTGTGAACTTGCTTGGTGTGCAGACAGCTTTAACACGCAAACGGGTGTTCTATCCATTCCAAGTGTCATGGTCAACGGAATTCAATACAACAACGTTCAGGTAACTCTAGATAAAGTACTGAGTTTAGGAAGTGGTACTGGATCCTCTCCGAGCGGCACTGTTGATACCTACAACATGAGCAATGCCCAATTGCAAATTCCCTTGGTCAACTTAACCTCGGGCCAAAGTTATGTCAATGCCTTGGTGGTTGTCAAGAGCGTTATATCTGTAGGCCCCAATAACGTGATCCCCGTGGTGGTCAATGGCGGGTATCAAAATAGCTTACCCAATATGCTGACCACCAGTGTCACGATTTGTATACCCAATACGAGCAACTGTACCACTGTTGACAACATCCAAGTAGACACTGGATCGAGTGGCTTGAGAGTTTTAGCCTCTACCTTAAACGCATTGGGCCTGCCTAGCCAAAAATCCGTCGCCAATGGTGCCCCAACCTACGAATGCGCTACCTTTGCCGACGGCGTGGTGTGGGGACAAATTGCCACGGCCGATATTGTGTTGGGTAGCGAAGTAGCGAAGTCCTTACCCATTCAAGTGATCACAGATACGGGTGGAGCAAGAATACCCAAGACATGTAGCGCCCAAGGCTTTAACGAAAGTAATCTGCAATCCCTCGGTGCCAATGGCATCATTGGTGTTGGACTTTTTTTACAAGATTGTGGCAATTATTGCACCACCAATACAGCAGGTATGTATTTCACCTGCACGAGTGTCACGGTCTGCAACCAAACCACACTTCCCCTGTCACTACAAGTGAGCAATCCCGTCGCTTTTTTTGCTTCAGATAATAATGGTGTCGTCATTCAATTGCCCGCGTTGAGTAGCACTGGGACGAGCTCCCTCAATGGCAATTTGATTTTTGGGGTGGGGACACAAATCAACAATACGCCGGGGCCATTGGCCACAACACTCGTTGTACCTGCCACAGGCGCACTGGCTGGAAATTTCACAGCCACTTATAACGGCCAAGCCCTACCCAATAGCTTTATCGACAGTGGCTCGGGCAGTTTATTTTTCAACGACACGGGCTTGACCACTTGCCCAAGTACAGGACCAGCCTCAGGCTATTACTGCCCTGGCAACAATTCATCTGTATCTAACCTCTCTATCGCAGCGGCAATCCCATCCGCACCAAATTTGAATCTAAGCATTGGCAATGCGGAATACCTATTTAATGAAAATAATGGTATCGATGCGGTTTTCAATAATGTCGGCTCCCCAGCAGGAACGGTGCTACCCAATTCGTTCGACTTTGGCATGCCCTTTTTCTTTGGCCGAAGTGTCTATACGGGAATTGAACAAAGAAACCCACAGGGGCCCTTCTTTGCGTTTCAGGCCTATCCTTGACACTTAAACTGCCTCTAATTTTTACAGCCTAACTCTTTGAAATGAACCCAATAACACCAAGAGTCTATGCCTTAAGAGCCATTCTTACTCTATTCGTAGGACTCAGTGGCCATCAATGCTTTGCAGAATTGGGGGCTAACAAAACGGAACCCCTCGCCGCCGGACTCAAGCCCATGCATTTGCTAATCAGGGAGCACAATGAAGCTTATACGGTTCAGGAAATTACGCTTGATACTGGAACTTTGGTTAAAGAATACATCAACACCTCGGGCAAAGTATTTGGAGTGTCTTGGCAAGGGCCATTCAAACCTGATTTGAGATTATTTTTAGGAGACAGCGCTCTCAACCGGCTGCATTCTGACAAAACTCTTAAGGTAACAGATCACCACCACTCCAGCGTCAACAGTAGCGATTTGATCATCATCTCCAAAGGGATGGGCCGCTCATTCACTGGAAAAGCCTTTGCTCCTTTGCTGGCGCCTGAGAGCATCGGCATCGATCAAATTCAATGAAAAATCTACTTCAGTATTAATGGGTGAGTTTTAAATTTAACTCGACATAAAGGTATGTGCAATGATCACCATCAGTAGAGCAACCGAGAGCGATATTCCTGATTTGGTCAAACTTTTGAACGTCCTATTTAGGCAAGAAAAAGAGTTTGAAGAAAATGCAGAACTCGAAAGCAAAGGACTGCATGCCATCATTGCAGACCCTAAGACAGGCGTGATTATTGTGGCAAAGCAAGATCAAAAAATCGTGGGTATGGTCAATTTGTTGTTCACCCAATCAACCGCCCTTGGGGCGCGTGTTGCCATATTAGAAGACATGATAGTCTCGATCACTTCAAGAGCCAAGGGCGTTGGCTCAAAGTTAATGTCACGAGGCATACAATTGGCCAAGGAACAAGGCTGCGCGCGAATCACCCTATTGGTTGACCGAGATAACCAACAAGCCCAATACTTTTATGAGCACTTTGGCTTTAAAGCGTCCAGCATGATTCCTTATCGTTTGATGATCGAGGAGGAGGAGGAAAAACATCTCGAGCAACTCAAATCAAAAATTAAATAAATCAATGTGAATCTCATTGAGGTAATTACTTTTTATTCAATGACAATGCTCTGCCTAGAAGTTGCATAAGCATTGACCATCAACCCCAAAAGAATCAAACCAGCGGCCACCAATTTCCAAGCGGGCAATGCCTCTGCCATGAAAAGGTTAGATGCTCCCATGCCAAACAATGGGACCAAGAAGGCCAAAGGAGAAATCATGGACGATGGGTATTTAGATAGTAACCATGCCCATCCTGCATAACCCAATAATGTGTTTCCCCAGGCCTGCCATGCCACAGCGCTCCAGACTGTCAGATCAGCATTCAATAAAGAGCTGCAAATTAGATCCCAGCCTTCAAAATACAGCGACATCAAAAATAAAGGGATGCATGAAAAGGCGCTAGACCAGACTACATAGTGAAAGAAGTTATTGCTTTGTGATTTCTTTGCGGTCATATTGCCCATCGACCAGCAAAGTGCAGCCAGCAAGATCAGCAATAAACCCAGGAGTGTCGTTTCTTGATCGTTATGAAGGACCACAACTGAGAGTCCCGACATGGACAAAGTAAAAGCGAACCACTGCAATCGAGAAATTTTTTCTCCGTTTTGTAAGACAGAAAAAAAGATGGTAAAAAAAGCCTGGCTCTGTATGACCAAAGACGCCATTCCTGGCGAGATGAAACGATGAATTGCAAAAAACAAAAGACCAAACTGCCCAAGGCCAATACAAAGTCCATAAAAAAGCAGATTTTTAATTGTGACACGAGGGAAAGGGATCAAAAAAGCAGCAGGTAAGAAGGCCAACGCAAAACGCAAAAAAGCCAGTAAAAAAGGGGGCATCTGAAGAAGTGCGAACTTGATAATTGCAAAGTTAGTTCCCCAAATAAAGACAATCAACATAGCCAAGCCAAAATGCGCAGGCTTGAGTTTCACAAGTGTAGATGTCGTCCCCCCTAAATCCAAGCTCGATTGCGGTAAGCCATTCTTCATAATAAGCCGTCTTTTGTGATGATCTATGCTAACACCAAACGCATATGCACCAACGAGATGGCCTTCATTTGCTCACATCCTAAATAAGTCAAGCCATTCATGGCTGACACTTTAATTACAAAATATTATTTTCCTTTGTAAGGTGATCTAGCGCAAGACAAGAACTGGGATGCTAGTGTGAACTAGAACATTTTGTGTTTCACTGCCGAGTATGATTTTTTTAATCCCTTTTCGACCATGAGATGACATCACAATCAGGTCAACAAAATTGTCTTTCGCAACATCAAGAATGCCCTTATAAATGACATCGGACTTGAAAACAATGGGAGTGGCATTGACATTCATTTTGCTCGCAATAGAGGAAAATTTGTCCACAATGAGATGAGCATCATCTTGCCAGGACTTTTCAATTCGATCGATTTCATTTTGCCTTAGCACAATGCCTTCGTCAAAATAGGTTTGGATCATCACGGGAATGATTTTCAAAATCAACAAGTGGGCTTGGGTCAGTTGAGCCAAACGAATGGCGTGAAGGATGGCTTTTTTAGATAGTTTAGTACCGTCCGTTGTCACTAAAATTTTCTCATACATCTTGTGGCCTTTCTTAAAGCGATTGTTCGCTTAAGGAGGACTGTATTCGTTCGTCGGTGAAAATCTTTGATTCAAATCAACTCACAGTGACATCAAGGTCAAAATCCTCATTGATGGTCTGATTTCTTTTCATCTTGTAATACCGCTTGGTGTTAACGCTTCAAACTCACCACTTGAGTTATAGAAAGTGCAGACTTTGTCCGTAAACTCTATAAAACCTTTTATGAGCAGTTCAATATTTGGGGAATTGATCCCAAAAAGAATTAATTCAATCGCGAAAAGTCGGATAACCTAGACAAGCTCTACCTGAGGGCCGAGTTGATCAAAAAAATCAACAATAATGTGGTCTTAAGGATTAATTTCAACGCAATTTATAGTTGCTTTTTAAATTTTGTAATTCTAAAATCTGCCAAAATTCAGTTCTGTAAGAATATTTTTTGAATAAATTTTCCTTCCCTTAGTTGCATAGCTAATTAAATCCATTAGTTATCCCTATCCCCCCCTTACCCCGACACACCCAAAGGCTATCCATGTCTCTAAGCAATCCAGAGTACTCGCACTCTAAATTTTTGCGCCCCATTGAATTGGATCATCACACTGGACATATCAAAGCGGGCTTTTTAGCACTCACATTGATGGCCATTGGAGTCGTGTTTGGTGACATTGGAACGAGTCCTTTATATGCGTTGAAAGTTTGTTTTGATCCCACCAATGGAATCCCAATGACACCGGAGTCTGTTTTTGGTGTGTTGTCCATGATTTTTTGGGCTTTTGTTATCGTAGTTTCACTTAAATATGTGCTTTTTGTGATGCGCGCGAATAACAACGGAGAGGGAGGCATCTTGGCCCTAATGGCTTTGGCATTGAGAACGGCCAAAACAGGTAGTAAAAGAGCAGGAATTTTGATTGTTGTTGGCGTTCTAGGTGCCTGCTTGTTTTACGGTGATGCGGTCATAACCCCGGCTATTTCTGTACTCTCTGCCATCGAAGGTTTATCCGTTGTCTCTGATACTTTCACGAAGTCCGAAGTTCCCATCACACTGGCTATCTTGATCTCCCTCTTTATTTTCGAGAAAAAGGGGACAGCCATTGTTGGTAATCTTTTCGCTCCCATCATGATCTTATGGTTTCTAGCCATAGGAGCCATGGGCGTGACTCAAATCGCAAACTATCCGCAAATCATAGGTGCCTTGAATCCTTCCTATGCCCTTTCTTTCATCTTCCATGATCCTTCCATTGCCTTTACGGTCACTGGCGCTGTCTTTCTAGTGCTCACTGGAGCAGAAGCCTTGTATGCCGATATGGGTCACTTTGGTATTAAGCCCATTCAGTTTGCATGGTTTTTCTTGGTCATGCCGTGCTTAGTTCTCAATTACTTTGGCCAGGGTGCACTTTTGATGATGGATCCCAAAGCGATTGAAAATCCATTTTTCTTAATGGTGCCCCAAACCTACACTTTAGCCTTGGTGATCTTGTCGACTGTAGCAACCGTTATTGCCTCTCAGGCTTGTATCTCAGGGGCCTACTCAATGACTAGCCAAGCCATTCTCTTGGGATTCGTTCCCAGAATGAAAGTCACTCACACATCGGAACGGGAGATTGGACAGATCTATGTTCCATTTATTAATTGGATTTTGTGTTTGATCGTGATTTTTGTTGTTTTGGCATTTCAAAAATCTGATAACCTCGCTGCCGCTTACGGCATCGCGGTTTCAACTACCATGCTCATGACCACTGTTTTGGCTGCTGTCGTCATGACGAGAGTTTGGCATTGGAATGCAGCCCTAGTGGCGTCGATCATCAGCGTCTTTATCGTGGTGGATGTTGGGTTTTTTGCAGCCAATTTGATCAAAATCTTAGAAGGTGGATGGTTCCCATTGCTGGTTGGATCAATATGCTTTTTACTGCTGATAACGTGGTATCAAGGCCGGAAATTACTCAGAGAGAGAGCGATTAGTAACGGGATCGAAGTTGACGATTTCATGAAATCACTATTCCAGCATCCTCCCTACCGTGTTGAGGGTACTGCAATCTTTTTAACAGCACATATTGATTTTGTCCCCCCTGCACTCTTACACAATTTGAAGCACAACAAAGTTCTTCATGAAAGAGTCATTTTCATGAAAATCAGTGTTTGGGACGTCCCAAGGGTGTCTCACGAACAACGATTATCAGTCAAGGACTTGGGTAACAACGTCTATCTGATCAGAGCGATTTATGGGTTTAAAGAAACGCCAGATATTAGCGAAGTCTTAGATTTACTCAGAGCTCAGCACAAGATTGACTGCCCATTAATGGAGACATCGTTCTTCATGGCAAGGGATTCACTTGTAGCGAAAGAAATCCCTCAAATGTCACTATGGAGAGAATCCATTTTCATTTGGATGATGCAAAATGCTGCTCGAGCAGCTGATTTCTTCAAAGTTGATTCAGGCCGTCTCATCGAATTAGGTACAAAAATAGAACTCTAAGTTATTTATTTTTTAATTCTTCATTTGGGCTGAATTGGAGACGATTCAGCCCTTTTTATTTATCTGATCGATGTACAGGATACTTTATCCAATTTATTGAGTGAATGTCTAAAGATCACCAATTCTTTCGCATTTAAATTCAATTCATAAACATTTTCATAGGGTAATGTTGGAAAGGTAAATTTTGTAAATCCTTGACGAGTTGATGTGTAGTTTCCAATGAGATCGAAGGGGGGTTTTCCTGCATCACTACCGTCATCCTTTGCACTGATCAAGACATATCCTTGATAAAAAATGTAAACACTTTTATCGCATTTCCAAAATGCACCTTTATCCAAAGCTTGGGCGATAAATTTTTTTGTTTTTTCTTCTTTACCTTTTTCAACGTTTTCAAGTCGATTCTTTTCTTGCAAACTTTTTTCATACAAGTTTTGCAATTCTTGGGCGAAAAGACCCGAGTCGCTCAATAAAAGGGATAAGAAACAAAAAATAATTCGTTTTGTCATGAAATGTCGATTTTGTTCAAATTTAAAGACGCAGATCACACCTCCTAAAATCCATGGGGATTAGTTTAAAACTTCAAGTGATCTATAGACAACACCCTCTAGGCTGCGATTTGAGAAAAACAAACTTTACAAAGATTTTCAAATAAAAGCAAAGAAGTCAAAATTAATTCCATTAAAACATCTTAAACATTTTAACTATAGTAAGATGCAATAGTACTTTAGCAATTTAATTTCTAGTTTTTCTTTAAAACTGATTATTGAGTTTTTAATTTGGCTCAATTGATAAAGGAAAAACATGGAACTTACAATATATCTCGGCTCTTGCTTGGCTTCTGCTATTTTTTGTGCTTGGTACGCTAAGAAAAATCAAGATTCATTGGGTGAATGGCTTGTCTTAGGTTTACTTTACCCCCCCTTTGTTTCTATTCCAGCTGTGCTTTTTTGCGCAAGACCTGTCAAGAAGTAAATATCGGGTACGAATCGTTAAAAAGACAGATCCAAAATTACCAAAAAGCATAGCAAATTTAAAATTGCAATGCTTTAATTTTTAAACTGAAAATAATTTGGAATTTTGAAATTTCCGAGATCACATTTGAAAATGTGTGAACTGAATATAACACTTCGATTTAAATAAAATTCAGATCAAAGTTAAAAGTCGCTAATATTTCCAATCAAGAAAAGTGAAAGAGCTAGAAGATTAATCTTGAGTGATCTCTACTCCCTTCCAAAATGCTACATGCCCTGCAATGTGACTCGCTTCTGACTTAGGGTTCAGATAAATCCAAACTGCACCCTCATTGATTTGGCCATCTACAATCAAATCATAGTAACTTGCAATTCCTTTCCAAGGACAAACCGAGGTCTTATTAGATTTCTTTAAGAAATCTGGATTGACTGCGGAAAGTGGAAAATAATGATTCCCCTCAAGAACAATGGTTGTCTGATAAGAGGCTACAATTTTGTTGTTCCAGATAGCTTTCAATTGAAATCCTAGTTCTTGCCTTGGAATGGATTCAAACCAAAATTATCTTAGAATTTAGAGC
>DAISKH010000112.1:0-10436 GCA_036821105.1 Limnohabitans sp.
AAGCACCTCTAATTAATTAAAGTCAATATACACTACATTGATTACATTTTTAATAAAATTATTCCCTAACCACTTTATAGTAAGTCGCACTTCCAATTCCAAGTTGCCGACAAGTTTCCCTTACACCAACACCCTTATCTGCCAAAATCTTGATTGCTGAACGCATGCCCTCATTCATCTGAGAAGGACGACCTAGAACAACACCATTGCTCTTTGCTCGCTCTAGACCAGCAATCACTCGTTCTCTTATCAATTCTCGCTCAAATGATGCCACAGACGAGATGATATGGAAGAACATCTTACCAACAGATGTGGTCGTATCAATACAACTTTGATGAAAATATAGGTTAACCCCTAACTGATTCATCTCATCTACGAACTGACACAGATGAGTCATATTGCGACCTACCCTATCAATTGACCAAGAGAGAATCATTGAGAATCTTCTGCGTCTTGCATCGAGAACCATTTTGTCGAGTGATGGACGGGAATTCTTGACACCTGATACTCCCTTGTCTTCATACACTTCTACGACCTCATAACCACATCTCTGTGCGTATTCTTGTAATGGTTGGAGTTGATTGCTTGTGTCTTGATTTTTAGTTGAGACACGCAAGTAGATTGCACATTTGATTGTTGAACTCATCGTGAGCACCTCTGGTAGTTTTGGAGGAGGTGGATGGTAACGATGGTGGTCGGAGTGTCAACCAAAAGGTGTGTTTGTAATGAATAAAAAATGAATTGAAAAGAATTCATTTTGTATTTTCTGTACAAGATTAAAAGTATCTAACTTCGCACTTAGATACTTTTCGATTTTACAAATAAAAAAACGACTCGTAAGTCGTTGATTTAATTGGTTTTTTTGGTGGGACGAGCGAGATTCGAACTCGCGACCAACGGATTAAAAGTCCGCTGCTCTACCGGCTGAGCTATCGTCCCACACTTTCTACATTGACGAACGGTAAAAGCCCGTCAAGTCCAACATTGTAACAAATTTTTAACTTAAATTTAAGCCAAAACAAAAGCTAAAAGCATGAAGTGAATTATTTTTTTAATTTCCCGCTTAATCTCCAAGGTCCAAAGGGACAATGGAGCTTAGGAATTTGCAATTTCTTGGAGTATCCAGCCTGCAGCGCACTGCCCAAATGTGGCTGTCACAGCAACACTTGAGCCGTATCCGTGACAATTAAGGCTGGAGTCATGATTGGGAGAATCCTTGAGCTCATCCGCCCAAGGATTGATCACTTTTTCAGTGCTAAAAACACATTGAATGTAAGATTTTTTAACCTCCTTGACCAAAGCCCCTGAGCGACGTAGGCGATAGCGTACCTGAGCCATCAAAGGATCATGGGAGACATCGATCAAGTCTTTGATATCGACTTGGTGTGCCATTTGTTTGCCCCCAGCCGCCCCAACGCTCACTACACGGGCTTTTGTATTTAGCCCCCACTCACACAAGGCCACTTTGGCCGAGGTTTGATCGCAAGCGTCGATCAAAGCATCGATTGGCGCATGCAGTTGCTGAACAATTTGATTCCAATTCTCCGGTGTCACAAAGTCCTCTACCACGGTGACTTGACAGCGTGGGTTGATCTCCATGATCCTAGACTTCATCGCCAAGCCCTTGGACTGGCCAATCGTATCGGTTAAGGCATGAATTTGGCGGTTGACGTTGGAGACTGAAATATGGTCCATGTCAATGAGTGAGAGCCTTGCAACTCCTGATCGGGCCAAACTCTCAACCGCCCAAGACCCGACGCCGCCAATGCCCACGACCACCACATGGGCGTCAAAAATGCGTTGTGCGCCTTGAGAGCCGTAGAGTCGCACCAGCGCTCCAAAACGCCGATCAAACTCTTCGTCTGTGATTAATTCATTCACAATATTTGCACTGGGAAATTTGAAGTGATATTTTTAGAGCATTTGCTCCAAGCGCCAAGTCTGGTAGCGGTAGGCCATGATGCAACCCAGGACAATGAAAATCACCACTTCAATGGCGTTGATACTGAGCGTTGAAAATCCACTCATCCCCTGTCCAAACGTACACCCCATGGCCACCACACCGCCCACACCCATTAAAAGGGCACCAATCAAGTGAGTCCCCAAGTCTTCCGTGCTGCCAAAACCTTCCCAGCGAAAATTTCGCCCAAGAAGCGCGCTCAATAAGCTCCCACTGGCCACACCCAAGGCGCAAATCGAAGCATACCCTAGCACCTTTGATGCATCGGAATAAAAGACCAACCAGTCCAGCAAATAAGCCATTGGGGAGACAAAAGTCACCGCCTCGACTTTGCCCGATTGACTGGCCAAAAAAACCTCCTCCAAGGTCAATGGACTCTCACTCACATGCCCCACCACTCCACTGAGGGTCCATGCCAGCGTGACCACCAAACCGACCAGCAAACCAGGGTACAACTGCTCGAATAACTCACCAAACCCAAGGGGTCTGGCTTCATGATGATTTAATAGCCCGACACTGGCCAAAATCATCACAAAAGACAAAGCAAGCCCAGTGAGAGTGAATGCAGTGGCGTGCAAAGGCAATCCCATCAAGCTGACATTGTCCAAGGCCGAATGGCCCCAGAGCCATTCGGCGATGCTTCCGCCCCCTGGTAGGACCCAATAGAAGGTCTCCAGCACATTCACTCTAAAAACAGCCGTGACACCTTTGAGTGTTGCCCATGCAGCCAGTCCCATCACCAAAAACACCACCCAAGATTTGAGGTTTCCTGAGCCCATTCGGATGAGGGTTTTATTGCCACAACCGGACGCCAAAACCATACCCGCACCAAACATGACACCTCCAAGGGCATCCGAGAGCCAAAACCATTTGGCCGAGGCATAGAGAGTTTGGGCAGGATTGATGGCGCCTAGGCCCACCAAAATCGCAAAGCCCAAGAGACTCACGGCCATGGCCAATAAAACCTGACATGCACGCTTCCAGGCTCCAAAGCTCAACACATCAACAATGGCGCCCATGGTACAAAAATGGGTCCTGTGGGCCATGAAGCCCAAACTGGCCATCAAACCATAGGAGAGCCATAAGACGTTTGAGTTAAGCGCATGAAAGTCAGCTTCTTGCATGGTGAGATGAATTCAGGGAGGGTGATAGAGTGACATGGGCCAACAACTTGTCGGTTGAGCCCATCTCAGGGATGATCAATGTTCGGCTAAGGAACAGGTGAACGAGCAAGGACGAGGATGCATGCTTTCATTCGCATGCACTCTGCTCGGATCAACACGTCATTTCAACTTCGTCAAACGCTCACGCGCCGTTTGAGCAGCATCGCTTTGAGGATAAGTCTTGATCAAGTCCTCCAAAGTCTTGCGAGCCCCTTTCGTATCTTTCAACTCGACTTGGCAGCTCGCACTCAAGAGCTCACTGTCAGGAACTTTGGGATGATTGGGGGCCATGTTGGCCAAAGCTTTAAAGGTTTGGAGAGCCGACTTGAAATCCCTGGAGGCGTACTGGGCTGTTCCCAACCAGTAGAGCGCCAGAGCCGAGAATCCACTCGAGGGATAGTGTCTCGCAAAATCAGTGAAGGCCTGCACTGCGCCAGCGTAGTCAGCCTTTTTAAATAGGGCCAAAGCGCTGTCAAAGTCACGCATCTCTGAGGGTTCAGCCGTGAACTCTACCCCATCCATGCTCACCTTTTGGGGCTCAAACTTGGCCAATCGATTTTCAATGACCTGAGCTTGGTCTTTGATCATCATTTGGGTTTGAGACAATTGGCGAGCCATCAAATCTTTGTCACCATTGACTTGGGCAATTTCTTGTTGGAGTTTGTCGATGTGGGACTGCAAATCCAACAGGGCCGTTCTCAACTGCGCATTTTCTTGGCCCAAGGCCTTGATCTCATTTTGAGCCGACTCTAAACCGGATTTTTGTATTTCAAGCTTTTGACGCAAATCCAAAATGGCGCGACGTGCTTCATCGTCATCAAAAAGAGACGCATGGGCCGCCACTCCACCCAAGCTCGCCACCAAGAAGGCAAAGGACCAGAAAAAACGACTCATGGAGAGCATCAACGGTAAGAGATTTCTACGCGACGATTTTTCGCAAACGCCACTTCATCGGAACCCATGGCTGCTGGTTTTTCTTTACCAAAGCTCACAGACTCCATTTGGCTCTCGCTCACACCCAAGAGTGACAACGCTTTACGCACTGCGTCGGCTCTTTTTTGACCCAACGCGAGGTTGTATTCACGACCACCGCGCTCATCCGTGTGACCTTCCAAGGACACTTTGAGTGACTTGTTGGCGGCCAAGAATTTGGCGTGTGCGGCAATGGCAGGTTGCGCCTCTGGGCGAATGGTGTAGCTATCGTAGTCAAAATAAACAATCTTATCAACGCCCACTGGACCCGCGTTCATGCCCGACAAGGATTGGGCTTGAACATTGGTCACGCCATTTCCAGCCTTGGCATTCAATGAGGGATCTACATTCACTGAACTTGACGACTTGTCCTCTACAGGCACCTCGTTGAGTTTGACTTTGGAGGCACAGCCAGCAAGAAGCACCATGACCGTGATGACCATTGCGCTGAACAGTTTGATTCTCATGTTTATCCTCAGAGTTGTACGGTTGGAAGAAAGGTTAACAAAATAAACTCAAATTTCGCATGTTGGTTTTGATACATCGCTGGGTGTGCCAAAACTCAAAACTCAAGGGATTGTATTCATTTTTCTTGACAATCCAAATCCCATGAGCCGAGTAAAGTTGAATTTACAAATTCAATTCAGTTTGGCGTAAGGACCCCAATGTGGCTCACGGATGTCGCCCTCTTTGCCACTCAAACGTGAAGATATTTTATTGTCTGGGTTGACCATCATGAGAGCCTCTCGGCCTTGAAGTTGGGTGGCATAAATAATGAGCTTACCGTTGGGAGAAAAACTAGGCCGCTCATCAAACGAGGTATCGCTCAGGGGCTGGGCTTTCTCAGTATTGAGATTCATCACGTAAAGCTTGAACTGTCCGCCTTGTCGTGAGATGTACGCTAGGGTATTACCATCGGGGCTCAAGGCGGGAGAGATGTTGTAGTTTCCAGTGAAGGTCACCCGTTGTGTGGGACCACCTTTGGCGGGCATACGGTAAATCTGCGGTGAGCCCGCACGGTCGCTCACAAAATAAATCGCACTGCCATCAGGGGTGTATGTGGGCTCGGTGTCAATGCCACTGCTGCTGGTGAGTCGGGTAGCCTCGCCGCCTGCAACGGGCACAGAAAAAATTTGAGATCCGCCGTCCCGGCTCAAGGTCACGGCTAAGCTCTTGCCATCGGGCGCCCAGGACGGGGCACTGTTGGAGCCCTTGAAATTGGCCACCACATGTCGCTTTCCACTGGCGACATCGTGAACATAAACCACTGGTTTTCGGGTCTCAAACGAGACGTAGGCCAGTTGTAAGCCATCGGGCGACCAACTCGGAGAGATGATTGGCTCAGGAGAGGTCAGAGCCGCTTGAGCGTTTTCCCCATCTGCATCTGCGATCCACAAATGAAAACTACCCTTGACCTTGGTCACATAAGCGATGCGGGTTGAGAAGATACCTTTGACACCGGTCAGTTTTTCGTAGATATAGTCTGATATTTGATGTGCTGAACGCCTGAGATCAGAGCTTGAGACTGCATAGCTGGCCCCCCCCAGATCCTGCGCTTTCAAGAGGTCCCACAAACGAAACCGCACGTCATAGCGACCATCGGCCAGTTTGGTAACACTGCCTGAGACAAAGTTCTCCATTCCCCTCTCCCTCAGCACAGAGAACTCAGGACGGGAAGTCTCGTCCATCGAGAGAACCGAGTTGGTAAGTTTGAATTGCCCCGCACGCTCCAAATCGGCTTGAACGATGGAGGATATTTTTTGACTCGCACTCGCCTCATCCCTAAAGCCGTTCATATTAACGGGTATCAAAGTGACGCCAAGACCTGTCACCTCCACTCTGAGTTGGGCAAAACTGTTCACGGGTAGCCAAGACGCCATGACCACCCCCAAGAGCAGCAAGCTCCAACGAGACCAAGCGGCTAAACGCTCAAGGTAGCTCTTGTGAAGGCCCAAGCGACTCGTGAAAGAGGACTTGAACGGTTGCACCCACAGGAAGTTTTTTTCTTCGAGCATGGGCAGTGGGGAGTTCAAAAAAGCTGGGTTCATAAGATGGATAAATCTACAGAAATGGCCAAAAGTTAGAAAATTGAGAAGGAAGGGCGCCAACAGATGGGTCGCTGAACCTAGACTCGCATCATACTGCCTTGCACATGGCTAGGCAGTAGCTCCCAAGGCCATCTTTGAGCTCAGCAAGCCAAGTCCCCAAGGGATTTCTCCCCCCTGCCCCCAATCCCCTACAATCAGATACCACACAATGCCCCAGACTGCTCCCAGACAAGCTCATTGTGCGACGCAACATTTCATTTTGATCGATGGATGTGCAAATACTCTGGCGATTTTAAACCCTCACCGGGTGACAGTCCGGTGACAACCTCATGTGAGCTTGACCTCCCATCAATGAACGACATCCCAGTTGAATCCTTTTGGCGACGTTTTAAGCGGGTTTTACCGTACTTCTCTAAACCATTGAGTGTTTGGCTTGCCGCAGTCGTGTCAGTGATCGTGGTCTCAGCCTCAGAGCCCATGATCCCCGCACTCTTAAAACCCTTGCTTGACCACGGGTTCGTGTCGGGCTCCTTGAATTTGTGGCTGGTGCCAGTCGCCATCCTCACTTTATTCAGCGTTCGTGGGTTTGGAGCCTTCATTGCTCAGGTCGCTTTGGCCAAAATTGCCAACATGGGAGTGCTCTCGCTCAGGCTTGAGATGTTTGAGAAAATTCAAAAAGCACACCCAAGCCTCTATGCAACTCAAGCGGGCAGCGCCATGGCCAACACCTTGGTCTTTGAAGTTCAAAATGGTGCTGGCACCTTGGTGAATGCATTTCTGAGCCTGACTCGCGACTCTCTCACACTGGTGTTTTTGGCGGGCTATTTGCTCTACTTAAACTGGAAATTGAGTCTGATCGTGGCTCTCTTATTGCCGGCTGTGGCTTGGGTCATGCGCGTCTTGACCCAGCGGCTCACCCGCATTACGCATCTGAGCCAAGCCAGCACCGATGCGTTGGCCTACGCGGTGGAGGAAAACGCCCTGGCCTACCGGGAGGTGAGACTTCAAGGTGCCCAAGAGCAACAAATGAGTCGATTCAAGGCCCTGGGAGAAGGCTTACAAGCGTTGGTGATGAAAGGGATGGTGTCCTCAGCAGCGATCACCCCCCTCACCCAAATTCTCTCGGCGGTGGCGCTCTCTGCCGTGATCAGTGTGGCCTTATTTCAAAGTAGCACGGACGGGACCACCGTGGGTGGGTTTGCCTCCTTCGTCACCGCCATGTTGATGCTCGTGGCCCCGATTAAACACTTGTCCGAGGTTGCCGCTCCCATCACCCGAGGACTGGGCGCAATCGAGCGAGGTCTTGATTTGATTGAAAAAACCCCCGATCAAAATGAGGGAATATTCGAGCTCGAGAAAGCCAAAGGTTTGGTCGAGTTCAGGGGCATCTCGGTGCGCTACCACGCAGACCGCCAACCTGCACTGGAGGACTTAACACTTCGGGTGAATCCTGGAGAGGTGCTGGCCATTGTGGGCGAATCGGGTTCAGGCAAAAGCACCTTGGCCAATTTGATCCCTCGGTTGGTGGATTCAGAGGCGGGAGAGGTTCTGATCGATGGGGTCAACATTCGGGATTGGCGCCTAAAGAGCTTAAGGCAGCAAATTGCGTTGGTCAGCCAAAATGTGATCGTCCTCAATGACACGCTACTCAATAACGTCATGCTGGGACAAGCACAAGATCCCGCCAAAGCTTTGAGTTGCTTGCAAGCGGCCAATTTGGGCGAATACATTGAGACCCTGCCCCAAGGGGTGAATACCCAAGTGGGCCACAATGCCTCACAGCTCTCAGGAGGCCAGCGTCAGCGCTTGGCCATCGCCAGGGCCTTGTACAAAGACGCGCCCATCCTACTGCTCGATGAAGCCACCTCCGCATTAGACAACGAGTCAGAGCGTCTCGTCCAAGAAGCCCTCAACCGCTTGACGGTGGGGAGAACCACTTTAGTGATCGCTCACCGCTTGTCCACCATCGAGCACGCCCACCGAATTGTTGTTC
This sequence comes from Limnohabitans sp., assembly GCA_036821105.1. Taxonomy (GTDB): domain Bacteria; phylum Pseudomonadota; class Gammaproteobacteria; order Burkholderiales; family Burkholderiaceae_C; genus Limnohabitans. The sequence continues at coordinate 8,137 of DAISKH010000112.1, forward strand.
TGGTTAAGGGAAAAATAGTCGAGATGGGCACCCACTCCGAGCTCTTATCCCTTGGGCGGGTCTACGCATCCTATTTCAAACTCGGGCAAATGGCACCCAGCGAGAGTATCAATTCCAAGGCGTGATGCTGGGCACTTGAAAGGTTGACTCGACTGCGACCGAGCCGAAATCAGCAGGCCCCACAATCTCCAAATACTCCATATCGGGTGAGTAATCAAATAAATAATGCACGATGCCCGGACGCTGGTGCACACAGTCCCCTGCTTTGACCAAGGTGGGCTTGTCTTCATACATGAAGCGTGCCCAACCTTTGAGCATATACACAATTTGAAACTCCGCCACATGGTAGTGCCAGCCAGTGCCATCGGTGGGAGGCAAATTGGCCTTGGCGATATGAGCAATCACTCTGCCGTGGGTGGCTTTGGCGACACCCAGATCCTTATAGACAAAAAAATCTCTGAGTCCTCCTGGTAAAAACTCAGTCTCGTCGCCCTTGATATGGGAGAACTCCGTTTCAAAGGTGGGTGCGGGAATGGGGGCTGAGGGGGTTACAGCGTTCATGTTAAAACTCCACTTCTAATTCAACAATATCCTCGGGCTCTTCTCTTGCAGCCGCAATCCACTCCTGGACTGCAGGCATCTTCAAGATCTGCTGGCAATAGGCCTCACACACCGGATCCATGGCTATGCCATAGGTGCGCAAGCGCATGACCACGGGTGCAAACATTGCATCGGCCAAGCTCGCCTTCTTACCAAACAAGTAAGGTCCCTTGTAAGTTGTTAAACAAGAGGTCCAAATCTCAAAAATCCGATCCAAATCCGATTTCGCTTTGGCCCAGACTTTAAAACCTTTGAATTGAGCCTTGATGTTCATGGGCAAAGAGGCACGCATGGCCGAAAACCCAGAATGCATCTCCCCACAAATCGCACGACAATGTGCACGGTGCACGGTATTGGACGGAAGCAAGCCTGCTTTTGGTGCAACTTCGTTCAAATATTCACCAATGGCCATGGTGTCCCAGACCTTGACTTTGCCGTGATTCAAGCAAGGAACCAATATGGAGGGTGAGAGTAATAAGAGCTCAGCACGGGCGTGCTCAGAGTGCGTCTCAACCATCACTTCTTCGAAGGGGATACCTGACATTTTGAGCATCAACCAACCCCTCATCGACCATGACGAATAGTTCTTACTGCTCAAAGTCAACGTGGTGATGCTCATGGGGTGTCTCTTTCTCCTATTGAGTTGATGGCTCGCAAAAAATATGCCAAACGAGGCATAGCTTTTGCTTGAGTAGTTCATCCGATGAGCACCAAGCTCAAAGCAGAAAAAAGGTCATGCCGTGATTTATCAGCAATTTGACAACCTCGCTCGCTTGCGGCAACCGTGGCGCGATTTCGCCGAAGTTTCTAAGCATTGGCTTCATCACTGGCGTGCTTTCTCAGACTCGCCTGTGATGCGCAGCTGCAAAGGTCTTTATGAGCAAGTCGAGCTTCTTGGCTTCACACACGAGAGAGAAGAATTTGCCATCCAGCCCGTCGTCGACACCCAGGGTTTAGCGCACGATGTCGTTCAAGAAAAAATCTGGAGCACAGACTTTTGTCATCTGATGCGCTTTAAAAAGCAGCACAGTCGGCATGAACCTCGCGTGTTGTTGGTCGCCCCCATGTCAGGGCATTTTGCAACTCTTTTGCGAGGCACCATTCAAACCTTGGTCCAAGATCATGAGGTCTTTGTGACCGATTGGATCAACATCCGTGACGTCCCGCCTTCAGCGGGTGACTTTGATTTGGACAGCTACACAGATCAGTTGATCCTCTTACTCAAGCACATGGGGCCAGGCAGCCATTTGGTGGGGGTATGCCAGCCCACGGTCTCGTGTCTGGCCGCCACGGCCGTGATGTCGAGCCAAAACGATCCTTGCGTGCCCGTGAGCCTCACCTTGATGGCCGGCCCCATTGACACCCGGCAAAACCCCACCAAAGTCAATGAATTGGCCAAAAGTAAAAGCATTGAGTGGTTCAAAGACAATTTAGTGAGTCGAGTTCCCACCGGATACGCCGGTGCTGGGCGAGAGGTGTACCCAGGATTTGTTCAAGTCGGTGCTTTTTTAAGCATGAACTTGGAGCGTCATCAAAAGTCCCTCAAACGCCTTTATGAGTTGCGCACTTTAGGGCAAGACAAGGAGGCTCAGGTGATCTATGATTTTTATAAAGAATATTTTGCGGTGATGGATTTACCGGGCAAGTTTTATCTTGAAACGGTCAAGGAGATTTTCCAAGAACACGCACTCCCCTTGGGC
>DAISKH010000113.1:0-10402 GCA_036821105.1 Limnohabitans sp.
TAGACCTCCCGCCACACCACTAAAGACCACATGCGTGACGCCAAAACGGTGAAATAAAGTGCTCACCGTGGTGGCAGCGGCCACCTTACCTATGCGACAGAGCACGGCAACAACTTCCACGCCGTGCCAGCTCGCTTGCCAAAACTCACGCCCGCCCAACTCACTCACGCGGGCATCCAATTGGGACACGATCCCACTCAACTCTTCTTTCATGGCACAGACCAGACCGACTCGAGAGCCTGGTGGCCAAAACGGCACGGGCTCCAAAGCCGGTGAAGACTTGGGAGCCCGCTGCATAATAAAAGGGTTCAAGAGTTAAAGCGTTAAAGCGTTAAAGCGTTAATGACTCAACAACTCAAGTCATTCAATGCTCAATTATTCGATCGCCTTCAACATGTCTTCAACAACCTTTTTCGCATCTCCAAAAACCATCATGGTCTTGTCCATGTAAAAGAGTTCATTATCGAGACCCGCATAGCCTGAGGCCATGGATCTCTTATTGACGATGATGGTTTTGGCTTTGTAGGCCTCCAAAATTGGCATTCCATAAATCGGACTGCCTTTGACCATGGCCGCTGGATTGACCACGTCGTTGGCGCCCAAAATGATGGCCACATCGACTTGTCCAAATTCGCTATTGATGTCCTCCATCTCAAAGACCTGGTCGTAGGGTACCTCGGCCTCGGCCAACAACACATTCATGTGCCCTGGCATGCGACCGGCCACAGGATGAATCGCGTATTTCACCGTGATGCCCTTGGCGGTCAATTTGGCCGCCATTTCTTTGACCGCATGCTGTGCACGAGCCACTGCCAAGCCGTAACCGGGCACAATCACCACGCTCTCGGCATTGCCCAAGATGAAGGCCGCATCATCAGCACTGCCGCTTTTGACGCTGCGTTGCACTTGACCGCCCGCTGCGGCTGTGCTCGCCTCACCACCAAAACCTCCCAAGATCACGTTAAAAAATGATCGGTTCATTGCTTTACACATGATGAAGCTCAAAATCGCGCCTGAGCTCCCCACCAAAGAGCCCGCGATGATCAACATGGGGTTATTAAGCGAGAAGCCAATGCCCGCCGCTGCCCAGCCTGAATAGCTATTGAGCATGGACACCACCACCGGCATATCAGCACCACCAATGGGGATGATGATCAACACACCCAACACGAAGGCTGCGGCCAACATGCTGAAAAAAGCATTCCAGTCGCCAGTGAACATGAACACGAAGCCCAAGCCCAAGCAAGCCAAACCCAAAATCAAATTGATGGGATGCTGAAAGGCAAAGTTAACAGGTGCACCTTGAAAGAGCCTGAATTTGTACTTGCCCGAGAGTTTTCCAAACGCAATGACCGAGCCGCTGAAGGTGATGGCACCAATGGCCGCACCCAAAAAGAGCTCCAATCGGTTGCCCTCAGGAATGGGGTCACCTTGGTGGTGAACAATTTGAAAGGCCAAAGGCTCTGCAACTGCTGCTACGGCAATGAAAACAGCGGCCAAACCAATCATGCTGTGCATGAAGGCCACCAACTCGGGCATTTTGGTCATCTCAACACGCTGCGCCATGACCGCACCCAAGGTGCCGCCAATCAAAAGCCCCAAGAGCACGTGACCTAGACCAGTCACTGCGCCTGCTGCCGCTTGACCATCGGCACCCAAGCCCATGGTGGAAGCCAGTTTGTAGATCAACCCCACGGTGGTGGCCACCGCCAAGGTCATGCCCAACATGCCAAAGATGTTGCCTCGAATGGAGGTGGTGGGGTGACTCAAGCCCTTCAGAGCCTGAATGAAACAAACACTGGCGATCAAATAAAGAAGGGTGACTAAATTCATGCTCATGACTGAACTCCTGAAGCGGCGGGCGCTTTTTTATCCTTCTTTTTGAACATCTCCAGCATCCTGCGAGTGACCAAAAAGCCGCCAAACACATTAACAGCGGCCAACGCCACGGCCAAGATCCCCATGGTCTGGCCCAAGGTGGTTTGCGTAAGCCCTGCAGCCAACATGGCGCCCACGATCACGATGGCAGAAATCGCATTCGTCACAGCCATCAAGGGCGTGTGCAGTGCGGGCGTCACATTCCAGACCACGTGAAAGCCCACATAGATGGCCAGCACAAAAATAATCAAATTCGTGAGAGTTGGTGAAACGATATCCATGGTCTTATTTCCTTTTAACGGTTCCGTCTAGCGTCATCAAACAAGCCGTGACAATGTCATCATCTGCGGGCAGGTGAAATGAGCCATCCTCTGCGGTCACCAATTTGATGAAGTCCAAAATATTTCTGGCGTACAAAGCACTGGCATCGGCCGCCACCATGGAAGCCAAATTGGTGTAGCCCACCAAAGTCACATCGTGGTGCTGAACAATTTGGTCAGCAACGGTCAAGGGACAGTTTCCGCCTTGCGCAGCGGCCAAGTCCACAATCACCGAGCCCGCTTTCATTGAGGCCACCATCTCTGGCGTGACCAAGACCGGCGCGGGACGCCCAGGAATCAACGCAGTCGTGATCACCACATCGGCCATGGCCACTCGCTTGGCCACTTCCACCTTTTGACGATCCAGCCAAGAAGCAGGCATGGGGCGCGCGTATCCGCCCACACCTTGTGCGGCTTCACGCTCCTCATCAGTCTCAAAGGAGACGTCAATGAATTTAGCACCCAAAGACTCCACTTGCTCCTTCACGCTTGGACGCACGTCCGAGCATTCAATCACGGCTCCGAGGCGCTTGGCCGTTGCAATGGCCTGTAGACCGGCCACACCCACGCCCAAAATCACCACGCGGGCTGCCTTGACCGTACCCGCTGCAGTCATGAGCATGGGGAAAAAGCGCTGATACAAATCAGCCGCCAACATCACCGCTTTGTAGCCTGCGATATTGGCTTGCGAGGAGAGCACATCCATGCTTTGCGCACGGGTGGTCCTTGGAGCCGCTTCTAGCGCAAATGAGCACAACTGAGCCTGAGCCATGCGCTCCAGCCCTGCAGCGTCAAAGGGGTTTAACATCCCCATCAGGACACTCTTGGGCTTCATGAAGGTCAACTCTTGCTCGCTGGGGGCACGAACTTTGAGGACCACGTCTTGAGAAAACGCTCCAGCTTGGTCGGTGATAACTGCACCAGCGGCTTCATAAGCTGCATCGGTCACACTGGCTTTAAGGCCCGCGCCAGCCTGGACAAAGATCTGATGGCCTTTGGTTTTGAGTTTTTTGATGGTCTCTGGGGTCGCGGCCACGCGACTCTCCCCAGGCAAGGTTTCAAGGGGCACGCCGAAATTCATGGGATAGGCTCCAAAAAAACCGTCAGCCTGTTTTGACAGGCTTTGGGCGAAAAATGAATCGGATAGGATACCTTATTTTAGTTACTCGCTTGGGTTTTCCCTCAAAATTGCAAAAATTGCGATAAATTTTGTTGCTCTGCAGCATTTTTGTGCCTCAATCCTCTCTCCCCCTTGCACTTGCACCCTGAAAGACCGCTTGCCATGAACCATCCAAGCTCTCCCTCTCCCGCTTCCACCAATTCCAGCCCGAACTCTCCCACTTTGGTCGCACCGCGATGGTCGCCCAGCGTCACCGTGGCCGCCATCATCGAGCGCGATGGACGTTTTTTACTCATCGAAGAACACACCCCCGAAGGACTCAAACTCAACAATCCTGCAGGACATTTGGAGCCTGGTGAATCCCCACAAGAGGCTTGTATTCGAGAGGCCTTAGAGGAGTGCGCTCACGCCTTTAAACCCACCCATTTGGTGGGTATTTACCTCTCACGTTTTCAACGCCATGACACCTCTCATCCACAGTTTGAAGACGTCACTTATTTGCGCTTTGCTTTTGCTGGGGAGTTGCTCGAGCACTTTCCTGGGCAGGCGTTGGACCACGGCATTGAGAGAACTCTGTGGATGAGCCCAGACGAAATAAAGGCCAGCGTATCTCGCCACAGAAGCCCCTTGATCTTGCAGTGCATGAACGATCACTTGAAGGGTCAACGCATCCCATTGGAGGCTGTCCACACACACGAGAGTGTTTGGCGCCCTCTCCTTTAAATGAGCCAAAGAGAAGACCCAAGCTGCACACTGCGCATTCAAAACAGACATAATAGTCCTCTGTGGTGTAACGCTCACCCAAAAGTAGCCTATTCAAAGTTTTTCTCAGTCAACCTGGTCGGGAGTTTTTGTGAATCCAATTGCTTACAAATACGGCAGCGGTCAAGCCGTCACACGCATCGAAGATGTTCAACTGCTCAAGGGCCTGGGTCAGTACACCGATGATGTGGTGCACGAGGGACAGTCTTTTCTCTCCTTTGTACGCTCACCCCATGCCCATGCCAAGATTCTTAGTATTGACACCACCGCCGCTCAGCACATGCCCGGCGTCCTAGCGGTCTATACCGCCCAAGACATGCACCGCCTAGGCGTCAAACCCATGGCCAAGCCCATCAACTTCAAACGCGCCGATGGTTCACCCATCGCCTCTGCCACGCGCACCATCTTGGCCTCAGAGCGGGTTCGTTTTGTAGGCGAGACTGTGGTGGGTGTGGTCGCCACCAGTATTGAAGCTGCTAAGAACGCCTGTGAGGCTGTGGTAGTGGACTATGAGCCGCTTGCCTGCGCAGTGACTTTGCACGATGCCTTGGCCAAAGATGCCCCACTGCTGGCCGATGTCCCAGACAATGTCGTGGCCGAGTCTCGCTACGGTGATTCTTCCCAATGCGACAACGCCTTTGCAAGTGCAGCCCATGTGGTCAGTCTAGAGATCACGCACCAGCGCTTAATCCCTTTGACTCTAGAGCCTCGGAGCGTCCAAGCCCATATGGAAGGTTCTCGCTTGATCGTTCGCATGAGCTCCCAAATGCCCAGCGCCCCACATGCTCAAATCGCCGCACTTTTTGATATCCCCTCCAGCGACATTCGGGTCATCGTGGGTGATGTGGGTGGTGGCTTTGGTATGAAAACGGGTGCCTACCCAGAGGACTTGATGGTGGCCTTTTGTGCCTACCAATTGAAACGCCCCGTTAAATGGCAAGCTGAACGTTCGGAAGACTTTTTGGCCTGTTCTCACGGGCGAGATGTGGTAAGTCATGCATCCATGGCGCTGAATTCGCAGGGCAAAATTCTGGCCCTCAAAGTGGATGGCAAAGCCAATGTGGGCGCATATCCAGGCATGACGGGAGTGGCCATTCAACTCCTCATTGGCCCTTGGGTTCAAACGGGCGTTTATGACATTGGACTCATTGACTACCACTTCACGGCTGTCATGACCAACACCGCACCCACAGGCGCCTATCGGGGTGCTGGAAGGCCTGAAGCGATTTTCAACATCGAGCGACTCATGGATGAGGCGTCTAGGGTGAGTGGCATTGACCGCATAGAGCTCAGACGCACCAACATGATTAAGCCCAGCCAAATGCCTTATAAGAATGCCATGGCGCAGACCTATGACACAGGCAACTTTGAGTCCATCATGAACCAAGCCATGGAATTGGCCCATTGGAGTGGTTTTGAAGCACGTGCTCAAGAGTCCGAGAAAAAAGGACTTTGGCGCGGCTTAGGGATTGCAACGTTTCTTGAGTGGACAGGTGGCAACGCCTTAGAAGAAAAGGTCAATGTGCGCATCTTGGCCGACGGTGTGATTGAGGTCTTCACCGCCGTCAACGCTATGGGTCAAGGCATTGCAACATCTTTGTCGCAACTCGTGGTTGATGTCTTTGGAGTGGACATCTCCAAAGTTCGAGTGGTGATGGGAGACACCGACCGAGGCGCAGGTTTTGGGTCAGTGGGCTCGCGCTCCCTCTTCACAGGTGGATCGGCCGTTTCGGTAGGATCCCAAAAAGCACTGGACAAAGCGCGCGAACTTGCCGCCAAGAGCCTAGAGGCCTCTGCATCGGATTTGGACTATGCTGCGGGCCACTTCACCGTCAAAGGCACCGACCTGGGCATTTCTTTGGGTGAACTCGCTGCCAAAGAGGAGCACGCTCGCATTGAGCTTGATTCCAGCACTTCTGCCACTGGAGCAACCTGGCCCAATGGTTGCCACATTTGTGAAGTTGAGGTCGACCCCGAGAGTGGTGTGGTGCAATTGTGCAGTTACACCTCAATGAACGATGTCGGGCGTGTGGTCAATCCCATGATCGTGGTGGGACAACTGGACGGGGGCGCTGTTCAAGGCATTGGACAAGCCTTGTGCGAGAGCGTGATTTATGACGCATCCACAGGCCAACCCCTCACGGGCAGTCTCATGGACTACGCCATCCCCCATGCCGACATCATGCCAGGGTCTTTTAACACGCACATGGATCAAAGCGTGCCTTGCAAAAACAATGTTCTGGGTGTCAAAGGCGTGGGCGAACTGGGCACCATTGGAGCCACACCCTCTGTTGTGAATGCAGTGGCTGATGCGCTTGCAAGACATGGCTTGGCTGGCAAGACTCGCGAACTTCAAATGCCACTCACCCCTGCCAAGGTGTGGGAGATTATTCACGCGTAAGAAGCCTTTAGGAGACTGGGGGGAGTGGAGCACAGTGGCTCAGTGGCGCAGTGACACATTGGCACGGTGGCACTGTTGCGTTAAAGCAAGGGAACATCGACTCGTCTTGCCTGATACCTTCCCTTGCTCTCTCACTCCGACTCGTTCATGCGCCCCTTTTACTCACTGCTTGTGGCCAGGGTCGCAGACGAGCCAGCCCTCTTAGGGAGCACTCAAATGTGCGCCAATCAACCCCGCGAGCTCAAACATATTGACCTCCGCTTTACCAAATACCGCCTCCAGTGAGGGATCGCAAACTATTTTGCGCTTGTCTTTGGGGTCTTGAAGTCCCTTGGATTTGATGTAATCCCATAACTTTTTGATGACCTCGGTCCTGGGCGCAGCCTCGCCGCCAATGACCTGGGCCAACGCTTGGCTAGGAACAAGACCCGCACTGGCCTTACGAGGTGCTTTGGGTTTAGTCGCCTTTGCAGGTTTGGATGCTTTTTCTGCTTGAGTGGCTTTTGAGGCTTTTGCCGCTTTGGCTGTAGTCTTGGCACTGCCCTTGCCCGCTTTCAAAGGGGCGGTAGCCTTGGTTGGGATTTTGCGCGCTGGGAACTTACTCGCTCTTGGTTCAAACTCAAACTGAACCTTGCCAGCCGTTGCGTCCCAGGCCAAATAGGCCTTGAATGCACGCCTTGTTCTCATGGAGACGAATTTGTCGAGCAAATCAGTTTTCCCCGTCTCCAATAACTTCTTGATCTGTTCGTGCTCGATGGACTGCTGCAAAACGATCTTGCCACTCTTGAACGTACAGCTCGGAGTCGCTTGCTGTAAATTGGGCACCGAATGCTCGCAAACATAATTTTGTCCACGCTCAAACACTCGAGCACCACAGGCTGGACATGCGCCGAGGGAGACTTGCTCGCCAAAGTCCACTAACTCACCACTCTCCAACGCATTCTTATCTTCGCCAAAGTCAAACTCAAGCTTCCAGTTTTGCTCCTCATCACTGAATTTCAAAGCCATCTCAGCACTGAAGGGCCATCCCGCCTTGGAGCGAAAACCATCCAAGGGGCCAATGCGCTTGTTGGCGAGGAAGGTCTCCACTTCACTCAACTCGAACGCACGGCCTGCAGGAGTCTTACCAAAAGAGAAGCCGCACCCTTGACTTTGACCATCAGCACCTTGGCAGGTGTAGCGGCGGTAGTTCTCCTTCACTTGCCCCCCGCAGGTGGGACAAGGAGTCTTTAGCGTAACGTAGTCACCTGGAATGGTGTCTTTGTCATACTCTTTGGCTTTTTTGACAATGTGCTCGGTCATGTCAGCAATTTCTTGCATGAACTTCTCACGCGAGAGCTCACCGTGCTCCATCAATGACAATTTGTGCTCCCACTCACCAGTGAGTTCGGGCTTGGAGAGCTCCTCCACGCCCAAGCCACGCAATAGCGTCATCAGCTGAAACGCTTTGGCCGTGGGAATCAACTCGCGGCCTTCACGGATCATGTATTTCTCGTTGAGCAGTCCTTCAATGATTGCAGCCCGAGTCGCCGGTGTTCCAAGTCCCTTTTCTTGCATGGCCTCTCTGAGCTCATCATCCTCAATAGACTTGCCCGCACCCTCCATCGCTCCCAAGAGGGTGGCCTCAGAAAACCGTGCTGGAGGCCGGGTTTTGAGGGGCTTGGCCTGCGCCTCAAGCGTCATGCTGCGCTCTCCGGGCTCGATCGCCACCAACGTTTTGGCGTTGGGGTCATCCTCACTAGTCTCTTTGCCATAGATGCTCATCCAGCCCGAATTCACCAGCACCTTGCCTTCAACTCGGAAATAGTGTGTCTGAGTGGGCAACGCGACTTGGGTCGTGCGGGTGGTCACTAAAAATTCGGCCGATGGATAAAAAATCGCCATAAAACGGCGCACCACCAAGTCATAGAGCTTTTGCTCAGGCTCAGACAAGCCCTTGGGCTCCTCCAAAGTGGGGATGATGGCAAAGTGATCGCTCACTTTGCTATTGTCAAAAACTCGTTTGGTGGGCTTAATAAAATTGCCTTTGATGGCCGTCTGGGCAAAGCCTGCGAGGTGCTTCATGCTACTGGAGGCAATCATCTCAAAGGTATCTTTGACTGTGGGCAAGTAATCTTCGGGTAAATGCCTGGAGTCGGTCCTCGGGTAGGTCAAGGCCTTGTGGCGCTCATATAAACTTTGTGCCAAGGCCAGGGTGGACTTGGCCGAAAAACCAAATCGGCCATTGGCCTCGCGCTGCAAGCTGGTGAGGTCAAATAAGGCTGGCGCTGCTTGGGTGGTGGGTTTACTCTCTTCGGTGACCACCCCAGGCTGGTTCAATACGGCTTGGGCAACGGCTTGGGCTTCTTCTTCATTCCAGATGCGATCGGCTTTTTTCTCGGCGTCGCTTTCATCCTTTTTATGGTTGGGGTTGATCCACTTGGAGACATATTCGCCCGCTTTGACCTGAAAGTTGGCATGAATCTCCCAGTAGTCACGTGAGACAAATTTACGGATTTGCTCCTCGCGAACCACCACCACAGACAACGTGGGCGTTTGAACTCGTCCAACGGTGGTTAGAAAGAACCCACCGTCCCGGGAGTTGAATGCCGTGAACGCACGGGTGCCATTGATCCCCACCAACCAATCCGCCTCCGAGCGTGACCTTGCCGCATCGGCCAAGCCTTGCATTTGTTGCTCGCTTCTCAGAGCATTAAAGCCGTCTCTTATGGACTGAGGTGTCATGGACTGGAGCCACAATCGCTTGACCGGTTTTTTAAGGTCCTTTTTACCGCCCGCGTATTGTTCAATTAAACGAAAAATCAACTCCCCTTCTCTTCCCGCATCACACGCATTGATAAGAGATGTGACGTCTTTTCGCTTGAGCAACTTCACCACAGCGTTGAGCCTGGACTTGGTCTTGTCAACGGGCTTGAGTTCAAAGTGGGGCGGGATCACTGGCAAATGAGCAAAGCTCCATTTGCCGCGCTTGACATCAAATTCCTCGGGCGCTTTGATCTCAAGCAAATGCCCCACAGCACTCGTCACCACATAGGAGTCACTCTCGAAATGGTCATCGTGCTTTTCAAACTTTCCCGCCACACTTGTAAGGGCTCGCACAATATCTTGCGCGACCGACGGTTTCTCAGCAATTACCAGTGTTTTACTCATTCAGTTGTGTCCTTCATGCATGGCATTGTCCAACTTTTTCTGCCTCATCGCGACAAACCCTCTAAAATTGTCTCACTTGCTGTGTCGAGCACCGCATTTTGACATGTCCCTTTTTTGAATCAAATCTCCACCATGGCCAACAAGACCTCCTCTCCCCCTAGCCGCAAAAAACGCATTGAAGCCCGTCGCTCGGGAGTCCATGGACGAGGCGTGTTCGCCTTGGTCGATATCGAACCCGGCAAAAAAATCATTGAATACAAAGGCGAGGTGATCTCTTGGAAGGAGGCTTTGAGGCGTCATCCCCATGACCCGAGCGACCCCAACCACACCTTTTATTTTCACATCAATGAAAAACACGTGATTGATGGTGGCTCTGGAGGCAACAAAGCTCGGTGGATCAACCATGCTTGTGACCCTAATTGTGAGGCAGACGAAAAAAATGGTCGTGTCTTTATCAAATCCATCAGACCCATCGCCGCTGGCGAAGAGCTCAACTACGATTATGGCTTGATCATTGATGAGCCCTATACCGCCAAACTCAAAGCAGAATACCCCTGCTGGTGCGGCTCTCCCCTATGCCGAGGGACTCTTTTGGCCCCCAAACCCCGTAAGCGTGCTAAATCTAAAAAATAGTTGAACTCCACCTCACATGACTGCCTTTTTTTGAGCCCACACTGCCAATGAGTCTTCCCTGGGTTCAAGAGACTTTACGCCAATCCTTAGGCCCTTTACCCGCCTCTTGGCATGTGGAGGTGATGAAGGAGGTCGACT
>DAISKH010000114.1:0-10380 GCA_036821105.1 Limnohabitans sp.
AACTCAACATGCCACTTTCTCATTGAAGATCGGCTTTTAGGGGCTGGGTCGATTCTCTCTCAGGTTTTGAGTCGTGTACCTTGGTTCGTACAAATACTACTGACAGGACTTGAATTCTCGCGCCTAATGAAAGAGTTCCCTCGAATATTTCAAAGGGCAGCACACACAAAACATCGTCCATCTCTCAAGGAATTCAACGTGCAAAGGCACCGAAGCTCAAAACCTCAGTTTAATTCACAAAAAGCTTATTTCAAGGGCGGTGTCTCACTTGTCATGAAACGGCTTTATCCTTTGACGCTTTGCTTCCTTTTGGGACATGGCACAGTCTACGCACAAAACTACCCCTCCCACCCCTTACACATCGTCATTCCGTTTCCACCAGGGGGTGGCTATGATGGCATTGCCAGACCCTTTGCTGAACTCCTCTCGAGTGTCCTAGGGCAAGCGGTGGTGCTCGATAACAAGGCTGGGGCTGCTGGAAACATTGGCACTGAGGCTGTCGTGAGGGCGTCTCCAGATGGCTACACACTGCTCTTTGCCAGTGATATTTTGGGCACCAACCCAAGCCTCTACAAAAACTTGAAGTACGATCCTCAAAAAGATCTGGCTCCCATTGCATTGGTGGCCACCACTCAATTGGCTATCGCAGTCAATCCTTTGAAAGTCAAAGCACAAACTGCCAAGGCTTTGCTTACTGAATCCCTCGAGCATGATTTGCACTATGGCTCGCCAGGCGTTGGCACCCCCCCTCACCTCTTTGCAGAACTCTACGCCTTTCACACGGGCACCAAGATGACACAAATACCCTACAAAGGAACGGGGCCAGCCATCACCGATGTGTTGGGTGGGCAAGTGGATTTGGTCCTGGTCACCGTTCCGGCACTGGCGCCCTATATTCGCAGTGGCAAATTAAAGGGAATCACGGTGATTGGAGGTAATAAACGCTCGGCTCTGATTCCAGAAGTACCGACCTTGGCGGAGAACGGAATTTTTGGAATCAATCAAGAGGTTTGGTACGGCTTATTTGCCCCAGCTTTAACACCCCCTGAGGTCTTGAAGAAATTACGCTTTGCCAGTGCACAAGCCTTGTCGCAAAACAGTTTTATTGAAAAAATGCATGCCCATGGCTATGAAGTTGAGTTCACCTCACCCGAGGCGTTGAGTGAAAGACTCAAGGAAGATTTGGCCAAATGGCCCCCAGTGGTTGAACGTGCGCACATTTCAGTGGAATAAGAAGTCAATCATCCCTAACCTCACACTCCTTATCCAGTGATAAAAAAAGCCCCAAGTTGTTTTACAACTCAGGGCCTGGTCCTTAGGCGTTTGTGGTGACTTTAACTTATGCGCCTGAATTTCTAGCGCGCTTACGGTCATGCTCACTCAAGTGGCGTTTCCTCAAGCGAATACTCTTGGGGGTGATCTCCACCAACTCATCATCGTCGATAAACTCCACACCGTACTCAAGCGTACACTCAATGGGGGGCGTGATCTTGATGGCGTCTTCCTTTCCTGATACTCGGAAGTTGGTCAACTGCTTGGTGCGAGTTGCATTCACCACCAAATCATTGTCTCGGCTGTGAATGCCCACGATCATGCCCTCATAAACGGGGTCATTGGGCTTGACAAACATACGACCGCGCTCATCGAGTTTACCCAACGCGTAGGTGAAAATCTCGCCCGCATCCATGGAGATCAGCACTCCATTTTTACGCCCGCCAATCTCGCCTTTATGCGGCTCATAGCGATCAAAGATGTTGGAGATGAGGCCCGAGCCTCGGGTTAAGTTCAAGAATTCATTGGTGAATCCAATCAAACCACGGGCAGGAATACGGTACTCCAAGCGTACACGTCCTCGACCATCGGGCTCCATGTTGACCAATTCGCCTTTTCTCTCGCCGAGTGCTTGCATCACTCCACCTTGGTGGGTTTCTTCAATATCGGCGGTGACGAGCTCAATCGGTTCGTGCCTCTCGCCATCGATCTCTTTGAAGACCACTCGGGGCTTGGAGACGGCCAACTCGTAGCCTTCACGCCTCATGTTTTCCAGCAAAATGGTCAAGTGCAATTCGCCTCGGCCCATCACCTCAAATACGCCTTCCTCATCGGTCTCTTTCACACGCAGGGCGACATTGAGTTGTAACTCTTTTTGCAAACGGTCCCAAATTTGACGACTAGTGACGTACTTGCCCTCACGACCGGCCAAGGGGCTGGTGTTGACGCAAAAGTTCATGGTCAGCGTGGGTTCATCCACTTTGAGCATGGGTAGCGCTTGGGGGTTGAGGGGGTCGGTGACAGTGACACCAATGCCGATGTCCTCAATCCCATTGATGAGCACAATTTGTCCAGGGCCCGCATCGGTGGCTTGGACGCGGTCTAGACCTTGAAAGGTGAGCACTTGATTCACGCGCCCTTTGATGGGCTTGCCCTCGGGTCCTTCCATCACCACCACATCCATCATGGGACGGATCGTGCCTTGGTTAATACGGCCCACACCAATGCGCCCAACAAAGCTTGAGTAATCAAGGGCTGAGATTTGGAGTTGTAGTGGCGCACTGGGATCCCCAGCATGGGCTGGAACGTGAGCCAAGATGGTATTAAAGAGCGCCGACATGTCTGGCCCCCATTGTTCACCAGGTGCACCCTCCTCCATGGAGGACCAACCGTTGATGCCTGAGGCATAGACAACTGGGAAATCGAGTTGCTCATCATTGGCGCCAAGTTTGTCGAACAAATCAAAGGCGGCATTGACCACAAAGTCAGGACGCGCACCGGGTTTATCGACTTTATTGACCACCAAAATAGGCCTCAAGCCCAAAGCCAAGGCTTTTTTGGTCACAAAACGTGTTTGGGGCATAGGGCCCTCTTGTGCATCAATCAAGAGCACCACACCATCCACCATGGAGAGTGCACGCTCAACTTCGCCACCAAAGTCCGCGTGGCCTGGGGTGTCTACGATGTTGATGTGAGTACCGCTCCAAGTCACCGCACAATTCTTGGCCAAAATAGTGATGCCACGCTCTTTTTCAATGGCATTGTTGTCCATGACGGTGTCCACCACCTTTTCATGTTCTGCAAAGGTTCCAGATTGGCGCAGCAACTGGTCTACCATGGTCGTTTTACCGTGGTCAACGTGGGCAATGATGGCAATATTTCGAATGGGAAGGCTCATATCAGTCTCTCTAGGATGGAATTAATTTCTTTGGGATTGAGTAAGCGCTCGGCGATCAACTCACCGGCTTTCACATGGGCTGTACCCAGTAAATTTTGGGGTGGGGACTGCGCATAAACAGCCACCTGGGGGTCGTCCGGCCATGGCCCTCGGCGCCTGAGGCCTGAGAGAAAACGCCCTGCCTCTTGGTCATCCAAATGAATGGGGGTGTGGCCAACGAGCAATTCATCGATCGCATGAAGCGTCTTGACTTTGTCCTCGTCATGAATGTTTTGTAGCGACTCGATGGGCATGCACTCTTCTTCATTAAACGGGCCCGTTTGCACGCGTCTAAGACTGAGCAAGTAGGCTCCGCACCCAAGCGCTTGACCCAGGTCCTGTGCCAAAGTGCGAATGTAAGTGCCTTTGGAGCAATGCACCTTGATGCCCATTAGACGCTTACCGGGCTTGAAAAAAGACTCCAGTCCCATGGACGCATCTGTGCTCGTGAGGTCGGTGGAGAGGTGGGCTGAATAATTTCTCTCTAGACTGGGATCAAATTCGAGAAGCTCCCGCAATGTGGTGATCTCAGTCAGGCTTAGCTCAAAGAGCTCAACAGTGCGACTCTCTCGCTCCACGCTCACGCCCTCTCTGGCATAGTCATAAAGCGCTCGACCATTCACCTTTAAGGCGCTGTGCATGGGAGGAGTTTGCTGAATTTTCCCAATGAATGATTGGGCCAGCACCTTAAGAGCTGGCTGGCTCAAATCCAAGTCCTCACAAGCACCGCCCGGCGTGAAGGGACCTTCACTGTCACCCGTGGCACTCAATTCGCCAAGTC
Organism: Limnohabitans sp.; assembly: GCA_036821105.1. Lineage (GTDB taxonomy): Bacteria > Pseudomonadota > Gammaproteobacteria > Burkholderiales > Burkholderiaceae_C > Limnohabitans. The sequence goes on from DAISKH010000114.1 coordinate 3,990, forward strand.
GAGCCACCGCAACATACGTTTTATTGGCATCCAAGTGCAACTGACTGAATTTGGTGGCAGCGCCCAAACAAATCGGCAAGACACCCGTGGCCAAGGGATCCAAGGTCCCTGTGTGGCCAGCCTTCTCGGCTTTAAAGAGCCATTTGACTTTTTGCAACGCTTGGTTACTCGACAAACCCAAGGGCTTGTCTAATAAAAAGACACCATGGACCCCATGACGCTCAGCCGCACGCCTTTGGGGCTGTTTGGCTTTCTTCGCACGCACCAAGACACCCGTGCCTGAGGCATCGGACTTGTTGACTTCATGTGCATTGCCTAAGAATTCACTCATGAATTCAATCCTCCTTGGCCTTGGAGGACAGCGCTTGATGGATCAAGGCATTCAGATCTGCCGCTTTTTGAGGTGTCGCATCATAAATAAAATGCAATGTCGGCACGGTATGGATTTGAAGCTTTTTAAACAATCCGTTTCTCAAAAAACCTGCCGCTTGGTTAAGCCCCTCGGCAGCAAGCGCTGGGTCTGAGGCCAGCGTGCTGAAAAACACTTTGGCATGGGCATAGTCCGGTGTCACCTCCACGCCTTGCAAGGTCACCATGCCTACTCGCGGGTCTTTTAACTCACGCGCAATCAGCTGCGCCAAATCGCGTTGGATTTGATCAGCCACTTTGAAACTGCGGTGAGATGATGAAGGAGATTTACGCATGCATGAACAAATAAGTCGACACTAAAAAAACTCAAAAAACAAAATATTCAATGTTTCAGGACCCAACGATCCAAATTCAAATGATTGCAATCCTAAGGCCCGCAGACGTCTGTTGTGTGACGCTTGCGTGACAAACCATCAGGTGAACAAGGACGCCGGCAAAAACCAAGTTAACCAAGCTAACCAAAGCGTGTATTCAACACTGAGTTTCACTCGAGTTCCTTTGAGCTCCATTGAGTACCTTCAGTTCGTTTGAGTACTGCGAAGTACTTAAACGCACGAGGAGTCAGCATCCAAAGAAACTCATTGATCAAAATCTGGAGGTTCAAAGGTCAAAGACATTTGTTGAAACCCCCAGTCATGATCGACCCAAGTGCTACTCAAGTCGAGAACTTGGCTCAAGTCAATGTACGGGCCACTTCCTTGATTTCAAAGAACTCCAATTGGTCGCCCTCTTGGATATCGTTGTAGTTCTTGATGTTCAAGCCGCATTCAAAGCTCTCCTTGACCTCGCGAGCATCGTCCTTAAAACGCTTCAAGCTCTCGAGCTCACCGGTGAAGATCACCACATTGTTTCTGAGCAAACGAAGTTGCGCGGAACGGCGGACCACACCTTGGGTGACCATACAACCTGCGATCGAGCCAATTTTGCTGACCCTAAAGACTTGACGAATCTCGGCCGTACCGATGACTTCCTCTTTCTTATCAGGTGTCAACATGCCAGACATGGCTGATTTAAGCTCATCCACAGCGTCATAAATGATCTGGTAGTAACGAATCTCCACGCCATTGTTTTCGGCGAGTTTTCTCGCTCCCGCATCGGCACGAGTATTAAAGCCAATGATCACGGCCTTGGAGGCAATGGCCAAGTTCACATCGCTCTCACTGATCCCACCCACAGCGGTATACACCATCTGAACCTTCACCTCATCGGTGGAGAGTTTAAGCAGTGAGGTGGACAAGGCCTCTTGAGAGCCTTGTACGTCGGCTTTGATGATGATGGGGAGCATCTTCGTCTCGCCTTGGGCAATGTCGCTGAACATGTTCTCCAGTTTGGAGGCTTGTTGCTTGGCCAGTTTGGTGTTGCGGAATTTACCAGCCCTATAAGTGGCAATCTCACGTGCACGCCGCTCATCGGCCATCACCATGAATTCATCCCCCGCTTGAGGAACTTCCGTCAAGCCTTGGATCTCGACTGGGATGGAAGGACCGGCGGACTTGATGGTCTTGCCGTTTTCATCAAGCATGGCTCTCACACGACCAAATGTCTGGCCGGCAAGCACCACATCACCCACGTTCAAAGTACCCGATTGCACCAAAATCGTGGCCACAGGTCCGCGACCTTTGTCGAGTTTGGCCTCAATCACCAATCCCTTGGCCATCGCATCAACGGGTGCTTTGAGCTCAAGCACTTCGGCTTGGAGGAGCACTTGCTCCAAGAGATCATCCACACCTTGGCCTGTTTTGGCGGAAACTGCGATGAAGGGTGATTCGCCACCAAACTCCTCAGGCACCACCTCTTCGGCCACCAATTCACCTTTGAGTCGGTCAGGATTGGCGTCGGGTTTGTCAATTTTATTCATCGCAACCACAATGGGCACACCGGCAGCTTTGGCGTGTTTGATCGCCTCGCGCGTTTGAGGCATGACACCGTCGTCGGCTGCCACCACCAAGATCACAATGTCGGTAGCCTTGGCACCGCGTGCTCTCATCGCCGTGAAAGCTTCGTGACCCGGCGTATCTAAAAAGGAGATCATCCCGCGGTCTGTTTGCACATGGTAGGCACCAATGTGTTGTGTGATACCACCGGCCTCACCGGAGGCCACTTTGGCGCGACGGATGTAGTCCAGCAATGAGGTTTTACCGTGATCGACGTGACCCATGACGGTGACCACCGGTGCACGCGCTAAAGAAGGCGCCACTGTGGCTGAGTTTTCTTCTTCTGTGAATGCCTCTGGATCATCGAGCGCAGCAATAATGGCCTTGTGACCCATCTCTTCAACCACAATCATGGCTGTGTCTTGGTCTAGGGGTTGGTTGATCGTCACCATTTGTCCAAGCTTCATCAAGTGCTTGATGACTTCGGACGCCTTCACAGCCATCTTGTGGGCGAGTTCGGCCACAGTGATGGTCTCAGGCACGTGAACTTCAAAAACCCGAGCTTCCACGGGTGCTTGAGGCACATGGTGCTCATCGCGTTCACGCTCACGACGACCCCTGGGACCTGCGCGCCAGCTGTTACGGTTCGAACCGGCAGAGGTGTCTCCACGGGTTTTGATTTCCTTTTTCTTGGCTTGCTCATCGGCCCAGCTTGAAGACAACTTGGCGCTCTTGACCTCTTTGCCGTCTTTGCCCACAGTGCTCGCTGCGGGTTTGGCCGCAGTGGTGTTGGCGCCAGGGGGCGGCTTGTGCAAGGTGCCTTTGATGGTGCCCTTGGCATTGGGGTCAACCTTACCCGCTTCTGGCTTTTTGGCAGTCACAGCAGGAGCAGGAGGCGGGGCAACCTTTTTAGGGGCATTCATCATTTGACGAATGGCCTCGGCCTCGTTCAGTGCAATGCGTCTGCGGTTCTCAAGATCCTTGGCCCGCAGAGCCTCTTCTTCGGCAACGGCCTTGGATTTGGCCAATTTCTCCTCCAACTCAGCCCTGGCTGCACGAGCAGCAACTGCAGCCTCAGATTGATCGTTGGCATCGAGGACGTCGGCTCCCAACTCGGAGTGAGCCGATGTGGTGGTCGCGGGAGCAATGGGAGCACCTCGCTTGGAGGCAGAATCTGTTTGCGTTTTTGCGCGAACCAAAGCATCAAGGGACGCCAACGACGCAGGGCTCAGTGCTTCGTCTTTGGCCTTGCTGGGTTCATCACCGGAGGCCAAAGCCGAGGGATCATTGGATTCGTTGATTTTGGTTGTTGCAGACTCTGCTTTGGCTGCATTTGCAGCATTGGCAGCATCGAACGCCTCTTTGGCCAACTGGGACTGGTCTTGTAAAAGACTCTTGGCCTTGGCCAACTCTTGAGCCTCTTGAGCTTGACGGGCTTTACGCTTTTCCGCCAACTCCTCTTCTTGTCGGCGGATGAGCTCGGCTTGACGTCTTGCCTCTTCCTCACGCCTGGCCAACTCGGCTTGGTCAATGATTGGCGCTGGGGGAGAGACCGGTGCTGCTGGCGCAGGAGTCACCTCTGCGGGCTCACCGCCTTGTATGAAGGTGCGCTTTTTTCGAACTTCCACTTGAATCGTACGAGCTTTGCCTGAGGCGTCGGCTTGCTTGATCTCGGTGGTGGATTTCTTAACGAGCGTGATCTTTTTGCGCTCAGGCACGGGCATGGTTGAGCCGTGTGAGGACTGCAAAAAAGTCAGCAGTTTTTGTTTATCCGTGTCCGTCAGTTCATCATCGGGAGAGGATTTGGCCAATCCAGCTGATCGCAATTGATCAAGCAAGATTTGGGTGGTTTTTTTGAGCTCTTTGGCAAACTCGGCAACTGTCGTACTGGTCATCTGTGGTGTTCCTATTCATGACCGTCACTCTTGACCCGCGAACCAGTGTTCACGAGCTTTAAGGATCAGCACTTTTGCCTCTTCTTGGGTTTGTCCTGTGATGTCGACCAACTCGTCGACAGCGAGATCCGCCAAGTCGTCGCGTGAGTGAACACCGTTTTGAGCCAATTGGGCAATTAACTCAGCATTGAGTCCCTCCAAGTCCCGAAGGTCTTGGGAGACATCTTGAACACTTTCTTCTTTTACGATTTCCATGGTGAGGAGGGCATCCTTGGCACGGGCACGCAATTCATTGACCGTGTCTTCATCAAAGCTCTCGATCTCAAGCATTTCTTGAATGGGCACATAGGCCACTTCTTCTAGGCTTGAGAAGCCCTCGTCGATCAAAATATCGGCAATCTCTTGATCCACATCGAGCTTTTCCATGAAGAGCTCACGAATGCCGCCGGTTTCGTTGGCGATTTTTTGCGCCGACTCGGCCGCATCCATGATGTTGATCTTCCAGCCTGTGAGGTCCGAGGCCAAACGAACGTTTTGACCACCACGACCGATGGCAATGGCCAAATTTTCTTCGTCCACGACCACATCCATGGCGTGTTTTTCTTCGTCCACCACAATGGAGCTCACATTGGCCGGGGCCAATGCTCCAATTACAAATTGAGCAGGATCCTCGCTCCAGAGCACAATATCAACGCGCTCGCCAGCGAGCTCGTTGGTGACAGCGTTCACGCGTGTGCCGCGCACTCCAACACAAGTCCCAATCGGGTCAACTCGCTTGTCGTGGGAGATCACCGCGATTTTGGCACGTGAGCCAGCATCTCGGGCGCATGATTTGATCTCGAGTAAGCCTTGCTCCACCTCAGGGACTTCTTGCTTGAAGAGCTCAATCATGAACTCGGGGGCTGAGCGAGACAAAATGATGGGTGCACCCCGCAGTGTGGTATCAACTTCCATGATCATGGCGCGCACACGGTCACCGTTTCTCAAATTCTCTTTGGGGATCATCTCCGAGCGTCGCAGGCGGCCTTCGACACGCCCGCTCTCAACGATCATGTCACCTTTGTCCATGCGTTTGACGGTCCCTACAAAGATTTTCTCTCCACGAGACATGAAGTCTTGCAAGAGCATTTCTCTTTCCGCATCACGAATTTTCTGCAAAATCACTTGCTTGGCGGCCATCGCGCCAATTCTGCCAATGGGCAAAGAGTCAATGAGTTCCTCAATGTACTCACCCTCCTCGACATCGGCCAATCGATCCCGAGCATCCATTAAAAGCTCTTCGGCATCAGGGTTTTGCAGCCCAGCATCGTCAGGCACGACCAACCAGCGTCTAAAGGTCTCATAGTCACCGGTGTCACGGTCCATGGAGACACGGATGTCCACCTCTCCTTGGTAGAGTTTTTTGGTGGCTTGCGCCAAGGCCGATTCAACGGCACCAAAGACCACATCGCGCTCGACGTTTTTCTCGCGCGAGATCGCTTCTACCAGCATCAACATTTCGCGGTTCATGTTGCTCTACTCCTTCACTTGGTCTGCAGTTTGGACTGACGTCCTTTGAAATCAACAATCGGGGCCAGACGAGCCTCTTTGAGCTCATCCAGCGTAAAGCCAAGAGCGTGTAAGGGCGCGGGTTCACGCTTTTTACTCACTCGTTGACCAGGCTTGGTTTTAGGCTCATCGGCCCAAACAATTTGCCATGTTCCTGGTGTATCGGTTTTCTCCAATACACCTCTGAATTTTTTCCTTAACCCGGAGACTTGTCCAAGGGCTTGTGCGCCCATGGCCTGCTTCAGTGTTACATCAATTTCTTGTCCTACAAAGCGCTCAAAGTCCTTTTGGGTCTTTAACGGCCGATCGATCCCAGGTGAGGACACCTCCAAGCGCTGGTAAGGCACATCGTCGACTTCCAAGGCAAATTGAAGTTGACGAGTCACTCGCTCACAGTCCTCGACCATGATGAATTTCTCAACTGCTACTGGAACACCCTCGGCATTGACAGACTCACACTCCTGGGGCTCCCAAGGCAAATCAATCGTGACGCGCAAAAGCCCCCCGCCCGTTCTCTCGATATCCACGAGTTCGTAGCCCAGACCTTTTACAATTTGCTCGATCGTCTCTTGCAGCACCACAGCGCTTGAATCCCTTTTCCCAATAAAGCACAGACCAAAAAAAACGGGCGGTGAAAACCCGCCC
>DAISKH010000115.1:0-10278 GCA_036821105.1 Limnohabitans sp.
CCGCACACCACATCCCCCAAGAAATCCAAGAGCACGTAGTCAAACCCCCACTCGTGAAAGCCCAACTTCTCTAGCGTCTCAAAACCATGAATAATGCCTCGCCCCCCGCAGCCCCGGCCAACCTCGGGGCCACCGAGTTCCATGGCAAAAACACCATCTCGCTTAAAGCAGACATCCCCAATGCTCACGGCCTCGCCAGCGAGTTTTTTCTTTGACGATGTTTCAATGATGGTCGGACAAGCCTTACCGCCAAAAAGCAGTGAGGTGGTGTCACTCTTGGGGTCGCAGCCAATGAGGAGAACTTTTTTGCCCTGCTGCGCCATCATGTAGCTCAAATTGGCCAAGGTAAAACTTTTGCCGATGCCGCCTTTACCGTAAATCGCAATGATTTGGGTCTCTTTGGTCACCTCACCCGAGTGCACTTGTTCGGGCTCGTGGTGAGCCTCCTCACGCAAGCGTTGTGTGAACTGTATGGTTTGCTCTTGAACCTTGGCCGAGCTTGAATTCGCGGGGTTTGTCATCAGTTTCTCCAGTCAAGAATCATTTTTAGGCAGTGGGGATCACAAAATGCTGTTTCATAGGCGGCGTGGGCTGCCGAGGGTGCACTGTCATGAGTGATCAATCCATCAAAGGACAGTCGTCCGTTGTTCATGAGCTCACAAACCGCATCGAGGTCGCATTTCTTCCACTGTGCGGACACCCGAATTTGGGGCTCTTTCATAAAAGCTGCGGCAAAGTTAAAGGCGAGGTCTTGGGTGTAAAACCCAGCCAACACGACCTCACCGCCGGGCGCCAAATGACCAATGAGTTGATTGAGTAAGGAGGAGTCTCCACTCACGTCGTAGATCGCCTTGTAATCTTTTTTGGTGTCCTCTCGAGGGTCAATGACTGTGTAGCCCTGAGCTCCCGAGGCACGCGTTGGGTTGATCTCCCACACAGTAGGCGCGGGCATTCCAGCCGCCACCGTCATACGAGCAAGTAAGCGGCCCATGATGCCGTGACCCACAATTAAATCCGGGGGTTGGGCTGGTGTGATGGCGCCCCCTTTAGAGACGCTGTGGTAGACGGTTGCGGCCAGGGCCAAGAGAGTTGCATTTTTCGCGTGTTGCTCAGCCACTCTGACCACCCGTTCAGCGGGAACCACAAGCTCTGAGCCTGAGCCACCGAAGAGGTTGCGTACATTTTTAAATGAATAAGCGCCTGGGACAAAGACAAACTCACCGTCCTTGAATTCTTGCTGAGAGTTGTTCTTTACCACCCGCCCGACAGTCTCATAGCCTGGCACCAGTGGATAGCCCATACCGGGAAATGCTGGCATGCTGCCGTCCCATAAGAGCCGCTCTGTTCCCGTGCTAATACCTGTATAGGAGACATCAATTTTGATGTCCCCCTCCACCATGTCAGCCACATCCAAGGGGCTTAACTTGATGTTTTTAGGTCCTTCAAACAGTACGGCGTGTGCACGCATGGTGTCATTCTCTTTTTACAATCTTATGCGTCAATACTAATTGACACCTACAGTATAACCATTAGGGGAAACACTAGGTTTTTTGGGCAATCAGGATCCTTGCATGGGTGGGCATGGGGTTGGAGAGCAACTCAACTCGAGAAAATCCGGCTTCAAGCATCATGTCTGAGAGCTTTTGGGGGGTTCTGAGTCTGCCCTCGCCCATGGCCATCAAATAGAAATGGAAATACGCATCTTGTCGGGCCCCACGTGGATCGGCCATGGGTTCGGCCAACAAGAGACTTCCTTTGGAGGGTAAAGCCGCGTGGATCTTTCGTAACAACTCGAACACATCCGAGTCGCTGTGATCATGCGCCACTCGCACCAAAGTGACCAAGTCCATGCCCACGGGTAGGGGATCCGTTTTAAAGCTGCCAGGGACAAAACTCAATCTAGAGAAATAATCGGTGTGCACGTGAGCACTTTGTGTAAGCTCTACGACCGCAGGCAAGTCCATGAGCATCAGTTCGAGTGAGCCAACGCTTTGGGCCAAGGTGCTGGCAAAACGACCCAGCCCACACCCAATGTCTAGAACCCGGCGGTGTTGAGCAAAGTCATAGTTGCTCAGTATTTCTTGAATCACAAAGTTTTGTGACACCGACATCAATTGTGAATAGCGCTCGGTTTGACGCGAAGGAGATGTCTGTCCCCCCTCACCCTCCCCGGTGGTTTGTTTCTCAAAAGGAGCACTCTCTGACGTTTGGCCTAACGTATAAGGCCAGTACTGGTGCATCTTGGCCTGTGCAACACCCTCTTGCGATTGGAGCATCTTGGGTGTATCGGACATGTCTGCATATAAAAGTGCATTGTGCTCAACCATCGCCTCAATCCCTGGGTAGCTCACCACCAAAACCCCCAACGAGCCGATCCCGTAGCGACCCTCTGAGCGTTGATCCATGAGCTTTAGAGAAACGGCTGACCAAACCAAACGATCCAATCGGTCTTCGGGCAAACCGACGTGAAGAGCCAACTCCCGCAAGGTGCAAGGGCTTTGATGAACACGAGCGAGAACACCCAAGCGTAGGCAATTGAGCAATACCTGAAAGTGAACAAATCCCGCCATCAAGTCAAAGACTTCACGGGTTCGCTTTTGCGTGAACCAACGAGTCAAGGGATTAGTCACACTCCACTGATAGAGTGCTGGAGAAACCATCCAACGAGCCCAGTGGTTTTTCAACCGCTCTCGCCATCCCACTTTGCCCACCACGGCAGTGTTCAACGGAGCTTGGGGTTGCCCCAATCGCAATGGATCTGTCACCGTTGTATACGGCTTGATGTCCACATTCAAGGTCATGCCATCGAGACCTGAACGTGTTGATGACTTGCTAGATAAGCCTGATACGCTTGTTGCGGAACCAGACGCTCAGACTCCTTAAAAATCATTGATCTGAGCAAATCCCGCCCAACGCAGTCGGGCACGCTTTTAGCGGCCGTCTCGATCAAATGCTTGAACTGAGAATTGGCACCTTCTAGGCCCAGTGCCTGGGCAGCACTGGGTCGACCATGACCAACGTCTTGCCCTACGGGCTTACCAATGAGGTCAATGTGTCCAATCACGTCCCGAATATCATCGGCAATTTGGTATGCATCCCCCAAGCTCTCTCCAAGGACAAACCAGGCAGCGGGGTTTGCCCCTGCAGCCACAGCCCCCATGGAGGTGCTCGCTGAGAATAAAGCACCTGTCTTGGCACGTTGGTATTGCCACAAATCTACTTTGTTCTCGCACTCCCACGCCTGACCCGCCACGATCCCATTGGGTGCACCCACGCCCTGGCTCAAGATCTGCGTCATCTCCAGTAAACGCTGCGAATGCTCAGCACTAAAAGTGAATGTAGAGCGGTGGTTGAGAAGGACTTGATAGGCCATGACGATCAAGGCGTCACCCGTGAGTAATGCAACAGCCTCAGAGAATTCAGCATGCACTGTGGTTTGACCACGCCTAACTTGTGCATCATCAAAGCAGGGCATGTCGTCATGCACCAAAGAGGCGCAATGCATCAACTCCAGCGCCACCGCTCCTGCATCGGTCAATAACGAGTCATCTTCGCCGCACACCATCGCCACTGCAGTGCACAGCTGAGGACGAATTCGAGCTCCCCCAGGGAAAACGGCGTGCTTCATAGCCGCATGAAGCGTTGGAGGCGTGCTGACAGCCAAAATTTGCTGAAAATGACGCTCCATGGCGGTCTGGATTCGCGCTTGAATATCCATAGTTTGCTCCTTGGTGTTCAATTCAACGGCTTTTAGAAAACTTACCCCAACAGCTCCTTGTGGTGTTCAAAGAGTCGATATGTAAATATTATTTGACATATTTTATTGTCAATGTATCATTACAGAAATATTTGTCAAGCCTGAGGAACAATTAAATGCTTGGAAAAAACCCTTGCCAGCCAAGCAGACTTGGCCGAGGGCCTGAGAGAGGCCTCTTTTTATTGGTAAAAGCTGCAGATGGGCTAAAAACCTTGGCCCCAAGGGAGCGAGCATGAGCGTTTGGGCTTTGGGGCTGAATCACAACACGGCCCCCCTCACGGTTAGAGAGCAGTTTGCTTTTGCTGCCGATCAGGTGCAGACGCTACTCGCGGACTTTAAGCACCAATTTGGCTCGAGCGCAGAGGCTACGGTCTTGTCCACATGCAATCGAACCGAGGTTTACTGTGCCTCGGAGCCACAGCATTTTGAGCAGACCAAGGAGTGGTTTGCCGCCCTCGGAAGAGTGGACAAAAGCACCCTTCACACCCATGGCTATGCGCATGAACATGACTTGGCCGCAAGGCACGCCTTTCGTGTCGCCAGTGGTCTGGACTCCATGGTCCTTGGAGAGCCACAAATTTTGGGGCAACTCAAAACTGCTGTTCAAACGGCCAGACATGCGGGAGCCTTGGGCTCGACTTTGAATCAACTCTTTGAGAGAAGTTTCTCAGTGGCCAAGCGTGTCCGAAGCTCCACTGAGATCGGCACGCACTCGATCAGCATGGCCGCCGCCGCCGTGCGGCTTGCGTCACAACTCTTTGAAGATCTCTCCCAGATCAACATCCTCTTTGTCGGCTCAGGTGAGATGATTGAATTGTGCATGACGCATTTTGCGGCACGCCATCCAAAATCAATGACGGTGGCCAACCGTAATTTAGACAAAGGCCAAGCGCTGGCCCAGCGTTTTAATGCACAAGCCATTGCGCTTGGACAGATACCTGAGTTGCTGCATGAATACGATGCGGTCATCAGTTGCACAGCGAGTACCCTCCCCCTCATTGGGTTGGGAGCCGTGGAATCCGCCCTTAAAAAGCGCAAACACAGCCCCATGTTCATGCTCGATTTGGCTGTTCCCCGAGACATCGAGCCACAGGTGCAAGAACTCAAAAACGTCTACCTCTATAGCGTTGACCACTTAAGCCATGTTGTCCAAAATGGCAAGGAAAATCGGCAAGCCGCTGTAAGCCAAGCCGAGAGCATTGTGGATGAAGGTGTTCATGGTTTTTTGAATTGGTTACACAGCCGTGACGATGTCCCTTTAATTCAAAGGCTCCATCAAAAAACCGATCAATGGAGAGAGCTCGAGATCCAACGCGCCAAAAAATTATTGGCAAAAGGTGAGGACGTGGGTTTGGTGCTAGAGGCCTTGAGCAAAGGACTCACGCAAAAAATGATTCACGGCGCCATTGCTCAACTGCACTCTGAGGACACAGAGTCCCGAGACCAAGCGCACTATGCGATTGAGCACTTCTTTTTGCAAGGCTGCAAAGGCCCAAAATCTCAAGCCCATTGAGTCCCCAGTGAAAAACCGGGTGACTCAAATGAATTAAACCGCCTCAATGGCGACCTTGCAATGGGATGTTTTTCAATCCACCTGGTTTTATTCCCGCTCAATCTTGGCATCATTCATGACCCGGGCCCATTTGGAGCTGTCATCTTGCACAAAAGCAGCAAACGCCTCAACACCCATCGTCATGGGCTCGGCCCCGTTGGTGGCCAGTTGCGCTTTGACTTGAGGGTTTTGAGATGCAGCCGAGACCTCCTTGGCCAACAAAGTCACCACCCTCTCTGGTACACCTTTGGGGGCGAATAAACCATACCAAAGAGAGCTGTCAAAGCCCTTCAGCCCTGACTCATTGAGGGTGGGCACATCAGCAAATAAGGTTGAGCGCTTGAGAGTGGTCACCGCCAAGGGCTTGACCTTGCCGCCCTTGATGAGCGCACTCACCGTGGGTGCTGGCGCAAAAATCACCGACAATCGACCCTCCACCAAATCCACCAACCCTTGGTTATTGCCCTTGTAAGGAATGTGGGTCAGATGGGTTGATGCCATCAAGTTGAACAATTCACCAGACATGTGTGGCGATGTTCCTGGACCGGCGGTGCCATAAAAGAGACCATCGGGATGCAATTTGGCATACTGGATCAAATCTTGCACAGTGTTGAGCCCTAACGTGGGACTGGCCACAACAATGTTGGTGGCAAAGCCCATGGGTGCAATCGGCCTGAAGTCTTTCGCAAAATTAAAGGGCAATTTTTTAAAGTAACTCTCACCAATCGAGTTGGCAACAGTGCCCAATAAAAGCGTGTAGCCATCGGGCTCTGATTTGGCCACAACATCCGCCGCCAAATTGCTTGATGCACCCGCTTTGTCTTCAACAATGAATTGAAAGCCAAGCCGCTCACTCAACTGATTGGCGTAAATGCGGGCCAAGATATCGGCCGATGTCCCAGCCGGAAATCCCACCAACAACCGCACTGTTTTGCTGGGATAGGCCTCGTCAGAAAATGCACTCCCGTGAAAGATCAAACACGCGATCAGGCAGCGCAAAAGAAAAATGTATTTCATGACTTTTTCTCCATGGGCGAAGTTGCAATGATTGGGAGTAAAAGATACGGGGCGTGTTGCTCACCAAAATGCAAGGTGACTTTTGCACCAAAAATATCCGCGGGCCGATCTACGGGGTCTTGGTGAACAAACGGACCAACACCCGCCATCTCGTAACCGATGCCCGGTACGCGAATGACCGGGCCGTCGTACTGATAATCACGCCCTCGAACAGACAGGCCCACCGTGTAGCCCTTGGGCACCACAATGCAAGTGGGCCAAATTTCCACGTCCAACTCCACCACCTCCCCCGGATTCAATGCTTGGCGCTCATCGTGGGTGTGATAGGGTCGATAGGGCTTGGTGAGGTTAGGATCCAATTTGCGGTGGGATGCCCTGAGCCAGCCTAAGCCTATGGGCGTATTGGGATCGTTGGAGCCTTGAAACAAAACTTCACTTCCATCGGGCTTGAAAACTCGCAAGGCCAAGAAGATATCGGCGTCCTGTGATTCACTTGAGACCCATAATTTACAAGCCACAGGTCCCGTGATCTCCATCTCCTCTTGAAGTGGAGGCGTCTTAAAAGTCACGCCCTCGCCCATTGGATCGTAGGTGATCTCTTCATGCTTAGTCGATGCGTTTTTGGATAGGCCCAGAGATTGGGGTTCCAAATAAAAACGCGTCCATTGTGTGCGTGCAAGTGGCCAATCGGTCTCTGCACGCAACTCAAAGCGGTCAACATGTCGAACCTGCAGTTGCACCGGAGATTGGTCTAACCAGCCGTTATTTTCACCCTTTAAAAAATGGGCAAAAAATCTCTTTTGCAAAGCCACACCATAATCTGTGTAGAAATGAGTCCAATGGGACTGACCGTGAACCTCAAGCCACTTTTGCTCAGACGCCGAGCGAGTAAAGCCCTCAAAATTCCCCCGTGGATGCAACCCTTGACCGCCCCAATTGGCGGCGGAGAGGAGTGGAACTTTCACCTGTCCAAATTTCGTTGAGCGATCTTGGTGATAAGCATCATTGAAGGGGTGCTCACGCAACGACTTCACAATATCAATACGCCTTGCGATGAGCTCCTCCTCTGACAAGGTCTCAGGACCGGCAACCCACTCCAAATTATTGGGGTTTTTAAAGCCCCGCTCTCCCACACCATGCTGAACACGCCAAACCGCCCAAGGATAAAGCTTGGAGAGAAACTGACACAAAATCCCCCCATGGTAGGTATTTTCTCGGTAGTAATCTGACGCTCCCTCCCAAGGACAAATGGCGGCCAAGTGAGGCGGCTGAAGACCAGCGACATACCATTGGTTGGTGGCAAAGTAAGAAATCCCATTCAGCCCCACGCGACCATTGCTCCAGGGTTGGACTCCAGCCCATTCAATGCACTCATAAAGATCTTCAGTTTCCTGAACAGATTTCGGGTTGAGAAAGCCCTCTGAACGGCCGGCCCCTCGAGAGTCCACTCGCACGCAAATGAATCCATCAGGAACCCATTTTTCAGGATCAACCACTTCGAAATTAGCGTACTTGGCCGTGGTGCCTTTAATCACCTCGGGATATGTCTGCACCAAACGGTTCCATCCACCAGAAAATCCCTCTTGAAACGACAGACCTTTGCCATACGGTCCCGAACTCAAAATAACGGGATACTGACCTGGCTCGAGAGGTCTGAACACATCCGCTCGGAGGACTACCCCATCAGCCATCTTGATGGGGACATCCCAGTCAATGTTCATGCCATCGGCGACCACACTCAACTGCATAGAGACTCCCTCATAAAAAAAATTCATCTTGTTTTCATTCTATCGTGCGATGAAATGAGGAAAGCTTTCTCACCAAGACAGAGAAGTTACCCAACTGAAATCGTTCTCTTGCAACCGACACAAAAAATCAAAAATCAACTTTCATCCAATCAACACGTTCCTTTGTAAATCTCTCTCAATGCACTGAGTGCATGGGGAATTTACCTACATTGCACTGCACCAAAAAATGTTAAATTTCTTGGGCTGTCAGATTCAGTCACCGCATTGAATTTGCACACCGTCATAGCACCCGCGTGCTCACTAGAAATGTTGACTCACAGGCCCATCTCAATGAAACAAATGTTCAAAGGCGTCATGCAAAGCCCCGTCACTCCTTTAAAGGATGACTTCAGCCCAGACCTCAACACTTTCGAGAAGTTGCTGGATTTTCACGTGCGCACAGGTGCAACCGCGATCTCATGGCCGCATCACAAAGGTGAGTCACTGAACTTGACCATTGCGGAGAGAAAAGCATTTGCCGAAGTCGCTGTCAAATCAGTTGGCAAACGCGTACCCGTCTCTATCCATGTGAGCGCTTTGTCGGTCGAAGATTCCATTGATTTGGCCCAGCATGCTCAAAAAATCGGTGCGGATGCCATCATTGCGATCACCCCCTACTTTTGGAGCCCTTCAATGGAGGGTATCTATAAGCATTATGTAAGACTGGGGCAAAGTGTTGATATTCCAATGATCGCTTACAACTCACCCAGCTACTTGGAGGGTATTGAGTTCAATGGCGAGTTGATTACACGTTTACTCGAGAAATTGCCCAACCTGATCGCCTTAAAAGAGGCGAGCTTTAACAGTGAGAAATTTGTCGAGATCTCTCGTGCCGCCCTCAAAATCAGACCCGACTTCTCCATCGTTGCAGGGGTAGAGTTTTTGGCCCCCTCGGTGCCCTTGGGTTGCGTGGGTTCATACTCATCTGCCGGCGGCATCAGCCCCAATCTGTGCAAACAGCTCTTTGATGCTTGCATGAATGGTGAGAGTGAAAAGGCACGTCAATTGCAATTCAAACTCGCCCAATTGTGGGATCTCTTTAGGGATCAATATCCTTCGTCACTTAAGGGTGGCATGGTGATCATGGGCCGCCCTGTGGGACCTACCCGTGCGCCGCTCCCCACCGCAACCAAAGAGCGTCAAGCCTTCATTGCCAAACAACTTGAAGAGTTGGGCATCCTCGACACTGAACCCCACGGCTGGTAAGTTTTAATTCTCAATTTGCACACCATGAACACCTTGATCCCAGGATTCGTCCACACCCCTGTCACTCCGTTCACCGCGGATCTCAAAATCGACTACGCCCGTCTTGAAAAACTCCTTGAGTTTCACTTGAAATCTGGCGCCGAGGCGATCGCTACGCCCATGCACGTGGCTGAATCAGTGAGTTTGTCTGATATAGAACAACGCGCTCATTTTGACTTTGTGATGAAGCACGTCAATGGCCGAGTCCCCGTTTTGGCCCATGTGAGTGACTCAGCAACAGGCGTCGCAGCCTCCCGCGCAGACTATGCACAGTCGCATGGCGCCAAGGCTATTATTTGTACATCCCCCTATTACTGGACTCCACCTGCGCACATGGTGCATGAGCATTTTGCGCAGGTTGCAAAGGCTGCCAAAATCCCCTTCTACGTCTTCTACACCCCTGGCGAGATGACAGGTACCAAACTCAGCACTGAGTTGATGCTCCAGTTGGTCAACAGTTCAGAAAACTTTGCGGGACTCATAGACCTGAGCATGGATTGGCAGTTCATGATCAACATCATCTCCAACGTGCAGCGTATCCGCCCCGAGTTTCAATTGCTCAGTGGCAACGAATACATGGTCTCCGCTGGAGCCGTGGGTGCCAAAAGCATGCTGACCCCCATGGCTGCTATCGCGCCCAAACTCATGAAAGAGTTCTACACAGTTTGCCGTGCAGAGAAGTATTTTGAAGCGAGAAAGATGCAAGAAGACATCGCCAGCCTCTACCAACTCTTAAAGCACCACGGCTTTGCCAGTCTGAAAGCCGCCATGGCCATGATGGGCCGCGACTGCGGTGTCCCAAGACCTCCCCTGGACGCTTTGAGCCCAGAGGCCATGCAGTCGCTTGAGAAGAGCTTGAACGGTTTGAGCTTTTTAAGCCAAGAGGTCAAGGGCTGGTAGTCTCCTCTTTTAGCCAGCCC
>DAISKH010000116.1:0-10272 GCA_036821105.1 Limnohabitans sp.
GCTAGACCAAGCCATTGAGATCTTGGGTCTCTCGAATTTATTGGACCGCAAGACCCACCAACTCTCTGGGGGTGAGCGCCAGCGAGTGGCCATTGCGAGAGCGCTCGCGACTCAGCCCAGACTTCTTTTATTGGACGAACCGTTGGCCTCCTTGGATCCTGCGAGAAGGCGTGAAATATTGCCCTGGCTCGAGAAACTTCGTGACGAGTTAAATTTGCCCATGCTTTATGTCACGCACTCTGAAACGGAGATGACGCGCTTGGCAAGGACGTTGGTCTTGATGGAACGCGGGCTTATCAAAGCCTGCGGGCCTATCCAAGAAATTTTTGCCAATGCCTCATGGCTTACTGATTTGGGGGAAGAACCCAGTGCATTACTGGACGCTCAAATCTCGGAGCGCGACTTCACCTGGGGGCTAGCGAAGGCCAAATTTGAGGGGGGCGGATTTTGGTTTCGTGACCCAGGGCTGAGCCACGGGGCGAGTGTACGCTTGAGGGTTTTGGCGCGTGATGTAAGCATCGCCTTGACTGAGCCCCAACACACCAGCATTCAAAATATCTTGCCTGCCACAGTGCTTTGGATTCAAAACGACACCCGTCCCTCTCAAAGTCTGGTTAGGTTGCAAGCCCAAGGACTGGAGTTTTGGGCCAAAGTGACAACCCGCGCTGTTCACACCTTGGGTCTTGAGGTGGGACAAGAGGTTTGGGCCCAGGTCAAATCAGTAGCGTTGGTGGAGTAAGGCATTGCAGCGGCCAATCAAATGGCAAAGCACATAGCAAAGCAGATGGCAAAGCACTGGCCTCCGGTTGCAATCTAAACCCAATCCCATTAGAGCGCCCCTGAGCGTCAATCTCACCTAAGGTCGATGCCCTTTGATCTCGCCTTGGAGAGGGGTGGGCCAGTTGGGGGGTGCTGCGCTCCAGGTCCATTCGCGTTGGGGCACGGGGATTCTGAGCCCCAGCGCTTTGATTTTTTCGAAAATCGCGCAATTGACCTCAGACAGAGCCTTTTGTTGCCCTTGATCCGGATCCAGTATCCAAAAAAGCAATTTAAAACGCAGCCCATCGGTCTCAAAGGCCTCCAGCAATGCGCTTGGTGTTGGGTCGTGCAGTACTCGGGGGCTAGAGAGTGCGGCTTGAATCAAGAGCTCTTGCACTTGGGCCACGTTGACCTCATAACCCAGCACAATGGAGGTGCTCAGCAGCACATGGGGATCATTGAGAGAAAGGTTCTCTACGCGCTGGGTGAGAAGTTGCTCATTGGGCACAATGGATTCGCGCCCGCCATAAGAGCGTATCAAGGTGAACCGAGTCTTGATGTCGGTGATTTTTCCTTCGAAATCATCAATCTTCACATAGTCGCCAATTCGAATCGAACGCTCTAAGAGGATCACAAACCCACTCACATAGTTGGCCGCTAATTTTTGTAACCCCAGTCCCAGTCCAACACCAAACGCACCCCCCAAGACAGAGAGTGCGGTCAAATCCAGACCCAGTGCTGACATAGAGAACAGCAGTCCCAGCACCAGTAAGGCCCCCCGAAGCACATTGGAGACCACCTTTCGCAAGGACAAATCATCCAGTGCGGGTTCAATGAGTTGGCGCTCCAAGAGGGCAGACAACCACAACGAAAAAATCAAGACCAAGACACAAGAGACCAGTCCTTCTATCAAAGTCCTCAAGTCCAAGTGCGTCTTGCCAAAGGACAAATGAATGGATTCAAGTTGCGTTAAAAACTCTGGCAACCATCCCGTCACCCACAAAATACTCAATGCGACCACGACATAGGTCAACAGTCGTTCGATGGCTCGCATGGCCGCACTTTTGGGGAACACAAAAAGGAGCACCTTTTTACCCAAAGACAATAAGACCCAACACGTGATCAAAGGCAAAAGCAAGGCCAAGGTGTTAATGACTTCGTGGGTGGTTTGCATGTAAGCCTTCAAGGCTACTACCAAGATCCACAAGACCAAAGGATAAGTTACCCCAGCCAATATCGACTTGAAGCTGGGTCTTGGACGCTCTTTCTCAAAGCGACGTTTTCCCCACCCCACCAACATGTAAGTCAAGGCACAAAGACCCAGAAGTAAAGCCACTTCCAATGCCACTTCAGCAAAGGCAAACTCCTTGAGCCAAACGTCAAATAGCGTCATAGGTCGGTCAATCCTCGCAAATGTGCCTCCACGCTGGCTGCCAGCGAGTTCAAGTCGTATCCACCCTCCAAACAAGAGACGATGCGTCCCTTGGCGTATCGGGAGGCCAAATTCATGATCTCCCGGGTGATCCACGCATAGTCTGAGGTGTTGAGCATGAGTTGAGCCATATCATCGTCTTGGTGGGCATCAAAGCCAGCGCTCACAAAAATCATCTCGGGCTCAAAGGCTTGAAGTCTAGGGAACCAGCCCTCGCTCACCAACTCCCGCACCGCCGCCCCTTTGGTGTAAGCCTTTATGGGCAAGTTGACCATGTTGCTGGCCTCTTTATCAGGGTGAATCCCTGGGTAAAACGGGTGCTGATAAAACCCGACCATCAACACCTCTTCTAGGCCAGACAAAATATCCTCACTGCCGTTTCCATGGTGGACATCAAAGTCAATCAGGGCCACGCGCTTTAAGCCCCGGCGCCCAATGGCGTGAAGGATAGCGATGGCCACGTTGTTAAAGAGACAAAAACCCATTCCACGCTGGCGTGTGGCGTGGTGTCCTGGGGGGCGAATGGCACAAAACGCATTTTCAAATTGGCCATCGATCACGGCATCGGTGGCCGCCAATGCGGCGCCCACACTCCTCAAAGCCGCTTTCAGCGTGTGGCGATTCATGCGCGTATCGGGGTCAATTTGTTTGAAAGCGTACTCATCGGCTGCCTCATCATTGAGTTCTGCATCCCATTGAAAAATTTTTTCAATATAGGATGCATCATGGGCTAGACTCAAGTCCGCCACAGTCGCAAGTGCACAATCGGGCCACTGGAGGACTTGTTCCAGCCCTGAGGAAATCAATCGGTCTTGGATGGACAAGAGCCGTTGAGGGCATTCAGGATGACCTCCCCCCATGTCGTGGAGAAGACAGTCACTGTGAGTGTAGTAGCCTGTGGTGTGCATAAAGTTAAGCTTAACATGGCTTGGTGAACATGAACCGAGGACCATCACTTAAATCAGCCAAGGAGCATCAAACTGTGAGTGAAAGAGAATATGGGAGCTCAAGTTGGAGAGAGTTCTGGGCGAAGATCTGGGTAAATATCTGGAAAAAGATCTGCAAAAAAATCTGCAAAAAAATCGGCCTGAAAAGCCAAAACTCTTGCTGGGCCAATTCAAAGCCATTTTTCAAGTCCTCATTGAGCCCATCCTTTGTTGGAGCGCTCAGCTTCATGCCCTGCCTCATGCTGTGCTTAAGCGCTTCGCTGCCCACCTACGCCTTGGAAGCCGACAACGCGGCCCATCACGCCACAGCCCAAAGAGCCGTCAGCACCAAGTCCACCCCCGAGCACCATGCTCACCACTCGGAGCACGGTAGCAAAGACAGGCTCAAAAAACATCCCCCACGACTGAACCTGAAAGGGCCACTATTTCAAAAAAATGCCTCTTTTTTGGCATTGGTGACCCGCATGGCGGAGCAAACCGAGTTGCCCCAGGCTTGGGTTGAGCATCAACTCTCTCAGGCTCACCACTTGGAGCAGGTGAGACAACTCATCCTGCCCGCGCCCAGTGGAACTAGAAAAAACTGGCAAGCCTACCGCGAGCGATTTTTAAACCCTCAACGCATCGAGTGGGGTCAGGCTTTTGCTTTGCAGCATGCCCAAGAATTGCACAAAGCCGAGGAGATCTATGGCGTACCGGGTGAGATCGTGACCGCCATTTTGGGGGTCGAGACCTTGTACGGCAGGCACATGGGACAGTACCCAGCCATTGACGCTCTCACCACCTTGGCCTTGGATTTCCCACTGAATCACCCGCGCCGAGAGGAACGCGTTAAGTTTTTTGAAGCTGAACTGGCGGCCTTGTTGCGACTGATGAGAGACCCGGCTTGGGGCCAAAATACTCTGCTCTCCAGTTACGCAGGCGCCATGGGCATGGCGCAGTTCATGCCGTCCAACTGGCAACGCTTTGGTGTCGACTTTGATGGAGATGGACGCATCGATTTGATGCACTCGGCAAGCGACGCGATTGGCTCTGTGGCTCACTACCTTGAGGCCTTTGGTTGGCGCCGAGGCTTACCGACCTATTACGATATCTCTCCTTCAGATCCGACACTTCAGTCAATCTCAGCGGCCAACTTGGAGACCCTGCTTGCACCCGACATTTTGCCAACCTTTACACCCGAGAGGCTTGGTCAATTGGGACTTGAATTGAGTCCACCCGTGCGCGCCCACCCAGGCCCCTTGGCTTTGGTGGCATTAGAAAACGGTGACGCCGCAAACTCTTATGTGTTGGGGAGTGAAAATTTTTACGTGATCACGCGTTACAACTGGAGCAGCTACTACGCCATGGCGGTGATCGAGTTGGGTGCAGCCATCAAAGCGTCCATGCGCGATTGAATGGTCACCATGAATCCATTAAACCCTAAAAAATTACTCCTGACCAAATGGACCGCCGTCAAGCCCGTGGCCAAACAAAAACACTTCTTGGTCAGTCGGGTGATACAACCCGAGCTACCAACCGATCCAATTGAGTCGGTAGAAATTGAAGCTGTATTTTCAAAAGCCACGCAGATCATTGCCTGGCGTGATCTGCAAAACGACGAAGTCTGGCGTCAGGGCTGGGTGTGAGGTCTGGGCGTGAGGTCTGGGTGTGAGATCTGGAAGCATGAATGGGGAAGAGGGTAGCGAAGCCCGCTAGAAATTTCAGCTTACAGGCTTCAAGCTTCAAGACAATTCGGTTCAAGTAACCCCAAACTCTCTCAAACCACTCCTTGCTCCACCAATGCCTGAATATCGTGGTCGCTCTTATGCAGAACCGATTTCAAAATCTCCTGGGTGTGTTGACCCAAGGTGGGGGGAGGCATGTCGTGGCTCACGGGAGTGGCGGAGAACTTCATGGGACTACCCACCAAGGTCACTTTGCCCGCCGCTGCGTGGGGCAATTCAAACTTCATGCCGCGAGCGATCACTTGAGGCTCTTCAAAGACATCAGCAATTTTATTGATGGGCCCATTGGCAACGCCAGCCTCATCGAGCAAAGCGACCCAATCGCGGGTAGTTTTGGTCAAAAAGATTGCGTTCAAAATATCAGTGATCTCGGCCCGGTGCTTCACGCGCTCTCCATTGGTGCTAAAGCGTGGATCAGATGCCAACTCTTCACAACCCGCAGCTTGGGTGAATTTTTTGAATAAATTATCATTCCCACAAGCCAAAATAAGAGCACCGTCTTGAGTCTTGAAGGTCTGATAAGGCACGATATTGGGATGCGCATTGCCAAGGGACAAAGGGGACTCTCCCGTGGCAAAGTAATTCATCGCTTGGTTGGCTAAAAGTGCCACGCATGAGTCCAAAAGAGACACATCAATCCATTGCCCTTGTCCACTGACAGCGCGGTGCGCAATGGCCGCACAAATGGCCACCGTGGCGTACATGCCTGTGGACATATCAATGATGGGAACTCCCACGCGCTGCGGCCCACCTCCAGGCAAGTCATCTTTTTCGCCCGTCACGCTCATCAACCCGCCCATGCCTTGCGCCATGAAGTCGTAGCCTGGTCGATCTTTGTAGGGGCCGGTTTGGCCAAAGCCTGTCACTGAGCAATAAATAATGCCTGGGTTGATGGCTTTGATATCCTCGTAGCCTAGGCCATAACGTGCCAAGTCACCTACCTTGTAGTTCTCAACGATCACATCAACCCCCTTGGCCAACTCCCTCACCAAGGCTTGGCCTTGAGGGTCCGAGAGGTTCACGGTGATTGATTTTTTTCCTCGGTTGGCCGCACAAAAATAAGCTGACTCGCGAGTGACCTCACCGTGCTCGTCCTTCAAGTAAGGAGGCGCAAAGGCTCTGGAATCATCGCCCTTGAGGGGGCGCTCGACTTTGATCACTTGGGCCCCCAGGTCGGCCAAGTTTTGAGCGGCCCAGGGGCCTGCCAATACACGCGAGAGATCAAGAACTTTAATGTGAGAGAGGGGACCGGTCATGTCAGATGCTTTCTGCTGTCAGAGTTGGGGGGAAACTTAAGGGGCGGGCAAGAACAAATCTTGCACGCCCGAGGAGGTCGAGATCACGCCCTTGGCCAAGAGTTGGCGATGGCGATCGAGTTTTTTCAAATCATACTGGTAGTTGACCATGATGCCCCAAGACTGTTTGGCGCCTTTGCTTGAAGGGTCAGCGTCCCAGTTGATGCGCTCAACACGTGCGCCATTGTGCAAATGGAATTTAGCCACCGCATCCAAGGGACCATTCTCGCCAAAGGTTTGACCTAGATAAACGGCCGCAGCCCGCATCAAAAACGATTGCAGTAAAGGATTTTTCTGCATCACCTCACCGGGCTCGAGAAGCTTTAAGAAGTCGGAGAATTGGCTCGACTCAAGTCCCAACGATTTCAACAAAGCCGATTGTTCTTTATCACTTAAGCGCTGGAGCAAGGCGTCGCAGTTTTTGAGCACCCAAGGCCTGAGCCCAGGAATAGGGGACAAGGTGGCAAACGTTTTAAGTTTAGGGAACTCGGCCTTTAAGACTTCAACCACCCGCTTGATAAGCGAGTCACCAAAACCCACCCCTTTAAGACCTGGCTGGGTGTTGCTGATGGAGTAAAAGATGGCCACACTGGCTTTTTGCAAATTCTCTGGCGCCGCGTTCTCGTCCAAGAGAGGCGTGATACTTTGGGCCATTTCTTCCAAAAGAGCCACCTCCACAAAGATCAGGGGCTCTTGGGGAAGGTTGGGATGGAAAAAGCCGTAGCATCGCCGGTCACTGTCGAGACGATTTTTAAGATCCGCCCAGCTTTTTATGAAATGCACCGCCTCGTATTGAATGAGTTTTTCAATGAGAGAGGCGGGAGAATTCCAACTGAGTTGGCGTAGCTCCAGGAATGCCACATCAAACCAAGTCGAGAAAAGGCTCTCTAGTTCCACGTCCAAGGCGGCCAAGGCTTTGTTGGATCTGAGCAGGGGCAGCATCTCTGCCCTCATGTCCATCAGGAAGCGTAATCCTCCCTCAAAGGCTGCAAAGCGCTGAAAGAGCCGAGTTCTGGGGGAGATCAAGGAGCGCCGCAATTTAATCTCTGCAGCGCCCTCCTCTGGGGTTCCAAAGGCCTGGGTGTACTCGTCCTTGGCCGCCATCACTTTTTTAGCATCAGGACCAAAGAACTCGCTGATCAAAAGCCACACATCCATTCTTTGGGGCGCAGAGGCTTTTAAATACCATTGTGAAAAAACCTTCGCTCGGCGTCCGCCCTCAATCTCACTCACTTGGGGGTCGATGACGTTTTGCAGCTCCTTCATCACTTTCCTGAGCGTGCGCTCGGGGAGCACTTGCTCGCGCTTTTTAATCGATGCCTCAATGCGCTCTTTGGTTGCGTGGTCGTCTTGCAGACTATTCAAAGCCGGCTTGGTGTTGGTGGCAGAAGGTTGAGTTTTGCTTCGCAGCAACATCATCCCTCGCTCGAGCCAATGGGGGGTATTCATACCGCGACAGTCCTTTGTGTGAGGTCGGCCAGCTGGGTGAGAGCGGCGTGTTGGTGGTTGATGTGCTCTTTCATGGCCTCTTGTGCGCCCAAAGCATCGCGTCTCATGAGGCAATCAAAAATTTGTCGATGCTCATGAAGACTTTGTTCTAAGCGACCGGGGGCATGGAGCTGCTGCAGTCTCGAGAGACGCAATATTTTTCTAAGATCTGTGATGGTCTGCGCCAACCAAGGGTTGTCGGCAAGTACGATGATGGCCTCGTGAATAGCCAAATTGACTCGGTAATAAACGGCAATGTCTTGCGCTAAAAAAGCCCCCTCAAGTCTGGACTGCCAAATCTCCAGAGCCTCAAGATCGGCGGCTTTGAGCTTCAAAGCAGCCTCATAAGCCGCTCTTGCCTCGAGGAGTGAGACCATGGGGAAAATTTGATCGAGGTCTCGCCGAGTGATGACCCGAACGGAACACCCCACACGGGGCTCATGTTGAACCAACCCCTCAGCACACAGCACCTTCAAGGCCTCCCTCAAGGGAGTTCGCGAAATGGCAAAGCGCGTACACAAATCGCGCTCATCTATGAAGGCGCCCGGCGCCAATTGCCCCTCAAAAATCTGATCCCTGACCCAATCGGCCACCTCTTGGTGCAAGGATACGTGTGTCGGCTTCATCTAAAAATAGCTTTAAAACAGTTAAAAACAGCAAAAAAGTCGTGAAAATCTTCTAATTTCTGTAATTATGCGTAATTACAGTGGTTTACTCAAGTTACAAATCGACCCAGCACTGGCCTTTGACGGGCAATCAATGCAAATACAACAACCTGCTCCGGGATTCAAACGAAATGCATCTGGGATGCATGAAAGAAGAACTCAAATTGCAGGTGCGCCGCAACCGAAGTTCTCTTCTATCTATGATGGAGATGAGGGTGGGAGAGCTCTTTTCAAGAGAAAGTCCTAAGGGACCTTAGAGCTGCGAGGGTTTTGTCATGCTCATGATCCCTCGATATCACTCTATCAATAAATGTAGATCACTTCAGATCGATTTTGAGGCCGACGCCCCTTTGTGGGCATACGCAAAGAGCAAAGCGCCAAAGATCACCATGGGCACACACAGCCACTGTCCCATGCTCAAGCCCCCACTCAAGAGACCCAAGAAGGCATCGGGCTCACGGAAATATTCAGCCGTGAAACGACAAACACCATACCCCATCAGAAAAAGTCCAGACACGGCACCCCGGGGGCGAGGGGTTTTGGCAAACCACCACAAGAGTGCAAAGAGCAACAATCCTTCCAATAAGAATTGATAAATTTGTGATGGATGCCTCGGAACCAAGGAGCCACTTTGCGGAAACACCATCGCCCACGGCAAGTCACTGTCCGCTACGCGCCCCCAGAGCTCACCGTTGATGAAGTTGCCCACTCGCCCACTGGCCAAACCTGTGGGCACACAAGGAGCAATGAAGTCAGTGACCTCCAGCCAGGGGCGCTTATGAATGCGAGCCCAAAGCACCATGGCCAAAATCACACCCAGCATCCCTCCATGAAAACTCATCCCACCTTGCCAAACAAAGAAGATCTCCAAAGGGTGCGAGCCATAGTAGCCGGGTTTGTAGAACAAACAATAACCCACCCGCCCACCAATGATCACGCCCAGCACACCGTAAAAAAGCAGATCTTCGACGTGCTCGAATGTCCAAGGGTTGGAGCCTTGCAAGGCACTTGCATAGGGCTCATGCTTTAGGCGCCAACGCGCCAAGATCATGAAGAGCGCAAAAGCCACCAAATACGTAAGGCCATACCAGTGCACGGCCAAAGGCCCCAAATTGAGGGCCACCGGGTTCCATTGAGGGTGTGTGAGCATGGGGAGTATTGTATTGATGAATGTCCCCTCCAAGGGCGGTTCAAGCGGTTAAACTTAAGGCCTTGACAGCAAGGGGAGAAGACCTCGCCCCAACCCCTTTTTTTGTAGGCCAATTCAAGCGCAAGTCTTTTGGCCACCCTTTGACCTCAGTTGGACCTCTCATGGACATCAAAACAATTCAAATCAATCGTCGCTCTGCCCAAATTACTCAAGGCAAGTCCCGTGCCCCCAACCGCTCGATGTACTACGCCATGGGCTACCAAGAGGGAGACTTTAATAAACCCATGGTGGGCGTAGCCAACGGTCACAGCACCATCACGCCGTGCAACAGTGGTTTGCAAAAGCTCGCCGACGCTGCCATTGAAGGCATTGAAGAGGCGGGTGGTAATGCCCAAGTTTTTGGCACTCCAACGATCTCAGACGGGATGGCCATGGGCACTGAGGGGATGAAGTACTCTTTGGTCTCACGCGAAGTCATTGCCGACTGTGTGGAGACTTGCGTGCAGGGCCAATGGATGGACGGCGTATTGGTGGTGGGGGGGTGCGACAAAAATATGCCCGGAGGCATGATGGGCATCTTGCGCGCCAATGTGCCTGCCATCTATGTTTATGGAGGCACCATTTTGCCCGGTCGTCACAACGGCCAAGACCTCAACATTGTGAGCGTTTTTGAAGC
Organism: Limnohabitans sp.; assembly: GCA_036821105.1. GTDB lineage: Bacteria > Pseudomonadota > Gammaproteobacteria > Burkholderiales > Burkholderiaceae_C > Limnohabitans. Next base: position 10,137 of record DAISKH010000116.1, read on the forward strand.
GGTGGGACAAAACTCAGCAGGCAAAATGAGCGACCAAGAGCTCAAAGAAATTGAACAAAAAGCCATTCCTGGCACCGGTTCTTGTGGCGGCATGTACACCGCCAACACCATGTCCAGTGCTTTTGAGGCGCTAGGG
>DAISKH010000117.1:0-10221 GCA_036821105.1 Limnohabitans sp.
CCACTCATGCGCTCAATCGCCTTGATCACGACCGCGTAATCCTTCTCCCCTTCTCCATGAGCCAAGGCCGAGCGCATCCACTGTGAAGTGATGGCCGTTTGTACCAATGGCACATCCAAGCCCTCACCCGCTTGCAGCATCAAATCGAGATCTTTAAGCATTTGATGCACTGTGAAGGTGGGCTCAAAGTCTCGTTCACCCAGGGGTTTGCCCAGTTGGGCAGACTTGGCTTTAAGAATGGGTGAACCCACAGCACTGCCCGCCAAAACCTCCCACATCTGAGACCAATCCAACCCCCCTTTTCTTCCTAGGGTCAAGCCTTCTGCCAACATGGCGGAGGTTTGCACAATAAGCAAATTGACCACCAGTTTCATCAAACGACTCTGCTCGGCTTGTCCGAGATAAAAAAGCTTAGGCCCCCATGCAGCAAAGATATTTTGACAAGCATCAAAACACGCTCTGGGACCCGACACCATGACAGTCAGTTGCGCGGCTTGGGCCATATGGTTGTTGCCTGAGACACTCACTCTGAGGTACTCTATCCCGCGGCTACTGAGGCTACTGGCCACTGCCTCAGATGCGATCACGGACACCGTGCTCGTATCCATGTAAATGCACCCGGAGCGGGCATGCAGTTGAACCCATTGCGCCACAGATATCAAAGCGGCGTCATGGGGTAAGGATGAAATGATCAAATCGGCTTGCTGTGTTCGCAAAAGCAAATTCTCACACCAGACCAGTCCCTGGGCCAGGGCTAAGGGTTTACGGCTGTCATCCACATCATGGACTTCAAGCTCAAATCCCCCGCCCAAGTCAGCCAACCCAGCCAACCCAGCTACATGGGTCGCCATGGGCAAACCCATTTTCCCGACCCCAAGAAAAAGAATTTTTTTCATCCGACTCTTAAGTGCACTTCAATTTGCTTTGAGGCCAACGGCTTTGGCGATTTTTGCAGCCGAATCCATCTCGGTTTTGATAAACGCCGTGAAGGCCTCTGGGGACATGGGCATAGGCTCAGCGCCCACCACTTTGAGGCGTTCCACCACATCACTTTGAGCCATGGCTTTAAGAGCCTCAGCGTGCAAACGTTTCACCACTGCAGGTGGGGTCGCAGAAGGCACAAGCATGCCCACCCAAAACACATAGTCCGAGCCTGGTACACCGGCCTCCACTGTGGTGGGCACCTGCGGCAGCGTGGGCGAGCGCTGAGCGGTACTCACGGCCAAGGCTTGCAGCTTGCCTTCTTTGATCAAAGATAGGGCTGAGGACAAGGGGGCAAAGAACCAATCATTACGACCCCCGATCACGTCTGAGAGTGCCTCTGGTGTTCCCTTAAAGGGAACATGCACTGCATCAATACCAGCTTGAAGCTTAAATTTCTCAGCATTCATATGCGTAGCACTGCCCATCCCCGCCGATGCGTAATTGAGTTGACCTGGCCGAGCTTTGGCTGCGGCCACCACATCGGCAACACTCTTCCAACCCCGACTTGGCGAGACCACCATCACATTGGGCAACGCCGCCAAGGGTGTGACACCCAACAAGTCCTTGACGGTGTCATAAGGCAAGTTGGGATAAATGGAAGGGTTTAAGGCATGGCCAGAAGAGTGAATCAACACGGTGTATCCATCAGGCTCGGCGTGTGCCACTTGGGACGCTGCGATAGTGCCTCCGGCTCCCGGATGGTTCTCAATCAAAATCGGCTGACCCAGGCCCTTACTCATGGCGTCGCCCACAGTTCTGGCCACGATGTCGGTGCCTGAGCCTGCAGTAAATGGGACATAAAACTTGATGGGTTTGGTGGGATAGGTTTGAGCTTGGACACCCAACCCGCCAAGAGCCAGTACACAACCCAACAAAGCCACCACCATGGCGCGAGCGCCCAATCCCATGCGAGTGGGCACAGTCAGTGTGGACTTGTGAGCTTGGGGTCGAGAGTTCTCAAGGACACGGCCATCAAGTGTCGGTCCCTCACACTCGAATTGTGCAGCGTCATACAAACGATTTAGTAGCCGACTTTGGCTATAGCTTCTCAAGTGAGTTTGAAAGCGGTGCATGATCAAGGTCTCCTAGCGTTAATTTTTTTGGTTATTCTGGGGGCTTTAGCTCTACGGTCTCTTAGTGACTGATTTTGTGGGTTTCTTCAGGCTTACTCGATGGGTGAAAGGGAAAGGAAAAGGGCCGGTCAAAGATTAGAGCTATCGCTCTGGCTTTTGCTTTTGCATGAGCTGGAGCCAAGTACTTTATCCTAGACACCCCCTCTCCTTAGGCTCAAGACTCCAAGCCGTCACTCAATTTCACATCTTCGGCAACCAATGTGAGCCCCGCATCAAGCGCCAAGTCTTGCAGCAAGATCGAGAAATCCACCTGATCATGACCTCTGCCCACCATGCGCGCAACCGACTCTCGGGTGGCAGCGGCAGCGGGCATGGGAACCCCATAGCTCTTGCCTGCAGCCATTCCCAAATCCATGTCTTTGAGAAGCAATTTGGGTGTGAAGGTCACATTCTCAAAGGTCAAGTTACTCAGCACAGGCGTTTTATAGCGGGTGTACATGGAGCCCAGGACCGAGTCATTGATACTTTGTAAAAAGAGATGTCTTGGAATACCGGCTTTCTCGGCCAAGACCGTGATTTCACACAAGTTTTGAATCACCACGCCAAACATGGTGTTGTGTGCAATCTTCCACACGCGGGCGAGTTCTCCCTCTCCCACCCACATGGTTTTTCTGGCCATGGCTTGTAAATAGGACTCAAGCGCGAGGTACAACTCATGGGGTCCTGAGGCGACCAAGAGGAGCTTGCCGGCTTTGGCCACCTTGGCGTTACCCGACACGGGGGTGCACAAATAACCCACGCCCAAGGCCTCCAGAGCGTGACGAATTTCCTCAGACCCCTCTTGAGAGATGGAGGAAGAATCGACTAAAACTTTGGGCAATGTTTGACCCGTCATCAAGCCGCCTTCACCAAAAAGGACTTCCTTCAAATCATCGGTGGTGGAGACCATGGTGAACACCACATCACAAGCGGCCAAGTCCGCTTTGTGGTCGACCAATACGGCGCCGTAAGCCTGCAGTGGCTCGGCTTTGCTGCGCGTTCTGTTCCACACCTTGACCGAGTGGCCGGCAGCGGTCAATTTCTTGACCATCGCCTCGCCCATTCTTCCAAGCCCAATCCATCCCAACTGGTGTGGGCCTTTGCCCAACTGGGGCACTTGATGAGTTGCTGTTGACATACAAATTTCTTTATAAAAACGATAATAAAAACAAAATCAAATAAAAGTTTGAAAAGATACCAAGCGGCAAACCTGGCGCTTTGTCACACTCTCTCCAAAATCACGGCAATGCCTTGACCCACACCAATACACATTGTGCAAAGCGCGTAGCGAGCCTTGGTCTTTTGCAACTGATTAACCGCCGTGGTCACCAACCGCGCACCACTGGCCCCCAAGGGGTGACCCAACGCAATGGCACCCCCATTGGGGTTGACTCGGGGGTCATCATCAGGCAAACCCAAAGTCCTCAGAACTGCCAAGCCTTGCGCCGCAAAAGCCTCATTGAGCTCAATCACATCCATTTGCTCCAGGCTCAATCCCGTTTGAGCCAAAACCTTCAAAGTTGCAGGTGCTGGCCCCATGCCCATGATGCGGGGAGGCACCCCAGCTGTGGCCATACCCACGACGCGCGCGCGGGGGGTTAAGCCTTCACGAACGGCTGCATCGTGGCTGGCAAGGAGCACGGCGCATGAGCCATCATTGATGCCACTGGCATTGCCGGCTGTCACGCTACCCGTGGGGCTCACAACCCCTTTAAGCTTGGCCAAGCTCTCCAAACTCGTTTCACGGGGGTGCTCGTCTTTGGCAAATACGATGGGATCGCCCTTTTTCTGCGGCAACGTGACACTCACGATTTCATCGTCAAAAAATCCTGCCTTTTGTGCAGCAACGGCCTTCATTTGACTGGCCAAGGCCATTTTGTCTTGAGCTTCTCTTTCAATTTTGTACTCAATCGCCACGTTTTCTGCAGTCTCAGGCATGGCGTCCACGCCATACATTTTTTTCATGGCTTCGTTGACAAAGCGCCACCCAATGGTGGTGTCATAGACTGCGTTTGCGCGACTAAAGGCCGAGTGGGCTTTGGGCATCACAAAGGGTGCTCGACTCATGCTCTCGACACCACCGGCAATGATGAAATCGCATTCACCTGTTTTGATCGCGCGCGCGGCCGTGCCCACCGCATCAAGACCAGAGCCACACAAGCGATTGATCGTGGCACCAGGCACTTGATACGGTAAGCCCGCAAGCAAACTGGCCATATGGGCCACATTTCGGTTGTCCTCTCCGGCTTGATTGGCACAACCATAAATCACCTCATTCAACCGCTCCCAGTCCACTTTGGCGTTTCGTTGCATCAACGCCTTTAGGGGAATCGCGCCCAAATCGTCAGTGCGCACCGAGCTCAAAGCACCTCCATAACGACCAATGGGGGTTCTGATCGCATCGCATATAAAAGCATCTTTCATCTAGGGTCCTTTGGTCAAAAAATGAGAGCAACAGCTTGAGTTGCCCAAACAAAAAATATTGAAATCGACTGTCAAGTTGGAAGACTCAAAAGTCTGGGGATTGAATGCTGAGTGGTTTACGCTAAAAATTTACAAGACTTGGGGTCAATGCACAAACGTCACACCCATCATCTGGGCCAATGCGGCTTCATCCAAGCCCTCTACACAATCGATCAGTCTCAGTCCCTCAGGGCTACATTCAAAGGTGCCCAAGTCTGTATATACGCGCTTGACACAGGCAATGCCAGTCAAGGGATAAGTACACAAGGGCACAATTTTGCTTTGACCCGTCTTGGTCATGAGGTCCATCATCACCCAAGTCTCTTTGGCACCAATGGCCAAGTCCATGGCACCTCCCACAGCGGGAATGGCCCCCACTTCACCAGTGTGCCAATTGGCCAAATCGCCGTGCACACTCACTTGAAAGGCGCCCAAGACACAAATATCCAAATGCCCACCTCGCATCATTGAAAAGCTGTCGGCGTGGTGAAAAAAAGCACCCCCGGCTTTCAAGGTGACCGGTTGCTTGCCGGCATTGATCAAGTCATAGTCCTCTTGTCCAGGTGCGGGCGCTGCGCCCATGCCCAAAATTCCGTTCTCGCTGTGAAGGAGTACCTCCAACTCAGGGGCAATGTAGTTGGCCACCAAGGTGGGCATCCCAATGCCCAAGTTCACCGTCATGCCCTCATGGATATCTTGGGCCACTCGGCGAGCCAGGGCCTGTTTGTCTCGTTTGATGGCACTCATGATTTGATCCCTCCAGCGACAGTGGCGACACGCTCAATGCGTACCACTTGATGAACAAAAATACCTGGGGTCACAATGCTCTCAGGATCCAACTCTCCCAACGCCACCACCTCGTGCACGGAGGCGACCGTTTTTTTAGCCGCCATGGCCATCACTGGCCCAAAATTACGAGCAGCCTTACGGTAGACCAAATTGCCCCATCGATCCCCTTTTTCAGCTTTGATGAGGGCCAAATCCGCATGAATAGGCAACTCAAATACATAATGTTTACCGTTGATGAGACGGGTCTCTTTGGGCTCGCCATTGGGCAGTTTGGCCAAATCGGTGCCGTAGCCTGTGGGCGTGAAAAACCCTCCAATGCCAGCGCCAGCGGCCCGGATGCGTTCGGCCAAATTGCCTTGGGGCACGAGTTCTAGCTCGACCTTACCGCTTTGGTAGAGACCATCAAAAATGTAAGAGTCGGCTTGTCTTGGAAAGCTACAAATGATCTTTCTCACCCGGCCCGCCTTCAATAAGGCAGCCATCCCGTGCTCACCATTGCCTGCGTTGTTGTTCACCACGGTCAAATCCCGGGCTCCCGTCTCGATCAACCCCTCAATGAGCTCACTGGGGATGCCGGCTGTTCCGAAACCGCCCACCAAAACGGTCGAACCGTCTTTTGTGCCGCTGAGCGCTTGGGCGATAGAATCTGCAATCTTATTGATCATGTGAAAATATGTTCAGTTAAAAAAAGGTCCTCGACTCATGACAATTGGGCTAAGCCTATGGCGCCTGAGCCTTCACTCACCCCAGTGCCCTGCAGCATCCCGACACATGGGTCTTTGGAGACTCACACGCAATTGCACTTGAGATTGCTATTTCAATTATCCTAGCAACTGCCCTGGCAGCTTGCCCCTAGATCTTACCCAAACTCGGCGGTAATTCTTGGGCTCCAATCCACTGAATTAGCCACTGCCTAACCAAAAATGTACACACCCAATCAACAAGACGTGCGGCGTTTTTTTTGTCGTATCAGTGAAAAATTGCTGACCCACGAGGCACTCGAGCCCATCGAACAAGTCGCCGCCCCTTGGGTGAGTGAGCATCCAGAGTATGCCAACGAGTTGAGTGACGTTGAGCGAGCACTCAGACTTGATTATCCAGTAGATGCTGGGCGAGAGAATCCGTTCTTACACCTATCCATGCACCTCTCCATAGAGGAGCAGTGTTCAATCGACCAGCCCAGAGGGATTCGTGCAGCCGTGCAACATCTGTCTGAGCATCTGGGTTCACGCCATGAAGCTCACCACGCTGTGATGGAGTGCCTGGGGATCATGATCTGGGAGAGCCAGCGCAGTGGCTTGTCTCCCGACCCACATCAATACCTTGAGTGCGTTAAAAAGAAAGTCTTTTCTTAAAACGAGACAGGCGTGATTTGCTTTCGTTTTGAGTCTTCAGGCAAACCCAGCTCAGTCACATTGGGCCACACTCAGCCGCATTGAGCCATAAAAAAACCGCCCGAAGGCGGTTTTTAGCAGTTCAAACGACAAACTTCGATCAGTTGGCCGCCCAGAACTTGAATTTGTTTTGTGGCACGGTGCGCAACTCGGTTTGTTGCTCACTCACATACTTGGCCAAGATGGCCAATTCGTCAGTGCTGAACTGTTTGGCAACCCCGCCCATGATGGCATTGTTGCGACCCCAAACGCTTTGGGTGTCGGCTTTGTAGGAGCGAAGAGCCACCAAGACGTAGTCAGAGTATTGGCCTGCAATCTTGGGGTAGTTGGGACCAATAGGAGCACTCAAATTGGCACCATGGCAAGAGGTGCAAGCGCCTTTTTGAACCAAAGCAACGGCCTCGCCCTCTGGCTCACTGGCTTTGGCAGGCATCACATTGGCGTCGCTGTGACCCAACTCTTGATAATAAGCAGAGATATCGGCCATGTCTTGATCAGTCAAGCTCTTGGAGATGGCGCGCATTGTGGGATTTCTACGCTCGCCTTTTTTGTACTCATTGAGAGCCGTGGTGATGTAGGTTGCCGTTTGACCCGCAATTTTGGGGACTTTATAGACCACAGGAAAGCTGGCTTGATAGCCAGAGATACCGTGGCAACCAATGCACATGGCTATTTTTTTAGAACCAGCTTGGGCATCACCCTTGACTTCGTCAGCGCGAGCAAAAGAGGTGAAGGACAACGCAGTTATTAGCAATAGAGAAAAGAGCTTGGTCATTTTGGGTCGACAATCGAGGTGCTATTGAATCAAAGATTGCACTATTATATAGGCGCTCTTTGGCCTGAAACTCAATTCCCTCATCAAAAGACCCTTTAAAACATGAAATTTCTTGGCTCCAGTGATTACGTCGCCACCCCAGATTTGATGCTTGCAGTCAATGCGGCCAGCACCCTCAAAAGACCCTTACTGATCAAGGGAGAGCCTGGAACAGGCAAAACCATGTTGGCCGAAGAGGTGAGTCGGTCATTGGGACTGCCTTTATTGGAGTGGCACATCAAATCCACCACCAAAGCCCAGCAAGGCCTCTATGAATACGATGCAGTCTCTCGCTTAAGAGACTCACAATTGGGTGATGAGCGCGTCAAAGATATCCACAACTACATCTCCAAAGGGGTGCTATGGCGAGCATTCACAGCAACACAACCCGTGGCCTTGCTGATCGATGAGATTGACAAAGCGGACATTGAGTTTCCCAATGATTTATTGCGCGAACTTGACCGCATGGAGTTCTATTGTTATGAAACCAAAGAGCTGGTGAAGGCGACCACCCGGCCCTTGGTGTTCATCACCTCCAACAATGAAAAAGAGCTGCCCGATGCATTTTTGAGGCGCTGCTTTTTTCACTATATTCAGTTCCCTGACCTGGAAACTATGCGCAAAATTGTGGACGTCCATTTCCCAGGCTTAAAACAAGAACTATTGAGCGCAGCCCTCAAAGCTTTTTATGATGTGAGAAATTTGCCTGGATTGAAGAAAAAACCCAGCACAAGTGAGTTGCTGGACTGGATCAAATTGGTGGTAGCCGAGGATATCCCCTTGAGCGCCCTGCATTCCAGTGACGAGCATGTAGTGATGCCGCCTCTTTTGGGGGCGTTACTGAAGAATGAGCAAGACATCTCGCTTTTTGAGAAATTGCTGCACATGCAAAGCAAACACCGCTAGAGCTCAACACCTCAGTTCACCTTCACTCTACCTTGCCACGCCTTTACTCATTCTTTACTGAACTCTAGAGATCCATGGAACCACCACCACCCAGCGCTTCAAACTTGTTGCTCCAAGGACTCAGCGATGCCTTGGGTTTTTTAATCGGCTCTGCCCTCGGCTGGGGACTGGGGCAATTGGCGGGCCTTGATATCTTTGAGCCTGGCTACAGTGTTCGCGCCATGGTGGCCATCAGCCTCATTGGTCTTGGGGGAGGCATGGGCCTCCAAGCCGCTCGGCACTGGAGAGCCAAGAGAGCCGCCAACTCTACACACAACAATGCTCAATGATTTCTTCTACACCCTGAGGTCCGCAGGCCTGCCCGTCTCCATCAAAGAGTTTTTGACGCTGCTGGAGGCCTTGAAACTCGGGTTGGTTGGCCCCAATGGGCTCGCCTCTCTTAGTGGCGAGCACGTGAACTTAGACCTGCCCCAACCCCTACCCCACCTCTATGCTGATCCAGCACAAGAGATGCTAGGAATGGAGGAGTTTTATTTTCTAGCTCGCATGATCCTCATCAAAGATGAGAGAAATTTCGACAAATTTGACCGCGCCTTCCAAGCCTATTTCAAAGGTGTAGAACTCCTCACTCCAACCCGTACTGAAGCCCCTCTTCAATGGCTTAGAGATGCCATTGACAAACTCTTGAGCCCCGAAGAAAAAGCCCGAGCGCCAAAGATGGACTGGGATGAGCTCATGAAAACCTTGGAAAAACGTCTTCAAGAGCAAAAGGAGCGCCACGACGGAGGGAGCAAATGGATAGGCACGGGTGGCACCTCCCCCTTTGGTCATTCGGGCTTTAACACCCAGGGCATTCGCATCGGGGGGGAGAGCGGGCAAAGGCGTGCACTCAAAGTCTGGGAGCAACGGGCTTACCAAGACTACGATGATGGTCAAGCCCTGGGTACTCGTAATATCAAACTCGCCGTGAGGCGTTTACGGCGATTTGCAAGAGAGGGCCAAGCCTTGGAGCTGGACTTGGAGGACACCATCCACAGCACCGCTGCCAATGCAGGATTTTTGGACATCAAGATGGTCCCTGAGAGGCACAATCAAGTCAAGGTGCTGCTCTTAATGGACGTGGGCGGCTCCATGGACGATCACATCCAACGCGTGTCTGAACTCTTCTCGGCCGTGAGCGCCGAACTTAAGCACTTGGAGTTTTATTATTTTCACAACTGCGTTTACGACTTTTTGTGGAAAAACAACCGTCGTCGCTTTGCTGAAAAACACGCCACCTGGGACATCATTCGAAAGTACAACAAGGACTACAAACTTATTTTTGTGGGGGACGCCACCATGAGCCCTTATGAAATCGTCCAACCCGGGGGCAGTGTGGAATACAACAACGAGGAAGCGGGTGCGGTGTGGCTCTCTAGGCTCACCCAAGCGTTTCCCAAATCGGTCTGGATCAACCCTGAACCCCAAGGGGTATGGGGCTACCGACAAAGCATTGAGCTCATCTCACAATTGATGTCCAAGCGCATGTTCTCCCTCACCCTCAGTGGTTTGGAGCAGGCCATGAGAGAACTCAACCGCTGAACGTTTAGAATGTCTGGTTGGATGGCGTTTTGAGACGATTTTGTGAGCCCGATTAAACAATCTCGTGAGCGAGACGTGATGACATGCCACCCAAATTGATTTTCCATTCTGAGTGACTCCCGCCTCTTCGTAGTTCAATGGATAGAACGCGGCCCTCCTAAGGCTGAAATGCAGGTTC
>DAISKH010000118.1:0-10210 GCA_036821105.1 Limnohabitans sp.
GCTCTAAGCTGATCAACGGTGAACTTTGAGGTGATGATCAATAGCACCGGAGCACCGGAGCAACGGAGCAACGGAGCAACGGAGCAACGGACGCTAAAAATATAAAATGCTCTCACACATTGCATTGAAAGCTTCACTTGACTACCCCGAATACTGCGCTTCAAACCTCCTCATCTGCCGCACCACCATCGAATGCTGCGAATAGCGGTCATAGCATGCCTGCATGGATCGCGCAAGTGCGATTCGATGAAAAGGGGCTCTTGCCCGTCATTGCCCAGGAAAAAGATACGGGGGATGTTTTGATGTTTGCTTGGATGAACCAAGAAGCATTGCAGGCTACGGTTCAGACCCAACGGGCGGTCTATTTCAGTCGTTCTCGGGGTAAATTGTGGTTCAAAGGTGAGGAGTCTGGGCATGTCCAACGAGTGCACAGTTTGCGACTCGATTGCGACTCGGATGTGCTTTTATTGAGCGTCACACAAGAGGGGCACACCCCTTCCATTGCCTGCCACACCGGTCGTCACAGTTGTTTTTCTTGGACCCTGGACGAGAAACTCGAGTGGGTTGCAAGCGCACCTGTGCTCAAAGACCCCGAGAGCATCTACGTTCAGCCCAAAGGTTGAGTCCCCGATGAACGTTGATTTTTAAGTTCTTCTTAACATCAACATTAAAGTTACATTTAACGTCAACTTCAATCTCAACTTCAGCCTTAACCCTTACCGCAACCTCAACCCCAACCTCAACTCAAACCCAAGATTCCCCATGAACCCAACTGCAGACACCTTGAGCCGCCTAGCTCAAGTCATCGAGACCAGAAAGCCCGAACACGGGGGCGATCCTGAGAAAAGTTATGTGGCCAGACTCTTGGCTCGAGGGCCCGATGCGTTTTTGAAAAAAATCGGCGAAGAAGCCACGGAGGTCGTGATGGCGGCCAAGGATTTGCAAGCGGCGCGTGCCTTGAACTTCGGTCCGGCAAACGCTTTGCAAGGCCAACCCCATGAGGTTTCCCCATCCCAGAGCGCCTTGGAGCAAAGCCTGGTGGGCGAGATGGCGGATTTGTGGTTTCACGCCCTGGTGGCATTGTCCTATTTTGATTTGAGCCCGGAGCAGGTTCTGGACGAATTGGCCCGGCGTGAGGGCCTGAGTGGTTTGGAGGAGAAAGCTCTTCGAAAAGCGAAGGGCCGAGAGGTCTCGGGCGAGTGAGACTTGCCTTTTTCCTAAAGACAATTGTTCAGTTCAACATTTCTTTCTAAAGGTCACCAGAGTTATGCACCACGATGAGAACTGCATTTTTTGCAAAATCGTTCAGCGCCAAATTCCCTCCAGACTCGTTTATGAAGACGATGAGATGATGGCCTTTCACGACATCAATCCATGGGCGCCTGTGCATTTTTTGATCATCCCCAAAGAGCACATCCCCAGCATGGCTCAACTCAACGATCAGCACTCAGCCATGCTGGGGCGCATGATGGTCAAAGTCGATGAGTTGGCCCGGCGCGAGGGTTGTTTACCATACCCTGAAGGGGGATACCGCTTGATGGTCAATACGGGCCAGCATGGCGGACAGGAGGTGCACCATTTGCACCTTCATGTGATGGGTGGACCCAGGCCTTGGTCCAAAGGCTGAGGGTGCTCAGGACTTCACGGTGTCGATCTATCAGTAAGTCGTGCACAAATTGAGCGCATTGAACTCATTGAAATCGTTGACCTCATAGCACTCAGGCCAGTTCCCTTGATCGACCTAATTGGGCCAAGGGCGGTGGGACTTGTCAGTTTTGCGGGGTTTTTTACACTCCTATGGTCCACGCTGGCTTGGCAGTTATAGAATAGCATCATTCACACCGCAAGTTCTTGCGGTGATTTACCGCTTAGGAGACTGGGACATGGGTTCATTTTCAATTTGGCATTGGCTGATCGTGTTGCTGATCATTGTCTTGGTTTTTGGCACCAAGAAGTTGAAGAACATCGGTTCTGACTTGGGCGGCGCGGTCAAGGGCTTCAAGGAAGGCATGAAAGACGGGCAGTCTCCAACGCCCTCTGAGGCCGAGGCTCACCCCCATGTGGCCGCGCAAGGTGTGGCTCATCAGGCCGATAAAACCACCATCGATGTCGAGGCCAAGCAAAAGATCTAAAGACAAAAGCCCTTGGCATGAGCCCCGCGATGGGGCGCTGCGTTTGATTGGCGGTTATAAATTCGATGGTCGTCTTGCCAAGTGTGTTGAAAGGTTGATTGCTCCCATGTTGATGCGTTCAGTGTTCCACGCCCATGATTGATCTGGGCATCTCCAAGTTGGCACTCATCGGTGCAGTGGCCCTCATTGTCATCGGGCCCGAGAAGTTGCCACGCGTGGCACGCACCGTGGGCACGCTCATTGGGAAAGCGCAAAAATACGTCTCCGACGTCAAAGCCGAGGTCAACCGTTCGATGGAGCTCGAGGAGCTCAAGAAAATGAAGGACAGCGTGGAGTCGGCCGCGCAAAGTGTTGAGCAAAGCTTTCACCAAAGCACCCACCAGTTTGAGAAAGACTGGCAAGAGGCTACCGCAGGACTAGATGGCAGCTCAGAGAGTCATGACCCAGCCCATGCGAGTTCATCGTCCGAATTTTTGCCCCCTTTGTTCATGCCCCAGTACCGCCATCCTGGTAAAAACTGGAGGCTCAAGCGCTCGGTCATGCCCCAGTGGTACAAGGCACGCCAGGGTGTGCGCACCAAGGCTTTGTCGGGGGCAGCGAGGGTGGCGCGTTTTCGTCCCCGGGCTTGAAGTGGCCCAATCCCGCTCCTAACTGCTTCTACCTCTTTTAACCTCACACGTTAACGTTTTAATCAACGATCCCCCTACAACTAGACTCTTGTTCTCACCAAGACCCCCTCTCGAATGTCCGATCCTAGCCGCCCCACTACCGATGCCGACCCCAAGGCTTCATCCTCGCCCCAAGATGAGTTAGCGGGCACAGAGCAGCCTTTTGTGCAGCATTTGGTTGAGTTGCGCGACCGCTTGGTTAAAGCCGTGGCCTCCATCGCCGTGATGGCGGTGATTTTGAGTATTTATCCTGGCCCCTCTGATTTATACGATTTGTTGGCGGCTCCATTGGTGGCCAATTTGCCTGCCGGCACCACGCTCATTGCGACCTCGGTGATATCGCCGTTCATGGTGCCCTTGAAAATCATGCTGATGGCCGCATTTTTATTGGCACTGCCATATGTGCTGTATCAGATTTGGGCGTTTGTGGCGCCGGGTCTTTATTCACATGAAAAGCGCTTGGTATTGCCTTTGGTGATTTCAAGCACGGTGCTCTTTTTCTTGGGGGTGGCTTTTTGTTACTTCTTTGTGTTTGGTCGTGTGTTCAAGTTCATCCAGTCGTTTGCCCCCAAAAGCATCACGGCTGCTCCTGACATTGAGGCTTATTTGAGTTTTGTGCTCACCATGTTTTTGGCTTTTGGAATGGCGTTTGAAGTGCCAATTGTGGTGGTGGTGTTAGCGCGAATGGGGATTTTTTCCATTGAAAAGCTCAAATCCTTTCGCTCTTATTTTGTGGTGTTGGCGTTTATCGTGGCCGCCATCGTGACCCCACCTGATGTGGTCTCGCAATTGGCCTTGGCCATCCCCATGTGTTTACTCTACGAGGTGGGCATTTGGGCTGCGCAGATTTTCATCAACACCACACAAGCCCCAAGCGAAGAGTAGGGGTGGGGCGTTATTGGGTTGCGGCCAAAGAGATTGAACAAATTGAATCGTCTGAAAAGATTTGTAAACGTTTGTAAATGTTTCAAACATATTTGAAACATGTTTGATTTGATTTTTTGTAAGGTTGAGGCTCCATGAAACGATTTTGGTTGCTGTTTTCTCAATCGGTCACGGTTTTGTTGGCCGTGTGGTTTGTCTTGGTGACCTTAAAGCCTGAGTGGCTCAATCACCGCCCCTCGGTGTCTAGTTTGGGTCTACAAATTGCCAACGAAGCGGTGAGCAGCAAAGACTCGGGCTCGCCAGCACCGGGCAGCTTCAGTGCTGCGGCTAGAAAAGCCGCTCCTGCAGTGGTGAGCATCAACACCAGTAAAGCGCCCGATAAAAACCTCTCGCCCATGGACCCATGGTTCAGACACTTTTTTGGCGAACCTGAGGACAACAGCGCTCAGGTAGGCTTGGGCTCCGGTGTCATTGTGAGTGACCAAGGGTATATCTTGACCAACTACCACGTGGTGGAAGAGGCCGATGAGATTGAGGTGAGTTTGAATGACGGCAGAAAAGCCCAGGCCAAAGTGATTGGCGTGGACCCAGACTCGGATTTGGCCGTTCTTAAAATCAAACTCGATCGTCTACCCGTCATCGTCATTGGTAACTCGGAGAGCTTGCAAGTGGGAGACCAGGTGCTCGCCATCGGTAACCCATTTGGTGTGGGGCAAACGGTCACCAGTGGCATTGTCTCGGCGCTGGGGCGCAATCAGTTGGGCCTGAACACGTTTGAGAATTTTATTCAAACCGATGCCGCCATCAACCCCGGCAACTCCGGGGGTGCGTTGGTGGATGTGTATGGCAATTTGATGGGCATCAACACCGCGATTTTCTCCGCTCCGGTGGCTCCATGGGCATTGGTTTTGCCATCCCCGTCTCCACGGCCCAACAAGTGCTGGAGGGCATTATTAAGGATGGGCAGGTCACCCGTGGGTGGATTGGCGTGGAGCCCAATGAGTTGACCCCTGAACTCATGCAGACCTTTGGCTTGAAAGACCCCACCATCAAGGGTGTGGCGGTGACGGGGGTGCTGCAAAACGCTCCCGCCTTCAAAGCAGGATTGCGCCCAGGCGATGTGATCGAGCAAGTGGGTAGCAAACCCGTTGCCCATGTGGCTGAGCTCTTGAGCGCAGTGGCGGGCCTCAAACCCAACGAGAGTGTGCCGTTCAAGATCAAACGTAAAAACGATGAGCTCACCATCACGGTCACGCCCTCGCAGCGACCCAAAATGAAACCCCAAGAGTCCCAAGGCCCACAGGGGCGCCGAGGCGAGCCTCAATGACCGATAGAGAAGCTCTGGTCAATTATGCCAATTCGGTTTTGGGGCCTGAGCGCTTCAAGGACTATGGCCCCAATGGCCTCCAAGTTGAGGGGGCGGCGAACATCACTCGATTGGTGAGTGGTGTGACCGCCAGTTTGGCGCTCATTGAGTACGCTATCCAGACCCAAGCCCAGGCTTTGCTGGTGCACCATGGGCTTTTTTGGCGCAACCAAAACGGTACGGTGACGGGTTGGATGAAAAAACGCCTGGCCGCTTTGCTAGCCCATGACATCAACGTGTTGGCTTACCATTTGCCCCTGGATGCACACCCCGTTTACGGCAACAATGCGCAACTCGCCCAGTGTTTAGGGCTTGAGGTGCAGGGCAGTTTTGGGGAACAAAATCTGGGCCTTCTAGGGCGGATGAAGCCGCTTGAAGGACGTGAGGCCCAAAGCACAGCCACCAACCCCTCATTAAGCCTTCAAGGCTTACTCTCGCGCATAGAGCACCAATTGAAGAGAAAACCCCTCTCGATAGAGCCTCCTGGTTTTGACGGAAGTGCACCCTTGGGGGTGGTGTCTTGGTGCAGTGGTGGCGCGCAAGGCTATTTTGAGTCGGCTGTGCAAGCCGGTGCACGGGTTTTTATCACTGGCGAGATCTCGGAGCCACAACTGCATTTGGCGCGGGAGTGCGGCGTTGCCTTTGTCGCTTGTGGACACCACGCGAGCGAGCGCGGCGGTGCCCGCGCCTTTGGCGCTCACTTGGCTGAGCATTTTTCCTTAGATTATGAATTTGTCGATATCGACAATCCGGCTTGAGGGGCAACACGAGTGACTGAGCGTCTTCCCGTGGCCATCACCCAAGGAGACCCCTCGGGCATTGGTCCTGAGATCGTGCTCAAGTGTTTTTTAGCTCACCCCGAACTCTCCCACGAGGCCGTGGTCTTTGGCCACCTGGGTGTCTTTGAGCGAGCCTTGAGGTGGGTGGACCCCGAGGGGCAACTCCAACTGGAGGCACTTTCATGGGATGGCGTGAGGTTGCAGGGCTTGGCCCATTTGGGGGAGGGGGCAGGAGTAAGTGCAAGTGCAAGTGCAAGTGCAAATCCAAATGCAAATGCAAGCTTAAGGGTGCCCCATGCTGGCAAAGACCAGGCCAGACCTAGACCCGTTCGAGTGGTCAATTTGGAGGATTGGGGCGAGATGGCTCAAGGCTTGGAGCTTCTAACTGCAGCTGGACCGAGCCATGATTTGGGCCTGCGACATCACCGAGAGCTAGACCCACAGGTGGCCCAGGCTTTAAGTAACCGGGCCTTGCCCGCCATGGGTCGTATCCAGGCTTTATCGGGCGAGATGGCTGCGCAAAGTATCGTCCTTGCCACCCAAGCCGCACTGCTCCATCAGGTGAGGGCCGTCGTCACCGCTCCGATTCACAAAGAAGCCTTGTCCTTGGCCGCCTGGCCTTACCCCGGTCACACCGAGATGCTTCAGTCCGAGTGCGCACGTTTTATGGGGACAACAGTGTCAGAGTTGCCCGTTCGAATGATGCTCACCCATGACGAGTTGACGGTGGTGCTGGTGAGCATTCATGTCTCTTTGAAGGAAGCCATTTCAAGCTTGAGCGTTCAGGGGGTGCTGCAAACCTTACAAATCACCCATGAGTCTTTGAGCCGCAGTTTGGGGCGTGCCCCCAAGCTGGCCTTGAGTGGTCTGAACCCCCACGCCGGCGAGGGCGGGCTCATGGGGCGAGAGGAAATTGAGATTTTGACGCCCGCCTTGAGCCAGGCGCAGGCTTTGGGGATCGATGTTGTGGGGCCCTTTTCCCCAGATACTGTGTTCATGCGAGCCAGATCGACCCCAGAAAAACCAGGTGAGTTTGATGCCGTAGTGGCGCTCTACCACGACCAAGGCCTGATCCCGGTGAAGTATCTCGGTCTGGATCAAGGGGTCAACGTGACCCTGGGCCTGCCACTGGTGAGGACGAGCCCGGACCATGGCACTGCATTTGACTTGGCCGGAACAGGACGTGCCCGTGAGGACAGTTTGTGGGCGGCTTTGGGGGTGGCCAAGCGCTTGTCCCCATAATTTCTATATAAATCCATTAATTTATAACCCTAAAACAAGGCTAAAACACCGCTATTGAATCTTGCCCTCACACTCAGATACAATACAAGGTTAACCCTAGCGTTTGGGCTTCATCGAGGACTTTCATGAGTGACAACACAATTGATTCAAGTAAGCGCACATGGCTGATCGCCACCTCGTGCGTGGGTGCAGCGGGAACTGTGGCAACGGCCATCCCCTTTGCCAGTTCTATTCAACCGTCTGAGCGTGCCAAGGCCGCTGGAGCTTCGGTGGAGGTTGATATCTCTGCAGTCAAGCCCGGTGAGAAGATCACTGTGGAGTGGCGCGGCAAGCCCGTTTGGATCATTAGAAGAACCCCTGAGCAAATCGCGGCTCTCTCCAGCGTCGAGGGCGAACTCGCTGACCCCAAATCCGAGAGAAAGCCCTCTGAGCTCACTCCCGAGTACGCCCGCAACCAGGGTCGCTCCATCAAGCCTGAGGTCTTTGTGGCGGTGGGCATTTGTACCCACTTGGGTTGCTCACCCAGCGATAAATTTGCGCCCGGTGCACAGCCCTCCTTGCCCAATGATTGGCCCGGTGGCTTTTTGTGCCCCTGCCATGGCTCGACTTTTGATATGGCTGGACGTGTTTTTAAAAACAAGCCCGCTCCCGATAATTTAGAGATCCCTCCGCACATGTACTTGTCAGATAACAAGTTGATCATTGGCGAAGACAAAAAAGCTTGAACGAAGGGTTAACGAACATGGCACACTTTAAAGAAATTTCACCCAACGCCTCGGCTGGTGAGAAGTTCATGAATTGGGTGGACAACCGTTTCCCAGCGACCAAGCTGTGGGAAGAGCATTTGTCCAAGTACTACGCGCCCAAGAATTTTAATTTTTGGTACTTCTTTGGCTCACTCTCATTATTGGTGCTCGTGCTGCAGATCGTGACAGGTATTTTCCTCACCATGCACTATAAGCCCGAAGCGAGCATGGCCTTTGCCTCAGTGGAGTACATCATGCGCGATGTGCCTTGGGGTTGGCTCATTCGTTACATGCACTCCACGGGCGCTTCAGCGTTTTTTGTGGTGGTGTATTTGCACATGTTCAGGGGCCTCATTTATGGCTCCTATCGCCAGCCACGTGAACTCGTGTGGATTTTTGGTTGCACAATCTTTTTGTGTTTGATGGCCGAGGCTTTCATGGGCTACTTACTCCCCTGGGGACAGATGTCTTATTGGGGCGCTCAAGTGATTGTGAACTTGTTCTCCGCTGTGCCCGTTATTGGTCCAGATTTGGCGCTTTTGATCCGGGGTGACTATGTGGTGGGAGATGCCACACTTAACCGCTTCTTTAGCTTTCACGTGATTGCGGTGCCCTTGGTGCTGGTGGGCTTGGTGGCTGCGCACATCATTGCTTTGCACGAAGTGGGCTCCAATAACCCAGACGGTGTTGAGATCAAAGCGAAAAAGGATGCCCAAGGTATTCCTTTGGACGGCATTCCATTTCACCCCTACTACTCTGTGCACGACATCATGGGTGTGGGCGTGTTTTTGATGATCTTTGCAGGCATCATCTTCTTTGCCCCTGAGTTGGGAGGCTACTTCCTTGAGGCCAACAATTTCATCCCAGCGGATCCCTTGAAGACGCCTTTGCACATTGCACCTGTTTGGTACTTTACGCCTTACTACTCAATGCTTCGTGCAATCACGAGCGAGATGGTCAATGTCCTCATCGTGATCGTCTTGGCGGCTGGCGCACTCACGATCACCAAAGCACAGATCTCAGGCTTTTTGAAAGCGGTCGTCGCCGTTCTCGCCTTGGGACTCGCTGTCATGATGTACTCTGTGGATGCTAAATTCTGGGGTGTGGTGGTGATGGGTGCTGCTGTGGTGATCCTCTTTTTCTTGCCCTGGCTTGATCACTGCGAAGTCAAATCGATTCGCTACAAACCCGAATGGCACCAAGCCATGTACGCCATTTTTGTGGTGGTCTTTTTTGTGTTGGGCTACTTGGGCACACAGCCTCCCTCACACATTGGCGAGCGACTCTCCCAAGTGGGAACGTTGTTTTACTTTGGATTTTTCTTGTTGATGCCTTGGTGGAGCACCATCGGTCAAACCAAACCTGTGCCTGAGCGCGTGGTATTTCACGCGCATTGAAGCGCGTTTTAGTTGACCCTTTACTCCCCAAACCCTTGAACCTATTAAGAACTGCCAAAGGTTGATACCGATGAAAAAGATCCTAATCACTTGTCTACTCGCCCTCATGGGGTTGACTCAGGTGTACGCCGAGGAGGGTGGATTCCCTCTGGACAAAGCACCCGATAAACTCAATGACGTGGTGGCTTTGCAGCATGGTGCGCAGATTTTCACCAACTATTGCTTGAACTGTCACAGTGCGGCCTACATGCGCTTTAATCGCTTGAAGGACATTGGCTTGACGGAGCAGCAAATCAAGGACAACTTGCTCTTCACCACTGAAAAAGTGGGCGACACCATGAAAGTCTCCATGGACCCCAAAGAGGCCAAGGGCTGGTTTGGTGGAGTGCCCCCCGATTTGACGGTGATTGCTCGCTCACGCGCTGGCCGCGGAGGCTCTGGGGCTGACTACTTGTACACCTACATGCGCACGTTCTACAAAGACGACAGCAAACTCACCGGGTGGAACAACTTGGTCTATCCCAATGTGGCGATGCCCCATGTGTTGTGGCAACTCCAAGGGGTGCGCACCCCTGTCTTTGAGACCAAGATGGAGCACGACGAAGAGGTGAAAGAATTCAAAGGCTGGACTCAGGTCACCCCTGGGACCATGACGTCCACGCAGTATGACCAAGCCGTGGGTGACTTGGTGGCTTATTTGCAGTGGATGGGCGAGCCCGCTCAAAACACCCGTATCCAAGTGGGTGTGTGGGTGTTGCTATTTCTCTTACTCTTTACACTGTGCGCTTGGAGACTCAACGCAGCGTACTGGAAAGACATACACTGAGATGCAGCTCTTCGGGAAACCTCCCTCCTTTGACTGAACAAAGGGGCAGGTTCATCCGAGCAGCGTTTTTAGAGTGACGCAGTGTGAGACTGGTCACTCTTTTTTGATTCAAGGGAGCTCTAATTATGATGGTGTTGTACTCTGGGACGACGTGTCCCTTTTCCCACCG
>DAISKH010000119.1:0-10025 GCA_036821105.1 Limnohabitans sp.
AAACACTTCAAAACCATTACCTATGATCGCCGTGAGTCCGGCAAGTCTGCCGGTCGAGTCGAGCCGCTGAACTGGGACTTGTATGTCAAAGAGGCCAAAGCGCTGTTGGATTTGGCTGGCGAGAAACAAGCCTACATTTTGGGCTGCTGCATGGGGGCGTCTTTGGCGGCGGCTTTTGCGGTGCGTCACCCCGAGGCGTGCAAAGGACTCTTATTGCATTGGCCTGTCGGTGGCTTTTTGTGGCAAAAGAAAGGGCACACTTTTTTTGAACGCCATATCAATTTTGTCCGCGAACATGGGCTGGCGGCTGTTGTGGCCCGAGCCCCCAAGGGAGAGAACTTTTGGATGGATCCAGAGATTGGCCCCTGGGGAAGTCCAAGTGCGCAATATCCTGAATTTGCCAAGAGCTTGATGGCCATGGATGTGGAGCACTACATTCACATTTGTGAACAAAGCCGAGACACCATCTTCAATGACACCATGCCCTCGGGTGCGAGTGGCGAGGAACTCATGAAAATCAATATCCCAGCACTCATCATGTCAGGAGCGGACACACGGCACACCCGTTCTTCTGCCTGGGCTCTGAAGGAGTTGCTCCCACAATCGGAGCTTTGGAATGTTTTTCCGCCCGATCAAACCGGTGAGAACACGTTGGAGCAAGTGCTTCAGTTCAAAAACAGGTGTGAAGCGGCCTGAGGTTCAGACCAGAGGTTCACACCACCGACTTGACTGAACGTTGCCATCAATACCCGAGTCGGTGTTGATGGGAGGGGATGAACAAAGCACAATGGGCGTGTTAATCAAGCTCAGCAACGGTTTTTGACGCCTACTACATCTCCCTGGGTGCACGGCGAGAGCTTCATTGCGCCAGGTGGATGCCTGCAGACTGAATGATTTTGGCAAATTTCAAACTTTCTTTGTTCAAAAAGACCTGAAACTCTTGGGGAGAACTGGCGACCACGGCCATACCCTCTGAGGAGAGCTTGTCAGTGATCTCTGGGCTTTTCAGGACCTCCAACACCGATCGGTTGATCTTGAGCACCAACTCTTTGGGCGTGGCCTCATTGACGAGTAAACCATACCAAGTGCTCATGTCATACCCGGTAAGACCTGACTCTGAGAGTGTGGGGATCTCCGGTGCAATGGCGGAGCGTTTACTACTTGTGACGGCCAATGCTCGCAACTTGCCTGTTTTCAAATAGGGCAAACTCAACACCAAATTCATGGTGTAAACGGGCACTTGCCCACTCAACACATCACTGAGTGCTTGAGCAGAACCCTTGTAGGGGATGTGCGTCATGCGTGTGCCCGCCATCACGTTGATCAACTCGCTGGCCAAGTGAGGCAAGGAGCCCGTACCCGCCGACCCAAAATTAATCTCTCCTGGGTGTGCACGGGCCATGGCCAATAACTCTTGAACGGATTTCACCGGAAAATCAGCGTTCACCGTCAACACCAAAGGACCTGATGCGAGCAAACTCACTGTGGCAAGTTTGCTGGCGCTCTCGCGACCCGTTGACTTGGTTGGTGAAACATTGGAGGCATATCCCGCTTGTACCAAGAGCCAAGTTAAGCCATCGGGTGCAGCATTGGCCACAAACCCTGCGCCCAAGGTGGCGTTTCCCCCAGGCTTGTTGTCAACCAATACGGGCTGCTGCAGTCGAGCGGACAACACCTGCGCCATCGAGCGCGCCAACATATCGGTGGACCCTCCTGCTTGAAAAGGGACCACGAGGTGAATGGCTGCGTTGGGCCAGGAGTTTGCATTAGTTGAAGCGTTACTTAAAGCGCTTGGGTTGGCATTGGAGGCCTGCGATGACAGGCTTTGAGCTTGCACCCAAGCGGGCAAGGACACGAGGACAAGTCCATGAACGGCAACCCTCAATCCACTTCGAAGCAAGTGACGCTGGCTTATTGGCTGGAGAGGCAAAAGACCCTGGAGAGACTGGAGGGTGGTTTTGAGAGATTTACTGAAAAAATTGTGTAAAAAAAACATGCGGTCATCCAACTGAGTATTCAACAAAGAGTGAGCTTTAAAGTTCGCCTCACAACTGAGTATTCACATATTGTTTGAGCCACTCTTCGTACTGTGACTCGTGTAGGTAATGATCCATCACGGCTTTACCCTCGAGTGACCGCTGATTGGGCTCAAAGCCATTGTCTCGGCGAATACGGGCAAGAGTCTCGTAGACGGCGAGGACACTGGCTTGGGCACTTTCATGCCCTTGATTGGCCATGCTCACCCCCATGGAGGCCAACCGATGGGCGTCTTGCATAGCTTTGGGTGTATTGCCAAGCACCAAAGGCAGCGGCTTTACAGCATGAACTGCGTTTTGCACCGCTTGCAAAGTCTCCCACGTCTTCACGCCCACCACAAACAACCCATCCACCTCCAGTTGCGCATATTGCGCCATTCGAGACAGGGCTTCATCGATAGGCAAACTCAAAAGCGCAGTGCTTCTGGCAAGCACACACAAGTGGGGATCTTGGCGGGCATCGAGTGCAGCTTGAAATTTACCCTTGGCCTCGGCGAGGGAGATGACATCGTTCACCGCTTTGGAATGCGCTAGAGGCAAGACCGTGTCCTCGATGGTGAGGGCTGCCACCCCTGCACTCTCAAGCTCCTCAACCGTGCGTCGAACGTTCAGTGCGTTACCAAACCCGTGGTCAGCATCAACCATCAGCGGCAAGTCTGACGCACGACAAATGCGGTGGGCTTGCTCGGCCAATTCACTCAAGGTGAGCACCACCCAGTCTGGTGCACCAAGCACCGACATGGAGGCGATGGATCCTGCCAATAATCCCGCTTCAAATCCCAGGTCTTTGGCCATGCGAGCCGATAAGGGATCAAATACCGATGCCGGAAAAACACACCCCCGGGGTTCACGAGGTGCAATGTCCAATAATTTTCTAAATGCCAACCGCCGGGGTGTAGTGTTCACAACAAAATTCTCCTTTGAACAATTCTCAGCACAGTGCTCTGAATACTCAATACACTATAACGTTTAATTCCCTACACCCCGTGTCACCAAAGAACCACTGGATTTGGCCTCTGGGTTCTTCAATGGCTTAATCTCTTGATCAATCATGGGCTTCGTAGCATGATTCTTGCTCTGGGTAGAGGATTGATTCCCTGAGACTGAAAGCGACCGATGAGCTCCCAACCATGGCCCAATATCTAGAACTTCACCCCACCCATCCTCAAGAAAGGCTTTTAAAAACGGCCTGTGACTTACTTCAAAAGGGACAAGTCTTGGCCATGCCCACCGATTCTTGCTACGCCTTGGTCTGCCAACTCGATGACCAAGAGGCTGTGCAAAAAATGCGCCGCATCAAAGGCGTGGATGAGAGCCATTTACTCACCCTCATGTGCAGGGATTTGAGCCAACTCGCAACGTATGCCAAAGTGGATAACCGACAATTTCGTCTGCTCAAATCCGCCACCCCAGGCCCGTACACCTTCATCTTGGAGGCCACCAAGGAGGTCCCCAAACGGGTAAGTCAGCCTAAGAGAAAAACCATTGGCCTTCGTGTTCCGGATCACGCAGCCCTCCAAATGCTTTTAAGCTTGCATGGACGCGCCATTGTGAGCACCACTTTGAGCGTGCCGGAGAGCAATGACATCTTGAGTGACCCACAAGACATCCGCGCTCGACTCGAGCGCCAATTGGGCGCCATTGTGGACTCAGGTGCAGTACCCAGTTTGCCCACCACCGTGCTCGACCTCACCCCCATGGACAAAGGCCTCGCCCCCACCTTGATTCGACAAGGTCGGGGATCCTTGGAGCTTTTAGGCATTTCGTCATATGAAATTTAAAAGTTGTATGAGGTAAAAAGGGCTTAATTTACTCTGGTTTTTTTGCTTTTAGGTGTAACTTTTAATTACAAATAGGCCCGTTCAATGTCACAATTGATGTGTGGATATCAATTTACTCATACAAACTGTTTCAATTTTTGCTTTGCCCGTTTTGTTTGCAATCACCTTGCACGAAGCAGCGCACGGCTATGCCGCCCGTTTTTTTGGCGATAACACTGCGTGGTCCTTGGGTCGGGTGACGTTGAATCCGATGAACCACATCGATCTTGTGGGCACCATCGCCATGCCACTCTTACTCTACTTTGCCACCAATGGCGCCATGCTTTTTGGATATGCCAAACCGGTACCGGTGAGATTTGGCAATTTGCGTCACCCCAAGCGTGACATGGTTTGGGTTGCTTTGGCGGGTCCGATGATCAACTTTGCACAAGCACTTCTTTGGTTTTTGCTGCTCTACGCTATGAATGCCATTGGATTTACAGAAACATTTTTTGTCAGCATGGCCCAAGCGGGCGTGTTGGTCAATGTTGTGATGTTTGTCTTCAATTTGTTTCCGGTCCCCCCTCTTGACGGCGGCCGCATTGTCGTGGGATTGCTGCCCATGCGACAAGCCTTGTCTTACTCGCGCATTGAGCCCTATGGATTTTTCGTGGTGATGTTTTTGGTCATGGTGGGGGCAGTCAACCGGATTTGGATGCAGCCCTTGATGAGCCTGACCTATGGCGTTATCTCTTGGCTACTCAGTCCCTTGGACCACCTTTTATTTGTGAGCGTATGAAAGAACGAGTTTTATCGGGCATGCGCCCAACAGGCGCCTTGCACTTGGGGCACTACCACGGCGCTTTGAAGAACTGGGTGAGCCTGCAGACAAGCATGGATTGCTACTTCTTTGTGGCCGATTGGCATGCTCTCACCACCCACTACGAAAGCCGGGAGGTGATTGAGAAAAACGTCTATGAAATGGTCATTGACTGGCTAGCCGCAGGACTTGATCCCGAACGCTGCACGCTCTTTTTACAAAGCCGCATCCCAGAGCACGCGGAGCTCTTTACGCTCTTGGCCATGGGGACTCCCTTGGGTTGGCTTGAACGTGTTCCGACCTACAAGGATCAACAAGAAAAGCTCAAAGACAAAGATCTCTCAACCTATGGTTTTTTGGGCTATCCCTTACTGCAAGCTGCCGATATTTTGATCTACAAGGCCAAGTATGTCCCCGTCGGAGAGGACCAAGCGTCACATGTGGAGCTCACCCGTGAGGCCGCCAGGCGCTTTAATCACCTCTACGGTAGAGAGGTGAATTTCGAAGAAAAGTTAGCACTCACCTACGCTAAGTTGACCCCCGATGAGGTCAAACGGTTTGAGAAGTCGAGAAAAAAATTCCAAGAAACTGGGGATCTGAAATCGCTCGAAGGTGCGATGGGCTTTGTACACAATGACGCCCGACTCGAACCCGCTGACAAAGAGCGCTTGGAGGGCTATTTCAAAGGAACCGGATCCAGCATCTTGCCAGAACCCCAGGTGTTACTCACACAAGCCAGTAAACTCCCAGGCCTTGACGGCGCCAAGATGAGTAAGAGCTATAACAACTCCATTGCGATCCGAGAGGACCGTGCAACGCTGGAGAGCAAAGTGCGCAAAATGCCCACCGATCCTGCTCGCATCAAGCGAGATGATCCTGGCAACCCTGAGCGCTGCACCGTGTGGCAGTTCCACAAAATCTATTCTGATGAAAAAACCCAACATTGGGTTCAAAACGGCTGCCAAAGCGCAGGCATTGGTTGCCTCGAATGTAAGCAGCCTGTCATCGATGCCATCGTGCTTGAGCAGCAACCCATGCTCGAGCGCGCTAAGCGCTACATCGAACAACCCCGATTGGTTCGCGATATCATTGATGCGGGCACTGAAAAAGCTCGCGCTACGGCTCGCGAAACCATGAAAGACGTGCGTCAGGCCATGGGCCTCAACTACTAAGCAGGAAGACAAATCATGAGTTTATATGTCATTGATGATCACCCCTTGGTGCGCCAAGCCTTGGGCATGTTGTTGCGCCGTATCAAACCCGCCTCCAAAGTGGTGGAGTTGGAAAAATTAAGCGAGCTGCAAGCGGCCATCATTAAAAATGGCTCACCGCAGCTCTTTGTCTTGGATTTGCTATTGCCAGGTGTGAAGGGGGCCAATGCCATCTCTGACATCAAGGGCTTGTATGCTGAGGTGCCCTTGGTGGTGATCTCCGCCATGCCTGCGGGTGAGGCCGAGGAGACGTGCTTAGAAGCTGGGGCAGATCTTTATATCGAAAAATCCATGGCTGCCAACGATATCAGTAGCGCCATCGCAGGTCTATTCGTGGAAGAGAAAACGACCGAGGACGAAGATGAAGAGTTGCCCCTCGCGCCAGGCAGTGACACTAAACTCTCCAAGCGACAAAAACAATTGATTTTGATGCTTGACCGCGGACTCTCCAATCGAGATATTGCGGCTGAGTTGAGCATCAGCGAGCACACGGTCAAGGTCCACTTATGGCGCCTCTTTAGACGCTTGGGCGTGAAAAGCCGCACCCAAACCTTGCACTTTGCGCGCATGCATGGTTTTTTGATGAGTTGAGCGTTTAAGCCAGCGTCTATGCAGTGGGGGATGGGACTGCCCAAGTTCAAGGGCTCAATCAATATGTCCCATCAGTGTTATTTGGCAAACATAGGTCAGTTTCAGTAAGCCTTAGTAAGCCTTAGTAAGCCTTAATAACCTGCAATAACCTGCAATAACCTGCAGTAACCTTCAGCAATCTTCAAAACTGATCGCCACCCGTCACACCCCCTCTTCACCCCTCTCCACCCCTCTCCACCCACTCCCACTAAGGCGAGGATGAAACGCTGAATAATCATCTCCTCCTCACCTCAATTTCAGATCATCAAACCCCACAAGCGTTGAATTCAAGGCTTATAAAGACCCTGAATCTTGAGCTCCAAACCTCGGGTACCAATCTTCACAGGACTCACCGTAACACCCAAATCAGAGGGTTGTGCAATGGCTTGTCCAGATTTGGAGATTCGGGCGTGCACACTCAAAGAAGAAAATAAGCTGATGCGTCGCTCTGGACTCATGGCCGAGTTGTCGTTGAGTTCAAAGGACAAGGGCAATGCACTCACTTGGGTTTTAATGATCGCAACAGGCATGCGAGGCCCATCGGCTTGGGTGGCATAAATAAAGACCGTGTCACTGGGAGAGACTTGAGAGAGAAGTTCTTTACTCAAGCTCACCTGTCCAGAGATGCTTCCTGCAGCACCCGCATTGGCACTTGCGCCAACCGATGAGGATGCTGAGCTTGACCCCGCAGGCTGGCTCACTTTGGGCGGAGGAAGGCCAGCGCGTTCAGCCGCCATCGCAATCACTTGGTCCAGACTGTGCGCTTGGGGTGCTTGATCATCCATGCTTTTTCTCACCCGCGTCCAGCGCTCAAGCGCCAATTTGAATTGGCCTTGAGAGAATGCAGCGCTACCCGCCAACAGCAAGGCGTTGGATTGGTCTGGATCGGCCTTCAACACAGCGGTGATGATTTGAAGAGGCTCTCCCTCAAAACGCCCCTTTTGCATCAAAGCCACCACCTCGGCACGCTCGATGAGGACATCGGTGTTTTGGCTCAGTGCCAAAGATCGTTTGAAAGCCTCATTGGCCTCCTCATAGTGCTCACGGGTGCGTTGCACGCGTGCAAGCATGAGCCAATCATCCGCACTGTTGGGCTCCTTTTTTAACCTCTCGCTCAGATCACTGACCATGGCATTCAAGTCCTCAGCGCTAGCCCCGTGGCCTTGTTGGAGGGCTTCATCTTGGCCTGCGCCTGAGCTTTGGGCAATGGCATCGGGCTCACCCAACACGTGATAAAGACCCAACGTAGAGAACATCAAAAATCCAGACAAACCTACACTCCACCAAAAGGCCATGCTGCGTCCAAACCACAAGGCTTTTTCGGATTTTTGAGGTTGGGGATCTTTGGGTACTTGCGGTGAAGAGGCTTTTGTGGCGTCCAAGCTCTGGGTATCTTCGAGCAGTCGACGAGCGAGTTCATCGTGTGCGTGTGCAAAATCTTCTTCGCTCAATAGACCGGTGTCTCTCTCTCGTTCAAGCTCACTGAGTTGAGCACGAAAAATCTGTGCTTGCGCTAAAAGCGTCTCCCGAGCATCCTTGGCAAAAGACTCGTCTCTCGCTTGAGTTGACCCACCCCCCTGGGTGTCCTCATCTGCCGGTGCACTAGGCAGTGGTGAAACTGTCTCGGGATGGTGCTCAGACATTCCCAAGCGCATTTGCCATGCCAAAACTGACACGACTCCCAGCACCAACAGAAGCGCTAGAAGAAAAAACAAAATATTAGAGACCACGACCATCCTTCATCAAGTCTTGCAAACGCGCACGCTCCTCCTCACTCAAAGGCTTGATGCCCTCATGTGCTGAGCTCGATTGGCCACGTTTCAAATAAACCACCAAGCCCAATAAGCCCAGCAACATCGCCAACAACGGCCCAAACCAAAGCACCCAAGTCATGGGCTTGACTTGTGGGCGATAGAGGACAAAGTCACCATAACGGGCGACCAAATAAGTCTTGATCTCCTCATCGCTTTTGCCCTGTTGAAGCAAGGTGCGAACCTCACGGCGCAAGTCCTCGGCCAAATCGGCTCGAGAAGATGCCAAGGATTCGTTTTGGCAGACCAAGCAACGAAGCTCTTGCGCGATGTCGATCATGCGCTGCTCGAGTTGAGGATCTTGGGCCATGGGTTGAGCCTGCCCAGCCCAGCTGTGAGAGATGTGAGCCAGACAATAAAAGAGGACCACGAGCGGAGCAAGACGCAGTAAGAGCAGTAGGCGCAGTAAGTGCGCCCTCTCGGGAAACCAAACTATATCCATCAAGCGTGACAGTGTGTTCATGGAGGTCGATGAGTAAGAGTGGCTCTTAAGAGCCTTTTTGCAATGAGCGCGCCAACGGTAACACCTCGTTGGCCAAGATCTCCGAGCTCATCGGGCCGATGTGTTTGTAACGAATCACGCCTTGGGGGTCAATCAAATAAGTCTCCGGAACTCCATACACTCCGTAATCAATGCCCACCTTACCATCCAAGTCCAACACACTCAATTGATAAGGGTCGCCATGCCGGCCTAACCAAACTCTTGAGCGCAATCTCGCCAAGGTCAACTTGGCCTCCAAACTCAAGGGAGATTTTTCCTCATCCTGGGGTTGGATCTCTTTGTAACTCAAGCCCACGATCGGTAGGCCCGAGCTTTTGGCAAAGGCCACCAAGACAGGATGTTCGGCCTGACAGGCCACGCACCACGTGGCCCACACATTAAAGATCCACACTCGGCCCAAGTAATCTTTCGGACTGAAGCGCTGGTCACTGGTGAGCGTTGGCAAATCAAATGCGGGCGCAGCTTGGTTAATCAAAGGAGACGGAATTTCTCTTGGGTCATGTCGTAAACCCAAGCCCAAAAATATCAGCAAGCCCACGAAAAACACCAACGGAATCAAGAAAAAACGTCTTTTCATCTGCCTCTCCTGTGTTACTCAAGCCCGCGCGGTCTGGGGCGACAAAACACCCTGGGCATTTGAGACCGCGTATCCCACGCGGTACCGACGGTCCAAGGCGGCCAAAAATCCACCGAGCACCATCACCAACACCCCCACCCACAGCCAAGGCACAAAGGGTTTGTAGTAAACGCGCATGCTCCACTGCGGTGTATCGCCTTGCAAAGCATCCCCCAAGGACACATACAAGTCTTGTAAGAAACCCGAGTCAATCGCCGCTTCAGTCATGGGCATGGCCGATGAGTAGTAGTGACGTTTCTCAGGCAGCATGGTCTTCACCTCTTGCCCATTTTTAAGCACCTGCACGCGAGCCCGCACCGCCTGGTAGTTGGGTCCTTTCACGTCTTGCATGCCGATGAGCTTGAAGGTGTAGGCCTGGATTTGGACTTCATCTCCAATGCCCATGCGCACATCACGCTCAACCTCAAAGGATTTCACCCCCGTCACTCCCATCACCACAATGGCCAGTCCTAGATGAGCGAGTTGCATACCCCAAAATGAACCTCCGATGCGGCCAGGTCGCTTTAAGCGAAGCACCATTTGCTGCACCCCCGCCAACGCCACCCACGCTCCAAGCCAAAAACCACCCAGCACCCCTGCGGACCACGACCCCATCCACGCGCACAGGCTCACCGAGAC
>DAISKH010000120.1:0-7370 GCA_036821105.1 Limnohabitans sp.
TTGCAAGGCTCACCGGATTAAGCGGCGAGTGCGAAACGTTCGTCGTTTGCAGTTAGTTTTTTTTCTGCTGATTAACGAGGTGACAGAACCTCGACATGCCCTGCGTCGCGTCCGAACCCGTGTCGAAACCAGTGCAGCCCCTCAATGGCTATTTTAAGTCAAAGCCAAACATTTGAACAGCGAAAGTGGTGTGTTGATTTCGTAATCGGCCCCCCAACTCCCCACATCGTTGGTTTCTCCCCTATAACCATAGGTTGCCGCAACGCTCACCATACCTGCAGCCTTTGCCGCTTGAATATCGCGCAAATCATCTCCCACATACCAGCAAATCTCAGGACTCAGACCCAGTCTCCTTGCGGCCTCCAGCAGTGGCTCAGGGTGAGGCTTGGCATGGGGTGTGGTATCTCCACAAATCACGACCCCAGCGGTTTTGAAAACCTCAAAATGGGCTGCGATGGGATGAGTAAACCGCTCGCTCTTATTGGTCACCACGCCCCAGCCCAAGCCCGCATGAAGTAAGGAATCAATGGTTTCATGCACACCCTCAAACACATGGGTTCGCTTTGTCAGCATTTGCTCATATTGGGAGAAAAACTCCTCCTTCATCGCATCATAGTGAGGGCTCTCGGGGGTCATCTCAAAGGCCAGCTTCAAAAGGCCCCGAGCACCTGCTCCGCACATGTGCCGGTAGTGCTCTGCACCCAGCCTTTGGAGACCACGCAAATGCCTCATCTCATCCACCGCACCCCCAAGATCGAGTGCAGAGTCAATGAGTGTGCCGTCCAAGTCAAACAAAACGGCTTTGGGGGGGTGCAACTTCATTGAGCAGCCTTTTGGGTCGCCACCCAGTAATTCACACTCGGGTCCTTGCTCACCCAGTAACGACGCGTAATGGGGTTGTAGGTCAAACCGCGAATGCTCTCTTGCTCCAAGCGGTTCGCACGACACGCCTGAGCGAGTTCACTGGGCTTGATGAATTTTTGGTATTCATGGGTCCCACGAGGTAACAAATTGAGCACATACTCTGCGCCCACGATTGCAAAGAGAAAGGATTTTGGATTTCGGTTCAAGGTGGAGAAAAACACCCGCCCTCCAGGCTTGACCAATCGACTGCATGATGAGACCACCGACTCAAAATCGGGCACATGCTCGAGCATTTCCATACAAGTGACGACATCAAATTGCTCGGGTAACTCTTGGGCTAACGTCTCAACACTGCATTCCCGGTACTGGACGTTTTTAACGCCGCCCTCCAACGCATGCAGTTGAGCCACACGCAAGGACTTGGTCGCCAAATCAACGCCTAAAACCTCTGCACCCCTTCTCGCCATGGCCTCAGACAAGATGCCACCACCGCATCCAACATCCAAGACTCTGAGCCCTGCCAAAGGGGTGAATTCCTCAATCCAAGACAATCGAAGTGGATTGATTTCATGCAGCGGTCGAAACTCGCTATTGGGGTCCCACCAACGGTGAGCCAGTTCAGAAAACTTGGCAAGCTCGCTAGGGTCAACATTGGTGGAAGTATTCATTGAACATTTGTCCTTCGAAAAGTCTCAATGGGTACGGATGACCCAATCACGTAGTTCACAGTCCATGATAGTGCACCAGCACAGAGCTCAGGACTTCGAGCAACAAAAAACCCGCCGAAGCGGGTTTTTTAGATCTCAAAATTTACAGATCAATTAGCGCGTGTACCCACAACTTCGAGCTCAACGCGGCGATTTTTAGCACGGCCTTGGGCTGTCTTGTTGTCAGCGATGGGCTGCTTTTTACCCTTGCCCTCAGTGTAAATACGGTTTTTCTCAATGCCTTTGCTGACCAAATAGGCTTTAACAGCCTCGGCACGGCGAACTGACAATTTTTGGTTGTAAGCCACAGTACCAATGGCGTCGGTATGACCCACGGCAACGATCACTTCAAGGTTGATTTGCTTAATTTTCGCAACCAAATCATCCAATTTTGCTTTGCCTTCAGGCTTCAACACTGATTTATCAAAATCAAAGAACGCATCTGCTGCATAAGTTACTTTAGAAGCAACTGCAGGCGCAGGAGCGGGTGCGGGTGCTGGAGCGGCCTTGGGTGCTGGAGCAGGTTGGGCAACAGGTGCAGGTGCTGGTGCTGGTGCAGGTTGGAGTGCGCCATCGCAACTTGGATCAGCAGTAGCAGGAGTCCAATTGCTATCGCGATAGCATTGTCCTGTTGAATTTTTCCAAGGACCGGAAGCACTTTGCCAGTTGTCATTGGCTTGAACACTGGTCACAGATGCAACCAAACCAAGACTAATGAGAAGCAAGGACCACTGATTTAATTTTTTCATATTTTTACCTCTTGGAAAGAAACGAATACAAACTAAGCCCAGAAAACTCCAAGTCCAAGACTTGAAGTCAAGTTGAGCAATAGAGTTATTGTGCCACAGTGGTGCATTTCATTTATGAAGTGCCTTTACATACCTGACTTAAGTCAACTCTGGGTCACCGTTTGTTGCAGTAATGCGACACAAAAGCCAACCCCAATAGACACTTAGAATGTGACTTTTGTATGAAGATCGGCTTGAATCAATGACCCAGTTCGCAAAAGAAACCTTGCCCATTAGCCTAGAAGACGAGATGCGTCGCAGCTACCTGGATTACGCCATGAGCGTGATCGTGGGAAGAGCATTGCCAGACGCACGCGATGGCCTCAAACCCGTGCACAGGCGGGTGCTCTTTGCAATGCATGAGCTCAATAACGATTGGAACCGCCCTTACAAAAAATCTGCCCGTATTGTGGGCGATGTGATTGGTAAGTACCATCCTCACGGCGACTCTGCAGTTTATGACACCATTGTTCGCATGGCACAAGACTTTTCTCTTCGCCACATGCTCGTGGATGGTCAGGGTAACTTTGGATCAGTTGACGGTGACAATGCCGCGGCTATGCGTTACACGGAAATTAGGCTTGCCAAAATAGCCCATGAGATGCTTGCTGATATCGACAAAGAGACTGTCGATTTTGGCCCCAATTATGATGGCTCAGAAAAAGAGCCTTTGGTTTTACCCAGCCGCATCCCCAATTTACTCATCAATGGATCGGCCGGTATTGCGGTGGGAATGGCCACCAACATCCCCCCTCACAATTTGAATGAAGTGATCGATGCTTGCTTGCACCTCTTGCAAAACCCTGACAGCAGCATTGATGAGTTAATGGGCATCATTCCAGCTCCAGACTTTCCCACCGCGGGCATCATTTACGGCATCAACGGCGTGAAAGACGGCTACCGCACGGGTCGTGGGCGCGTGGTCATGCGTGCCAAGTGCCACTTTGAGGACATCGACAAGGGCCAGCGCCAATCGATTATTGTTGACGAGTTGCCTTACCAGGTGAACAAAAAGACTTTGCAAGAACGCATGGCCGAGTTGGTTCACGAAAAGAAAATTGAAGGTATTAGCCATATTCAAGACGAGTCAGACAAGTCTGGCATGCGATTGGTGATTGAACTCAAGCGCGGTGAAGTCCCCGAAGTGGTGCTCAACAACCTTTACAAGCAAACTCAACTCCAAGACACCTTTGGCATCAACATGGTGGCCTTGGTGGATGGGCAACCCAGGCTTTGCAATTTAAAGCAGTTGCTTGATATCTTCTTACAGCACCGCCGCGAAGTCGTTACGCGTCGCACTGTCTTTAATTTGCGAAAAGCTCGTGAGCGTGGCCATGTATTAGAGGGCTTGGCTGTCGCCTTGGCCAACATTGACGAGTTCATTCGCATCATCCGTCAAGCACCCACACCGCCCATTGCCAAAGCGGAATTGATGACCCTGTCTTGGGACAGTCAATTGGTCCGAGAGATGCTGACCCGCGCGAGACTCGATGGCCAACCCGTCAATCCCAAAGACTATCGCCCCGAAGGTCTCGAAGAAGAGTTTGGCATGGGCGCGGACGGCTTATACCGATTAAGCGAGACCCAAGCGCAAGAGATCCTTCAAATGCGCTTGCAACGCTTGACGGGCCTTGAACAAGACAAGATTGTTGGCGAGTACAAAGAAGTGATGGCAGAAATTGATGATTTTGTCGACATCTTGTCCAAACCCTCGCGCGTCTCAGCCATCATCTCCAGTGAACTGAGCGATGTCAAGCAAGAGTTTGGCCAAACCAAGTTGGGCGCCCGCAGAAGTGTGATTGAGATGAACGCACAAGACTTGGCCACCGAAGACCTCATCACCCCCACCGATATGGTGGTGACCTTGTCCCACAGCGGTTACTTCAAGAGCCAACCCTTGTCTGAATACAGGGCACAAAAACGCGGGGGTCGCGGCAAACAAGCCACCAGCACCAAGGATGATGACTGGATTGACCAACTCTTCATTGCCAATACCCACGACTTCATTCTTTGTTTCTCCAATAAAGGTCGTCTTTATTGGCTCAAAGTTTGGGAAGTTCCCGTGGGCTCCAGAGGCTCTCGCGGCCGCCCCATTGTCAACATGTTCCCTCTCCAAGAGGGAGAAAAAATCAATGTGGTCTTGCCCTTGACGGCTGAGATGAGGAGTTTTCCCAACGACCATTATGTTTTCATGGCGACTTCCATGGGAACCGTCAAAAAGACCGCCTTGGACGAATTCAGTAACCCCCGTAAAGCCGGCATCATCGCAGTGGACTTGGATGCTGGAGACTTCTTGATTGGCGCCACTCTCACCGATGGCAAACACGATGTCATGCTCTTTAGTGATGGTGGTAAGGCCGTTCGATTTGATGAAAACGATGTCAGGCCCATGGGACGCAACGCACGTGGCGTACGCGGTATGAGTCTAGATGAGGGTCAAAGCGTGATTGCCATGTTGGTGGCCGAAGATGAGGAGCAAAGTGTGCTCACCGCCACGGCCAACGGCTACGGCAAGCGCACACCCATTGGCGAGTACACCCGCCACGGCAGAGGCACCAAGGGCATGATTGCTATTCAGCAGTCAGAGAGAAACGGTAAGGTCGTTGCCGCCACCTTGGCCCACGAGGATGAGGAGATCATGATGATCACCGACCGTGGTGTACTGGTGAGAACACGAGTGGCCGAAATCCGAGAGCTAGGACGTGCAACTCAGGGGGTTAAACTCATTGCGCTTGATGAAGGTTCTCAATTGAGTGGCTTGCAAAGGATTGTTGAAAACGATGCCAATGTTTTAGCCGACTTGGAGTCTGAGAACACCCAGAGCGAAGGGGCTATCGATTCTGACGCAGGTCCGAGTGGGGGTGAATCCTCTAGTGACAACACTTAATAATCATGAGTTGTCTCTCTAACCCCATCTCAACCCTTTCGTCGTTTTAAAGAGCCTTTGTTCATGCGAGCATTTAATTTTTCTGCCGGGCCTGCAGCCATCCCTCTTGAGGTATTGGAGACGGCTGCCCAGGAGATGACGAACTGGCACGGCAGTGGAATGAGCGTCATGGAGATGAGCCACAGAGGGCGCGAGTTCATCTCCATTTATGAACAAACCCACCAAGACCTCAAAGAGCTCTTGGCTGTACCGGATCATTTCAAAATTTTGTTCATGCAAGGGGGCGGTATCGCTGAAAACGCGATCGTTCCTCTCAATTTGAGCCAAGGCAAAGGGGTCGATTTTGTATTGAGCGGCTCATGGAGTCAGAAATCTTATCTTGAAGCCAAAAAATATTGCAATGCCTCTGTTGCTGCCAGTGCTGAGAGTGACGGATTTCGTCATTTACCTGACCCCAGTTCGTGGCAGTTGGACCCGATGGCCAGTTACGTTCACTTATGCACCAATGAAACTATCCACGGCGTGGAGTGCCATGATATTCCTGACCTGAAAGCTTTGGGACACAATGCGCCCTTGGTGATCGATTTTTCATCGCATGTTTTGGCGCATCCTGTGAACTGGAGCCGAGTGGGTCTGGCCTTTGCTGGCGCACAAAAAAATATCGGCCCCGCAGGCCTCACCTTGGTGATTGTTCGAGAAGATCTCTTGGAGCGTGCCCTCCCAATTTGCCCCAGCGCCTTTAACTACAACTTGGTGGCTAAATTTGACAGCATGTACAACACCCCACCGACTTATTCAATCTACATCGCTGGCTTGGTCATGCAGTGGCTCAAGCGGCAAAAGGAAGGTGCGCTGAGTGGGGTTTTGGCAATGGAGTCTAGAAACCAAAGAAAGGCCCAATTGCTTTATAGCGCCATTGATAATTCTGAACTTTATGAAAACCGCGTTGCCATAGCGAATCGCTCAGTGATGAATGTGCCCTTTTATTTAAAAGACGAGAGCCTGAACGATCTGTTCTTGCAAGGCGCCAAAGCGGCCGGACTTTTACAACTCAAAGGCCACAAGTCTGTGGGCGGTATGCGAGCGAGCATTTATAACGCCATGCCCCTTGAGGGGGTTGAGGCTTTGGTGAGCTTCATGCGCGAGTTTGAGCGAACCAAGGCTTGAGCGCCGCCTCCCAACTGTCTGCTAGCAGGCTTGGAGCTCAGAGACGATCCTGCTTGGATGTGGGTCTGCCTTGAAGAGTTTCAGGGTGAGCCAACAACTTGATTCTTATCCACTCATCTTATTGGTGCAAAACCTCTGCAAAAAAGCAATTTCTACCTTTAAACTTGAGTCCGGTCTTCAAGTCGTCCGGTTCAGTTGACCGGTCGTCAAGTTGACGCCATGGTCGCCAACCAACGCCCTCTATTTCATTGCCCTCATCTTTTTTCACCTGATATCGCCCGCCTCCAAGCCCTCCCGAACCCTGAATCCCTCTTTACCTGTTAGAGACCGACCTATATGACCCAGCCTCCTCAACCCCAGCACAATCCTGTCCAGTCTGAAGGCTTGGGAGCCTTGCGAGTCCAGATCGATCAGCTAGACCAGCAACTCTTGCAACTCTTGAATGAGCGCGCCAAACTGGCTCTCCAAGTTGGTGAGATCAAGGCCCGCGAGGGTTCTCCCTTTTTCCGTCCCGACCGAGTAGCCCAGGTCATCGAAAAAATCAAGACCCACAACCCTGGACCCTTGGAGGCCACCCACGTGGCCCATATCTGGCAAGAGATCATGTCGGCCTGTCTGGCGCTGGAGGCCCCGCAACGCGTGGCAGTTTTAGGGCCACAGGGCACTTTTTGTGAAGAGGCGGCCATCGAGTTTTTTGGCAGCTCAACACAATTGTTGTATTGCGCCAATTTTGATGAAGTGTTTCACGCCACGACCGCAGGCCAAGCGCAGTTTGGCGTAGTGGGCATGGAGAACACGTCCGAAGGCGTGGTGGCCAGATCCTTGGATTTATTTCTACGCTCAAGTGTTCACGTGGTGGGCGAGGTGAGTCTCTTGGTCAAGCACCATTTGCTTCGCCAAAACAATTCTCTAGAAGACTTGGAGGTGGTGATGGCCCACCCACAAGCTTTGGCGCAA